>JAJYFA010000091.1 GCA_021790995.1 Acidobacteriota bacterium
TTCCGCTTCCGGCTTGCCCTTCAGGTCGCTCCACTGATCGCCGACATTGAGCGCCAGCGCGTATCCCTTCGCCACCAACTGCCTGCGGGCCTCCTGCTTGTACTTCCTTGCGGTCTCTGATGACTGCCCCGCGCTGCGCATCACCAACTCCTGCCAATGGTCGAAACCTTGCGCGCGCAAGTTGCGTTCTGTGGCATCGCGCTCCGTTTCGGGCCGGCCGGTGATGAAAATGACGCTCACACCCAGCCGTTGCGCTTCCTTGTAAAGACGCAGAGTGCCTGGAATCACCGGTGCCTGCGCCTTCTCGATCCACGCATTGAAGACCGCGGCGTTGTATGCAAAGTCAGCGCCCACCACTTCCTGATAGTTCGATAGAGTTGTCTCGTCGATGTCGAGAATCAGCGCCAGTTTCTCCTGCGGGCGGCGATGCGCGGCGCGCCGGCGCAGAAACGCGATAGCACGGTCGGCCTGCGCATCCAGATCGTGCGCGTAGCAGCCGCAGGTGCATGTGCAATCGTGGTACTGCCTTAGTTCTTTCTTGAGCGTGTCGAGATTCGGAATGCGCTCGGCCGCGGCATCGGTGCTGAACGCCGGCTGCGGCGATTGCTGCGCGGCAAGCCGGACAGATACGCACTGCGCAGTGAACAGCGCCGCCGCAACGATGACAAGATTCTTTGCGCTGTGCATGGTTTCTCCAAGGTTTTGCCTGCATAGTGTAAACGATGCCGGCCCTTCGCGCGCGGCGGTTTGCGCCGATTACACTGAAACTATGATTCGCGTTTTTCGCCCGATCCCCGTGGAGCGCCTGAAGCTGCTCGTTTTCGATCTCGACGGCACTCTGATCGACTCGGCGCAGGACCTCTGCAACAGCGTAAATGCATCGCTGGCGGAGTTCGGCCTGAAGCCGCTGCCCGATCCCACGATCGCCGGCTTTGTCGGCAACGGCGCGCCCCTGCTGATGCGGCGCTCACTGGCCATGGCAACCAATGCGGCCGTCGAGCAGGTTGACGCGGATCTGTTTAACAAGGCCTACGCTTTTTTCCTGCAGTACTATCGCGAACACAAACTGGACTTCACCTACGCCTACGACGGCGTGCTCGATTCGCTCAAGGCGCTGCATGAACTGCACGACGCGCCCGGAGGCTCCAGGCGAATCATGGCGGTGCTCACCAACAAGCCGGTGCGCCCGGCGCGGGGAATCTGTGAGGGGCTCGGCCTGGCCGATTACTTCCTGCACATCTACGGCGGCGACAGCTTTCCCATGAAGAAGCCCGATCCGTTCGGCCTTCGTTCCCTGATGGAAGAGACCGGCGCCAGCCCGGAGGAAACGGTGATGATCGGCGACAGCAAGGTTGACGTCGAGACCGCGCGCAACGGAGGAACCTGGTCGGTGGGATGCACTTTCGGCTTCGGCCTGCATACGCTCGCGGAAAATCCGCCCGACGTGCTGGTGGATACAGCTTCGGAATGGACGCAGGTACTTGCCCTGCCGCGTTAGGCTGATTCCATGAGCGATTCAAGCACGCACCCGCTTCGCATCGTGATTCCCGGCGGCAGCGGCCAGGTCGGCCAGATGCTGGCGCAGTTCTTTCAGGACCGCGGACACCACGTAACCGTTCTTACGCGCGGCCCTTATACTGCGTCGTGGGCCACTGTGCATTGGGATGGCCAGACGCTCGGGCCGTGGGTGGAAACGCTCGAAGGCGCCGACGTCTGCATTCATCTCTCCGGCCGCCGCATCGACTGCCGCTACACGGCGCGCAACCGCCGCGAGCTTCACGATTCGCGCATCGGGCCGACCCGCCTGCTGCATCAGGCCTTTGCCGTCCTCGCCAATCCTCCGCGACTCTGGATGAACGCATCGGCAGCCACTATCTACCGGCACTCGATCGACAAACCGATGGACGAGGCATCCGGCGAGTACGGCGGTAGCGAATGGATCAGCCGTCGCCGCCACGCCCCGGAAAAGTGGAGCTGGACGGTACAGCTTGTGAAGGATTGGGAGGCAGCCTTCTTTTTCACGCCCACGCCGCGCACGCGCAAGATCGCGCTCCGCACCACGCTTGCCTTCGGTCCCGCTCCGGGCAGCGTCTTTGCGGTTCTGTCGCATCTGGTACGCGCCGGACTTGGAGGCACGCAGGGCAACGGACGCCAGATGGTCTCCTGGATGCACGAGACCGACTACGCCCGTGCTCTGGAGTTCCTCATCGGCCACGAGGAGATCGAGGGACCGGTGAATCTTGCCGCGCCACACCCGCTCCCCAACCGCGAGTTCATGGCGGCGCTGCGCGAGGCGTGGCAAATGCCGAACGGCTTACCCGCTCCCGCCGCGCTGCTCTCGATCGGTATGTTCTTTCTGCGCACCGAGCCGGAGTTGATCCTGAAGAGTCGCTACGTCGTCCCCGGAAAACTTCTCGATGCCGGCTTCAAGTTTGAGTTTCCCACATGGCCTGAAGCGGCCGCGGACCTTGTGCGGCAGTGGCGTCAGCGGGGTTAAGCCAGCTTCCGGCACATGCATCCTCCTCAGGTTTTGCGATAGAATTCGCTTTCGCGTTTCCATTGATGCGAACGCCTCTCATCCACTCCTCAGGAGACCGTCTCATGAAGAATCCTCCGAACTGCAGCCACGCTGACTGCGGCCCTCTCGTATGCAATCGCCGCGAATTTCTCCGTCTTGCAGCGCTCGCCTCCGCCGCACTGGCCGGCGGAAGGCTCTCGTTTGGCGCCGAGGAATCGCATGCCAACGTCGCATACTACGGCGCGCTTTCGCCGCTGGCGCCCGGCGCGGTGAGGCCCGAGGGATGGCTGCGCGGCTGGCTCGAAATGCAGGCCGCGGAACTGGGCTCGAAGCTGCCGCAGGTCTCCTGGCCGTTCACCGAGCCATACTGGGCCGGCGAGGAAACCGGCGAGTCCTGGTGGCCCTGGGAACAGAAGGCCTACTGGCTCGACGGTGCCACGCGGCTTGCGCTCGTGCTCGAGGACAAGGATCTGATGGCGCAGGTGCGCACCACGCTCGACTACACGCTCGACCACGCCGGCGCGAACGGCTACAACGGCTATCTGGGGCCGAAATTCTTCGAGGATCCCGTGGGCGATTTCCATCGCTGGCCGCAGAACGTCCTGTTCCGCGCGCTCATGGCCCTTTCCGATGCCACGACCGTACCGGGCGATCCTGAGAGCGTCGACATTCCCGCGGCCTTGCGCAAGCACTTTCTCAATGACCCTGCCGACTACGGAAAGCCGGTAAGAAACATCACCAACGTGGAGGGAATGCTGTGGGCATACGCGCGCACCGGTGACCCCGCACTGCTGACGAAGGCAGAAAATGCCTGGCACGAGTTCATGGAATACTGCGACTACGCCGACATGACCCAGATGCGCGTCTACGCGGCCACGCCGATTAACTGCCACGGCGTCACCTATGCCGAGACCATGAAGCTGCCCGCGATTCTCTATCTCTACACGGGTGGCGCGGACTATCTTCGCTTTGCCGCGGCAACCGAGCGGCGCATCTTCGATCTCCACATGCTGATCGATGGCATTCCCTCGACTACCGAGTACTTTCGCACCACCACGGCGCTCGATTCCCACGAGACCTGCGACATCTCCGACCACACCTGGTCATGGGGCTACATGCTGATGGCCACGGGCCAGGCCGTGTGGGCCGACCGCGTGGAGCGCGCCTGCTTCAACGCCGGCCCCGGAGCCATCAAGAAAGACTGGAAAGCATTGCAATATTTCTCCTGCCCCAACCAGTTTCTGGCCACGCTCGACTCCGATCACAACGTCATGGAGCACGGCGGGCGCATGATGGCCTACCAGCCGAATCCAGGACAAAGAACCGCCTGCTGCGGCGGCAATGTGCACCGCATCTTCCCCAACTACACCATCCGCATGTGGATGAAAACCGCCGATAACGGCCTGGCGGCCGTGCTGTACGGCCCGTCCACGGTGACCGCCCGCGTGGGCGACAGCGCGAGTCTCGTCAGCATTACGCAGACCACCGACTATCCATTCCGCGAGCGCATCGAATTCAGGATTGATGCCAGCGCGCCAGTCACGTTTCCGCTGGCTTTGCGTGTGCCCGGCTGGTGCTCTGCGCCGCGCCTTGAGATCGACGGTATTCACACGCCGGCTGTCATCGGTGAAAAGGGCTTCATCGTCCTGCGCCGCACCTTCAGGCCCGGCGAACGGATCGTGCTCACGCTGCCGATGAAACTGGCCCTTTCTTACTGGCCGCAGAACGGCATCGGCATCGAGCGCGGCCCCATCGTCTACTCACTCGCCATCAAGGAACAGTGGTCGCCGCGCGTAGAACCGAAGTACACCACCGAGGAGTTTCCCAGTTGGGAAGCGACCCCGGCCAGCGACTGGAACTACGGCCTCGCCGTCGATCCCGAGAAACTGGAGCACGATGTCGAGATCAAACAGACATCCGGGCCAATCACGAACCCGTGGGAAAACCCTCCAGTGACGCTCACCGTGCCTGCAAACAAGATCAAGGGGTGGGAGTTACAGGCCAATCCTGCCAATCCCGAGCAGAAATTCACGCCGCCGCTCCCGGAACTGAGCCTCAATCGCCCAGCCGGAGAAACGGAGCGCATCACGCTTGTGCCTTACGGCTCCACGCAGTTGCGGCTCACCGTCTTTCCGGCGGTGCCGCGCACTGAGTAGCTGCTATAACTTCTCGCGCAAAAAGCTGATGACGTGCTCCGACTGCACAACTCCCACCATGCGGCCCAGTGGATCGACGACCGGCAGAGCGTGAAGGTTGTACTTGTCGAACATCTCGGCCAGTTCGTTCTGCTTCATGTCGGCAGGGCAGGAGAGCACGCGCGGCTCCGACAGAACCGAGAGATGCGTATCGGGGTGCGCCATGATAAGGCGCGCCAGCGACACAGCTCCGTGCAGAACCCGCTTCTCGTCGAGCAGATAAACCGCGGTGATGGTTTCCGCATCGCCGTCGAAGCTGCGCAGTGCCTCGACGGCCTGCGCGACGGTGGCGTCCATCCCCAGGTAGACAAACTCGCTCGTCATGCAACCGGCGGCGGAGTGCTCGTCGAACTCCAGAAGATCCTCGACCTCCTGCCGCTCCTCGGGTTCCATCTCTTCGAGAATGGCGTCGGATTGCTCCTCGGGCAGTTCAGACAGCAGGTCGGCCGCTGCGCCGGGATCCATCTCCTCCACGATGTCGGCGATGCGCTCATCGTCGAGTTTTTCCAGCAGCGCCTTCTGCAGCTTGGGTTCGACCTCTTCCAGCGTCTCGGCTGCAACTTCTTCGTCGAGCGAGGTAAAGATTGCTTCGCGCTCGGCCGGTGCAAGATCTTCCAGAATGTCTGCCAGCTCAGACGGGTGAATGTCGGCCAGTCGCTCGTGCTCGATGCGCAGCCGGACGCGGCGCGCCGGATCGGGCTCGATGACGTCGACAAACTGCCAGGGAATGGCGCGCGCGCTGAACTTGCGCGAGACCAACTCCAGCCGGGTGCGCGGCAGTACGCCCTTGAAAAGGCGGCGGAAGGCGCCGCTTATGCCAACTTCCACCTCGGCCACACGCAGCAGGTGCGCCGCACCCCGGCCCGTCCATTCCAGATCCACGTCGTTGACGCGGACCACCTTGCGCCCGTTGATATCGATGATCTGACGGTCGACCAGGTCCTGCTGCAGGAACAGATAGTTGTCCTCATCCTTGAGCGGCGCCAGCACATCGGCTGAAGAAACCTCGAGCGTGCCCGCCGGGGTCTCCAGGACTTCCTGAGAAGGAACGAGTGAAAGTCCGTTGCGAGTCTTCAGCACCAGCCCAGCCACCTTGCCGCCCTCGGGCCCGGTGGTGACGGCAATATCCTTGAGCTTGCCACACAGTTGTCCGTGTGCATCGGTCACAGGCGTGCCGAGAATCGCCGTGAGGCTGACGCGTGTTGCAATCCGTGGCTGCGTGTCCATGGGATGAGTGTAGACCCTCAAGGCCGGGTCGATCTGCACCATCGTGGCCGCTCGTGTCTACGCCTGTTGCTAGAGGAGCCACACCAGCGGCACCAGCGCGCCCAAAGCCAGCGAAACAAGGAATACGAGGCTCAGCTTGCCGGTCTTCCGGTCCGCCAGGCTGTAGGCGTAGATGCCGTTCACCACGTTGTTGCTGGCGGTCGCAATCATGATTGCGCCTGCCGCCACCCTGACCGGTGTCATGGTTCCGGCGGCCTGCGTCATTCCCAGGACGAAGGGATTGATATCGCTGATGCCCACGATTGCAGCCAGCGTGTCTACGCCGCCCTTGCCTAGATATTGGACGGTCAACTGTGTGGCCACCAGCATTACCAGAAACAGCAGAGCGAATAGAAATGCCGTCGTCAGTTCCAGAGGATTCTTCGATCCCAGTTCGCTCTGGACCGATTGAGGGTCTTTGTCGCTGCGCTTTGTCCACAACCAGCCAAAGGCCAGGGCCCCACATGCCAGCGCTACAAACGGCAGCCAAAGCAACGCCGCCAGTTGCCGGTTGAAGAGCGACACCAGGATCAGCAAGCGCAGATACATGACGCCAGAGGCCATCAGGATGCCGGCCGAGATCAAATGCGGCTGGCTCTCCCTCCGGCTCTGGCGCGCCAGCTCCACGTCTTGAAGGGATTGATGTGGAACGGGCCGAACGCCTGATTCGGCAGCACGGGCAGGACTACGCCGCTCAGGAACAGAAATTTGGCGAAGGCCAGAATCTCGCGCGCGTCAATGCGCGCTGCCAGATCTTCGAGCGCCTTTTTCAGGTCGAGCAGCAGCAGGCTGGCCACGCCCAGCGTGGTCGCGGTCCAGAGATGCCCGTCGCAAACCAATGCGCCGACAAGAAAGGTCGCCAGTCCGGAGATCTCAGTGGTCGCGCCCGCCGTCGCAGCCTGCGTGAGCTTGTGCCAGTAGGAGAGCATCAGAAAGCCGCCGACGACCAGAAAGCTCAGCGTCAAAGGCACAAGCTGCGCACCCGAAATCAGCGCCATCGAATAGCCGATCAGTCCGATCAGCGGAAAGGTGCGCACGCCGCCAAACGAGTAATTTCCCGTAGCGCCTTTGTGTTCCTCGCGCTCCAGCCCGATCAGGAACGAGAGAAACAGCACCAGCACGATCTTGACTGCCTCCGGCGGCAGGTCTCGTAAGAATCCCATAGGGTCATCGCCTCGCAACTCGCACAAATTCGGCTTGCCACACAGCATACACGCTGCCGCGGTGCGCGCGGCAGAGATCCGCGCCCTGATCGCGGATGTTAGCCTCAAATAGTAATGGAAAACGGCCCTCAGGTGGATTTTCTGGTGATGGGCGCGGGTGTTGCCGGGCTGCGCGCCGCCATCGAACTGGCACAGCACGGTGAGGTCCTCGTTGTCACCAAGGAGTCGCTCCGCGAATCGAATACACACTATGCGCAGGGCGGCATCGCTGTCGCAATGGAAGGCAAAAAAGACATTGCCCTGCATCTTGAAGACACGGTGAACGCCGGCGACGGACTGGTCTCGCGCCCCGCGGCCGAAGCGCTGGTCTCCGAAGGGCCGCTGCGCGTGGCCGAGCTCATCGAGTGGGGAGCGAACTTCGATCAGGCCGTTGACGCGGAAGGCCACCGGCTGAGCGGTCTGTATCTGCGTACACGCGAGGGCGCGCACTCGCTGGCCCGCATTCTGCACGCGAGCGGCGACGCTACCGGCGCAGAGATCAGCCGCGCCCTTGTGGCTTTCGCGCGGGCACATCACCGCATCCGCTTTGCCGAGTGGACGCGCGTTGCGGGGCTGGTTGTCGCCGAGGGCCGCGTCATGGGCGCCGATCTGGCAAGTGCTGAAGCCGCGCCCCATGAACCCGGAGCGGCAGGCGACAATGCGCCGATTGCCGAAAGACGTATCATCGCGTCCTCTGTCCTGATTGCTTCCGGCGGCGCGGGCCAGGTCTACTCCGACACGACGAATCCAGCGGTAGCCACCGGCGACGGGATCGCGCTGGCGGCAGAGGCGGGCGCTGAGCTTGCCGACATGGAGTTCTACCAGTTCCATCCCACGGCGTTTGCGTTCGAGGGAGCGCCGCGCTTTCTGCTTTCTGAGGCGCTGCGCGGCGAGGGCGCTTGCCTGCGCAACGATCGCGGCGAGCGATTCATGGAGCGATATCATCCGCTGCTGGAACTTGCGCCGCGCGACGTGGTGGCCCGCGCCATCGCCCTTGAAGGCATGGCGGATGCGCCAGGCAGCGTCGCTGCGCCATCGCGGCCCGTCTATCTCGATATGCGGCACGTCCGCGACGTCGATCTCGCCACGCGCTTTCCCGGCATCGGCGCATTCCTCGCGCGATACGGCCTCAGCCTCAGCCGCGATCTGATTCCCGTGCGCCCCGCCGCGCACTATCTTATGGGCGGCATTCGCACCGATCTCGGCGGGCGCACCTCGCTTGCCGGGCTCTACGCCGCCGGCGAAGCCGCCTGCACTGGTGTGCACGGCGCCAACCGGCTGGCTTCGAACTCCCTGCTCGAAGGGCTTGTCTTTGGAGCGCGCGCCGCCCGCTCCATGCTTGCCGAATCGCCCTCACCGGCAACGGCCCCCGCCGCGCCGGACTTCGGGCCTGCTGCGAGGCACCTGACGATGGCGGAAGGCGAGCGCGTGGAGAGCCTCATCGTCGCGCTTGAAGCTTCGATGTGGGCCAGCGCCGGATTGCTGCGCGAAGAGTCCTCGCTGCGCCAGGGGCTCGTTGCGCTGGGAGAAACCGATGCCGCGCTGACCGAGATTGCCGCCAGCGGCCATACCAGCCGCCGCCTGGCTGAAGCCCAGGCCATGAGCCGCGTGGCGCGCGCCATTCTGCTCTCTTCGCTTGCCCGCACGGAGAGCCGCGGCGCGCACTTCCGCTCCGACCATCCTCATCGCGACGATGCGAACTTCAGAAAGCACTCGGCTCTCGGCCGCGAGGGAAGCGTTCACTTCGAAGCGTGGTAGCGCCGCGCATTCACCGGCCTTCTAACTCGCGGGCTTGTCGACTCGCTGACCCGCTGCGCTTGCCACGGCGCACACCGTCAGAATTGCGCCAATCACCACCAGCGAGATCGTGGCCTGCACCTCGATCCAGGGCGCGGCGAGCATCTTCAGAGCCGCAAACGCCAGGATCGCGGCCAGCCCGTAGTGCAATAACCGGAAGCGGTTCAGCATTGCGGCCAACGCGAAGTAAATGGTGCGCAGGCCCAGAATCGCCGCCACATTGGATGTGTAAGCCACAAATGGATTGTGCGTGACGGAAAGAACCGCCGGAATGGAGTCCGTGGCAAAGAGCAGATCGGTGGCCTCTACAGCCAGGATGACGGGCAGCAGCGACCCTTTGGCCGGGTGCAGTCGGGCAATCCACTCGGGAACGGCCTCGCGCGCCGAGCCGCCGCGCACCAGCCGCCAGGCCGCGTAGAGCAGAAATAGCCCGAAGATCCATGTGACCCACACAAAATGCTGCAGCAGGGAGATGCCTGCCGCGATAAACAGCGCCCGCAGTACGAACGCGCCCCATACGCCCCACAGCAGAGCGATGTGCTGGCGCTCGCGGCCGATCCGCAGTCCCTCAAAGAGCACAAGAAACACGAACAGGTTGTCGATGCTGAGCGAGGTTTCGATCACGTATCCGGTGGCAAATTCGAGCGCCGCCTGCCGTCCCTGCGCTACGGCGATCCAGCCGGCAAATCCGGCCGCAGCCAGCACCAACCCCGCCGTTCCCAGCCAGACAGAGACGTGCGCACGTGGCGACTCAGCCCGGCGACCGGGCAGAAACGAGTCCGCCACGAGCACCGCCGCCACGACTGCGTGAAATCCTAGCCACCACGTCCACGACATGCCGGCGATCATAGCTGGATGCTACAACAAGGAAGCGGGCCAGCAAATTAGATCCTGTTAACACTATTGGGTGGATGGCGTTATTGGGTGGATGGCGTTCTGCCGCAACCCGACGAAGGGACGCCACCATCCCAATCGTTTAACAGGCCCTATTGCCTATTGCCTAGTCCCTACCGGCCGTCGGGTAAACTAGAGACAGAATGCTCGACTTGGGGTTTGTTCGCGCCAACCTGGAGTTGGTGGAAGAGAAGCTACGCGCGCGGGGAGCAGATCCGGCCGCGCTGCTGGGAGATTTTCGCGCGCTCGACAAGAGCCGCCGCGAGGCCATCACGCAATCCGAACAGCTCAAGGCCCGCCGCAACGAGCTCTCGCAGCAGGTAGGCGCGCTCAAGAAAGCCGGCAAGCACGACGAGGCCGCGGCCGTGATGGACGAGACACGCGCCCTCAAAGACAAACTCGACGAACTCGACAAGGCGGCCGCCGCGCTCGACGAGCAGTTGCGTCTTTCGCTGGCCCGTGTTCCCAATCTGACGCGCAACGAAGTGCCCACCGGCACATCCGAAGCCGACAACAAAGTCGTCAAGACCTGGGGCGAGCAGAAGAAATACGATTTCACGCCCAAACCGCACTGGGAGATCGGCGAATCGCTCGGCATCCTCGACCTTGAACGCGCGGCCAAGCTCTCGGGCGCGCGCTTTGCTGTCTACATGGGTGCGGGCGCGCGCCTCGAGCGGGCGCTGATCGGCTTCATGCTCGATATGCACACGCAGAAGCACGGCTACAAGGAAGTGCTACCGCCGTTCATGGTGAATTCGAAGTCGCTCTTCGGCACGGGCCAACTGCCCAAGTTTGCCGAGGATCTCTTCCGCTGTTCCGACGCCGATGCCGAAGCTGCCACGCGCGGCGAGTTTAGAGACAGCGATCACTGGCTCATTCCCACCGCCGAGGTTCCCGTCACCAACCTCTACCGTGACGAAATTCTCGACGAGGTGCGGCTGCCCATCTCGTTTGCGGCTTACACGCCGTGCTTCCGCGCCGAGGCTGGAGCAGCGGGCAAGGATACCCGCGGCATTATTCGCCAGCACCAGTTCCAGAAGGTCGAGCTGGTCAAGTTCACCCGGCCTGAAGAGTCGGAGGCCGAGCACGAAAAACTCACCCGCGACGCCGAGGAGATTCTTGAAGCCCTCAGCCTTCCCTATCGGCGAGTCTTGCTTTGCACCGGCGATACCGGATTCTCCTCCGCCAAGACCTATGACCTTGAGGTCTGGTTGCCGGGGCAGAATCTCTATCGCGAGATTTCCTCCTGCTCGAACTTTGAGGCCTTTCAGGCGCGGCGGGCGAACATCCGCTACCGGCCCTCCACGGGCGGCAAGGCCAAACCTGAGTTTGTGCACACGCTTAACGGCAGCGGCCTCGCCGTAGGCCGCACCTGGCTGGCGATTCTCGAAAACTACCAGCAGGACGATGGTTCGGTCGAGGTTCCCGCGGCGCTTCGCGCCTACATGGGCGGACTCGATAAAATAGTTAGGGAGTTCTGATGGCATCAAACCCATCCAACGGAGCGGCAGCGCAGCCCAGGCAGGGCGCCGGACAGGTACTGAAGAGTTATTTCTACTGGACCTACTCGCGCGGATCGTTTCACTACGACGTATTGGTGACACTGATTCTGCTTTTCATCTTCATCACCCCGCATCTGTGGGATTTTGGTGCCAGGCCTTCGCTTGCTTCCCGCCCGGTGCACCCCATGGAAGTGGTCGCTGACGGCCACGGCGTGATCGTCACGGTCGCGGCTTCAGACGTAAACATGCCAACTGAAGCATCGGACAGAGAAGTGAAAAAGGCGCTGCGCCTGGCGATTGAGCCCGTGATGGGAGACGCCGTCTTTGTCGAGAGATGGGAGACGGTCAAGGATCCCCAGGGAAATCTGGCCTGGAAGGTCTGGGCGCACCGGTAAGCGCAATTTTTCCGATCCTTCGGGCACCATTCCGCGTCCAATTGATGAAGGAGTTCCATGCGCGTACGCTATCTTTCTTTGTTTCTTGCGCTCCTTGCGCTGGCGGTTTTACCGGTCCGGCCTGCACATGCTGAAGATGAGACCAGTGTTCTGGCCAGGCTCGATGCCGCGGCGAAGAATTTTCGCACCACGACCGCCACCTTTGAGTTCGACAGCATTCAGACCGACCCGATTCCCGACAAGGATGTAATGACCGGAACCGCCTACTACGAGCGCAACAGCCACTTTGAAATGGCCGCTCACATTACGGCGCACGACGGCCGGCCCACGGAAAAGACGTACATCTTTTCAGGTGGAACTCTGCGCGTCTCCGATACCGGCAAGGCAAAGGATGCCAGGGCCTATTCCGAGGCAAGCAAGTACGAGAGCTATCTCATGCTGGGCTTCGGCGCCAGCGGCAAGGATCTCGAGGAGAAGTGGAACATCAAGTATCTGGGCAAGGAAACCATCGACGGCATCGTGACCGATAAGCTGGAACTTGTCGCCAGAGATCCCAAGGTCCTGAAGCTTTTCCCGAAAGTGACCATCTGGCTCGACACCGCGCACGCCGTCAGCCTCAAGCAGGTCTTCGACGAGGGAGAAGGGCAGTCGCGCGTTTGCACATACACCCACATCAGGGTGAATGAGCCGCTGCCCAAGACCGCCTTTCGCTTCAGCAAATAGGAGCCCGTTCAAAAGCCAGAAACGCACGCGCGAGGGTAGCCGCGCCGGCGGCGCCCGCACTTGCCGGTTTTCTCGTTATTCTGTTAGCAGCATGCCCTACGTTCTTCTCGGCCTCGCCGTTTTCGGCCTCATCACCTCCGCGGTCTTTGCCGGCATTGTGTTGTGGGCTGTGCCTGGCTACCTTCGCGAGCGCCACGCAGCGATTGCTCAACTTGCCGAGCGCCCGGGGTTTACGCCTCCGCTCACGCTCCTCAAGCCCCTGCATGGAGCGGATCCCGGACTCGAGTCTTACCTAGAGACGTTTTTCACGCAGGATTATCCGCAGTACGAGATTCTCTTCTGTGCCCGCAACGCCGGCGACGCTGGTCTCGAAACCGCGCGCCGTGTGGCAGCGCGTCATCCGCATATTCCGGCGCAGTTTCTTTCGACGGGCGGCGTGCCCGACTACATCAACGCCAAAGTCGCCTCGATGGAGCTGATGGAGGCCCACGCAACACACGAAATTCTCGTGGTCAGTGACAGCGACGTGCGCGTGACTCCGGACTACCTGCGTTCTGTGGCGATTCCTTTCGCCGATCCCAACGTCGGCGGGATGTGTTGCCTCTATCGCGGCGTCGCGGTGGAAGGCGGCCTGTGGGCGCGGCTTGAAGCCGTCGGCATGTCGGTGGAGATGTCGGCTGGCTGTCTGGCCGCCCGTCTGATGGAAGGGATGCAATTCACGCTCGGTCCAACCATGGCCTTCCGCCGCGAAACCGTCCGCCGCATGGGCGGATTCAAGGTCACAGCCGACTACTGCGCCGACGATTTCATCCTGGGCAACGAGACGCACAAACTGGGTCAAACGGTCGTCCTCAGTCACCATGCCATCGATCACATGGTTCTGCACTCGGAACTCGTGGGCTCGCTCAAACATCAGGTGCGCTGGATGAAATCCACACGCTTCTCGCGGCCGAAGGGCCACTTTGGCACTGCGCTTTCCTTCAGCATGCCGTTCGGCCTGCTTGCGCTCGCTGCCTGCGCATGGCTCGGACACACGATGTGGGGACTCTCGCTCCTGGCCTTTGCCGTCGCCTCACGGCTGGCTCTTGCCATCGCTGTCGGCCGCCTCGTGGTCTGCGACAAAAGCTGGTTTGGCCTGCTGGTCCTCTATCCGATTCGCGACCTGATGGGGTTCTGCTTCTGGGCCGCGAGCTACACGGGCCGGCGCATTCTGTGGCGCGGCCGCATCTTCGAGTTACTGCCCGGTGGCAAGATGAGGGCCGCGGAGTAAAGCGGGCAGCGAATACCCTCCCTCTGCCCGCTTATGGAAGTTGATCCCTGGCTCCTGATACCTGACTCCTGCTTCACGGCAGCGGCCGGTCCGTCCACAGCGTCTTGTCCGCGAGTGTCTGGACCGGGTAAAGATGTCCGGTTGCTGTCAGTGCGTGCTCCACCTTGGCGCGGTCCTGGTCTTCTGCGAAGATCCACTTGCGATTGCCCGTCCCCCAGATCGCCTGGAGCTTTGCGTCGCTCAGAAAAATATCCGGTGCGTCGGGATAGCACGAGCCCCACAGCAAAGTCGATCCTTCGCCATGCTGCCCGCAGCGCGGCAGCACCAGCAGCGCCGGCCGGCTGTCAAAGAAGTGATTTGTGTAGAAGATCACGCTTGAGCCTGATGACTGGTCGCCATCGATGATGAGGGTGTCGCTGGGCGAACCCTTGGCCATGATCGTGTCTGCCATTGGCTTCGAACTCAGCATCGGTTCAAAGCGCGCGAACGCGATGTGCGCGGCGACGAGAAAGACAGCCATCGTGAGCGCCACGCAGACCGTGGACGCAAGGTGCTTGCCCTTGAGGCGCAGCAGCCAGCCAGTTGCGGGTCCCAGCAGCAGCGCGATCGCCGCCAACGACGCCGGCAGCCGCAGCGCCGCAAACGACTCGCCGGTCAGATCGAACAGGTGCGACATGGAGAGCGTGTAATCAGCCACGCCGCGGTGCGCCAGCAGCAAACCGATGTCGGGCACATAAGGCAGGTTGCGCGAGATCCACAATCCCCAGCCCAGCGCCACGGCACTGAGTACGCCGATTGCGGCAAAGACCGCCATCGCGCCCGTCAGCCACGCGGTCGAAAGCGCCGGCCTGCCATTTGTTCCGCGCTGCTCCTCGATATCCGCGACCACGGCCGCGATCAACATGATCAGGGGTGTCCAGACAGGAAATGTGTAGTACTCCTGGTTGGTCGAGATGGAAAAGAACAGCAGGGTCCACGCCGTGAACAGGCTCAGCAGCCAGGTCGTGCGCGCGCGGAACTTTACCCGCTGCACGTAACTCGCCACGTCCTCGCGCAGGGCATTGTCCAGATAAAAGCCGACCGTGTCGCCGGCATCGTGCCGCAGATGCTTCAGCCAGCTTCGCCGCGTCTTCCACGCTACGGCCGCTGCGGCCGGCAGGAAAAGGCTCCACGGGAAGATCCACACCAGGTGCGCCAGCCAATACAGGATCCCCGGCATCTTGTTGTAGTCGTGCGGGTAGCGCAGGCCGAAGAAGCGCAGTACGTGCTCGTTGATGAAGTAGAAGTAGAAAAACCCGTGCACGTTGCCGATGGAGGGATGATTGCCTGCCGGGTGTCCCTGGTCGGGGTTGGCGATCCCGCACAGGATGTGCCACGGCGCGGCGATCAGCAGAAACAGCAGAAACCCCGATATGGGCCTGAGCGCCTTCCAGCGCCGCCACTGCCCCGTCAGCAATAAATAAGGAATCGCCGCGCCGAAGAAGAAGACGGGCGCGATCAGTCCTTTGGTGAGCATCGCGAGAGCCACGCATGCCCATGCCCAATAGATGAAGCGCGGCCGGTCATCTTCGAGGCTCACAATCAGCGCATATAACGCGAAGAGCAGCAGCAATGCCAGGATCGCTTCGGGAATAATGAAGCGCGTAAACAGGAAGCAGCCAACCGAGGTCAGCACGCCCAGGCCGGCATAAAAGCCCGCGCGATCGCCCCACGCACGCCGCGACCAGAGCCACGCCAGCCACATGAGCCCAAAGATGGCCAGCGCGTTGGGCAGGTGCGTGGCAAAGGTGTTCTGCCCAAAGATCCGATACATTCCCGCGATCAGCCAGTAAGGCAGCGGCGGCTTCTCAATGTAGCGGATGCCGTTGACCTTCGACGTGATCAGGTTGCCGGTCAGGGCCATGTGCTGCGCAGCCTGGGCATGCGCGGCATCCACATCGTCAAGCAGCGGCGGCGAGAACAAGGAGGCAAAGTAGACCGCGACAAAGATGGCTGCGAAAAATAACCACACCCTGCGCACCGATGGTGCTTGCCGCGGCCGGTCGATGGAAGTGACATTTTGGTTCATTTAGGTTTGGACTATCAGAACCAGAATATCAGCAGGATTGTTTCGGATGCCCGATAGAGCAAAACGCGGGTTCCCCGGGGGCACAACGGAAGCCTTGAAGACATTCGGCCTGGGCTCGTGCCGTTGCAATGCACAAAGCAAGTCTCAGGCGGATCCTTTGGCTCCTGTGCCAGCCTATTTGCGCGTGCTTTTTGTCACGCTGGCGTAAATGGCGCGGGCCGTGCGCGGATCAATCAGCAACTGCAGCCGCGGCGGGTGGTGGTTCATGTCCACGCGCGCGATCGACGCCTTCCTCATGCGAATTGCGGCCCCGCCGTTGCCGGTGATCAGGTGGCCGAGAAACTGGAACATCGTGGGGTTGTGCCCTACGACCAAAATCCCCTCGCGGTCGGCATATTTGTCCAGAAGTCTCTGGAAATCAGCATGGTTCCCATTCATTCCCAGAGCCTGGCTGATCTCCACTTTGGCCTCGTAGCCCAATTCCGTGCCCACCAGTTGCGCCGTCTGCAGAGCGCGCTTGAGCGGGCTTGAAACAATCACGTCAATGGGCGCCTTCAGCGCGGAAAGCACGCGCGCCATCAACATGCACTGCTCTTTTCCTTCTTTCACGAGACCGCGCTTGGCGTCGAGAACAGGGTTCTCGCGAACGGTTCCGGCATTTGCGTGGCGCATCAGAAAGAGGATCATGGGGATCGAACTGGCGGGTACTCGGCTGTGTTGACCGCTTGGTTTTGCACCGTCTCGGGTGCTTCTGGCCCCGGCTACGTGAGTTGGGAAGCCGGGACACCTAAGTCTACCTTCACACCGCCAATGCCCGGATAATTGACTGTGTACCTTAGACGCTGATTTTAACATATTTGCAACAATTGCCGCTGCTGAGGCAGGGAAGGGGGTGCGCGACATAGAAGTGACGCTTTGGGAGTTTCTTTTTTTTGTGGCATATAACCGAGCGTAGTAATACGCTCGGTCGGGAGGTTGTAAATGCCTGAATCTCTATCTGAGCTTGAAGATCGTCGTGCTACGGTTCAGAAGCAGATGGCCGAGTTGGGGGACATGCGATTAGGCTC
>JAJYFA010000253.1 GCA_021790995.1 Acidobacteriota bacterium
GCCTGGTACCGGGAACGCGGTGTCGCCTGCCGCATTCTCACCGCCGCGCAGCTCAGATGCGAAGAGCCGAATCTCGCGGAGGGCCTTGCAGGCGGACTCCTGGTCGAAGAAGACTCTGTGGTTTATCCGCCTGTGGCGGCGCTTGAGCTGGCGCGCCGCGCGCAAAGTCTCGGTGCGCAGCTCTTCGTGGGCCGCTCGGTTCAATCGATGGGCGACGGTCTCATGCTGCTCGACGATGGAACCGGGATTCGCGCCAGCCGGCTGATCGACGCGCTGGGCGCCTGCGCAATCGATCTCGCGCCCGGGCTGCCGGTGCGCAAGCGCAAGGGGCATCTCGCGATCACGGACCGCTATCCAGGCTTTGTGCATCACCAACTGGTCGAGCTCGGGTATCTGAAGAGCGCGCACGGTTCGGCGGCGGATTCAGTCGCCTTCAACGTGCAGCCGCGCCCGACCGGACAGGTACTCATTGGTTCCTCGCGGCAGTTCGGCGCTGAAGATACCGGGGTCGATCACGAGATTCTGAGCTGGATGCTCAGGCGCGCATCGGTTTACATGCCGCGGATTGGCGATCTGAGCGTCCTTCGAGTGTGGACCGGATTTCGCGCAGCTACGCCCGACAAGCTGCCGCTGATTGGTCCCGCTGCGCGTGACGCCACGCTCTGGCTTGCGGCAGGGCATGAGGGACTGGGCATTACTACTTCGCTGGCGACTGCGGAGTTGCTGGCGGCGGCGTTCACTGGCGCCGAGCCGGCCATCGCGCCCGAGCCGTATCTGCCTGCGCGCTTTGCGCAGGCCATAACAAATACACACGCAGCACAGGAGGAATGATGAACTGGACCGGCGTTATGCCCGCCATGACAACTGCTTTTAAACCGGACCTCACGGTCGACCACGCGACCGTCGCGCGCCACGCACAATGGCTCATCGAGAACGGTTGCACTGGCATTGTCAGCCTTGGCTCGCTCGGCGAGGGAGCTACACTCGCATTTACCGAAAAGCTTGAAATCTGGAAGACTGTGGTCGCGGCTCTGGGCGGCAAGGCTCCTGTGGTGGGAACCATCTCGTCGCTCTCGACTGCGGAGGCCGTGGAACTGGCCAAAGGCGCGCAGGATGCCGGCTGCTCCGGGCTGATGATTCTGCCGCCCTATGTTTACCGGGGCAACTGGCGCGAGACCAAGGCGCACGTGGCGGCGATCCTGAAGGCTACGCCGCTGCCGGGAATGCTCTACAACAATCCGGTCGCCTACGGCACAGATTTCCTGCCCGAGCAGATTGTCGAGCTGGCCGGGGAGCACGCCAATCTGGCCGCAGTCAAGGAGTCTTCCAGCGATGTTCGCCGCGTTACGGCCATTCGTGCTTTGTCTGGGCGCAGGCTCTCGATCCTGGTCGGTGTCGATGACGCCATTGTGGAGAGCATTGCGGCAGGAGCTGTGGGCTGGGTTGCGGGACTGGTGAACGCTCTTCCGCGCGAATCCGTCGATCTGTTTCGCCTGGCCAGTGCGGGCAAGATCGAGGAAGCCTTCGAGCTGTACCGCTGGTTTCTGCCGTTGCTGCGCATGGACACAGTGCCGAACTTCATTCAGCTCATCAAGCAGGTGCAGCAGGAGGCTGGCGTCGGCTCGGCCCGGGTTCGCCCGCCGCGCCTGGAGATCGTGGGTGAAGAACTGAAACAAACCCGCGCCGTGTTTGAACATGCGCAATCGCATCGGCCCGCGGTCGCGGTTGCCAGTGCGCCGTTTAAACTCTAGTTTCCAAGTATGGAGCGGTGATGATGGAACTTACTGGACAGTCTTTTATCGGAAACCAGCGCGGTGCGCAGACTGGCGCGCCCATTCACGCCATCAATCCCTCGACCGGCGAACGTCTTGCGCCAGCCTACTCCTCGGCATCGGCTGAGGAGGTGGAGCGCGCCGTTACGCTGGCGGCGGAAGCCTTTCAGACCTACGCGCAGACCGATGGCCGCTCGCGCGCTGCTTTCCTGCGCGCCATTGCCGATGGCCTCGACAGAATCCAGCAGCCGGTGGCCGAGCGCGCTCATCTTGAAACGGCTCTCCCGATGGCGCGTCTGCTGGGCGAGATGAGCCGCACCACGGGACAATTGCGTCTGTTCGCGGCGGTCGTCGAAGAGGGATCGTGGGTGCAGGCGCGCATCGACCCGGCGCTACCCAATCGCAAGCCGCTGGCGCGGCCCGATCTGCGCTCCATGCTGCGACCGCTTGGGCCGGTCGTCGTCTTCGGCGCAAGCAACTTTCCGCTGGCCTTCTCGGCAGCCGGGGGAGATACCGCCTCCGCGCTTGCCGCGGGCTGCCCCGTGATTGTGAAGGCGCACTCTGCGCACCCCGGCACCAGCGAACTGGTGGCGCAGGCAATCGCGAAGGCCGTTGCCGATTGCGGAATGCCGGAGGGTGTCTACTCGCTGCTCTACGGCTCCGGAGTCGAGATCGGTGGCGCTCTGGTGCGTCATCCGCTCGTCAAGGCGGTTACGTTCACCGGCTCGCTCGGAGGCGGACGCAAGCTCATGGATATGGCCGCCGCGCGTCCTCAGCCGATTCCTTGCTTTACGGAAATGTCGAGTGTGAACCCCGTCTTTCTTCTGCCAGGTGCACTGCGTGACTGCGCTGAGTCGATCGCGGAAGGGCTCTTCAGCTCGTTCACCCTTGGCGCCGGCCAGTTCTGCACCAAACCGGGCATGGTCTTCTTTCCTGAGCAGGGCGAGGCCGGTGCGTTTCTCGGCAAGCTCAGGCAACTCGTATCGGCGGCAGCGCCCTTCACTTTGCTCACGCCGGGAATTGCGCGCGACTATGCCCGCATTGCAACTGAGCGCGCCGCCGAGGCCACGCGCACGACGCAGGCGTCCGAAGTCTCCGCCAGTTGCCAGGTAAATGCGCAACTCTTCGAGGTTCCACTGGACACGTTTCTCGCTAAACGCGCTCTTTCCGAGGAGATCTTCGGGCCTGGAACGCTGCTGATCCGCTGCGCCTCGCCCGGAGAATACCGGCGCGCAGCGGCCTCGCTCGACGGTCATCTGACGGCAACATTGTGGGGAAGCGAAGAGGATCTTGAAGCGCACCGCGAGCTGATTGCACTGCTCGAAGAGAAGGCCGGGCGCATCATCTTCAACGGATTCCCGACCGGCGTCGAGGTCTCGCACGCCATGGTGCATGGCGGGCCGTACCCGGCGACCTCCGACTCGCGCTTTACCTCGGTCGGCACACGCTCCATCTTCCGGTTTGCGCGGCCCGTATGTTTTCAGGGGTTTCCCGATGCGCTCATGCCCGGCGAACTGAAGGCGGCGAACCCGCTGGGGATATTGCGGCAGATCGACGGCGTGTTTACCCGTGAGCCGCTCCAGAAATAGATACTTGCCGCGGCAAACAACAAGGGCAGCCTCTCAACGACGGGCTGCCCCT
>JAJYFA010000092.1 GCA_021790995.1 Acidobacteriota bacterium
TCGACGTGCGCATCCTGCCCGCCGCCTCCTGCGGCGCGGCGCTACAGTACTTCACGGGCTCCAAGGCGCACAACGTGGCGCTGCGCCAGAGGGCGCTCAAGCTCGGCTACACCCTTAACGAGTGGGCGCTGGCGAGGCTCGACGATGGCTCAACCGTAGCCGCCGCCACCGAAGAGGAGATCTACGCCGCGCTCGGCATGGACTGGATGCCGCCCGAGATGCGCGAGAACCTCGGCGAAATCGATCTGGCCGCCGGGCACAAGCTCCCGCGCGTCGTCGCTCTCGGCGACATTCGCGGCGACCTTCACATGCACACCACCGCCAGCGACGGCCGCAACTCCATCCGCGAGATGGCCGAAGCGGCGATCGCCTGCGGCTATCGATACATCGCCATCACCGACCACTCCAAGAACCTCGCCATGACCGGCGGCCTCGACGAGAAGCGCGTGCTTGAACAGATCGGGCAGGTACGTGCCGTCGACCGCGCCCTTCACGAATCCACAGGCGGCCGCATTCGCGTCTTCACCGGCATCGAGGTCGACATTCTCGCCGGCGGCGCCATCGATCTCGACGATGAAGTTCTTGCACAACTGGATGTGGTCATCGCCAGCGTCCACACCCGCTTTGAGCAGAGCCGCGAGGAGATGACCGAGCGCGTGCTGCGCGCCATCGAGAATCCTTACGTGCGCATCCTCGGCCATCCCACCGGCCGCCTGCTGCTGCATCGCGAGCCCTTCGCGCTCGACATGGCCGCGGTGCTCAAGCGCGCCGCCGAACTCGATGTCGCCATGGAGCACAACGCCGCGCCGGAAAGGCTCGACTTGAACGACCACGATCTGCGCCTGGCCAAGGAGATGGGATGCAGGATCGTCATGTCGTCCGACTCCCACGACGCGCGTAACCTGGGCAAGATGAACTACGGCGTCATGCAGTTACGCCGCGCCTGGCTCGCGCCGGAAGACATCCTGAACACGCGCGACGCCGAAGGCTTCCTCGCCGGTCTGCGCGCACGGCCGTAATGCCAGTTCGACATTGCAAGGTCTCCCGCCCTGCTACTCCGCCACACCGCCCATCACCTCGGCGCAGTCCATGCGCAATGTACCGTTGTCGTTGAACTCCACCCCGGCCACAAAGGGAGTTCGTGCGCCGTTTTCCCTTGACAGCAGAAGAGGCTGTCATACACGGGGCACAACTCCATTGCAGGCGGCATACGTCGTCGCGGTCCCTGACCGGGCCACCTGCCCATTATCAATACAGGATTCCACCCAAGCCACGCCTTCCGCGGCTTGGGTGGGAGAGCACAACACCCAAACGACCGGCGAGTGGCCACGATCTTAAAAGCGATCCTATTAAGTCGAGGGTGCCGGTTTCGTACTTTTGGGAACCGGGGATATGGAAGAATCGGTTTGGCGATCCCGCATCCCCACGGGCAACTGCCAGACTCTCTCACCGCCGGTCCGAGATTCGCGCTATCCCCGGTCTCAGAAGCGAGACCGAGGGCAATCATCAACCAAGGGCAATCATCATTTGCAGAGGAACTCAGCTTGTCCCTCTGGACCGGGGCCAGGCGCCGAGGGGACTACTTCTCGAAGATCGCCGGCCCGCCGACGTTGTTGTAGAACAGCCAAGCAACGGTAGCATAGCCGGAGTAGCATCCGCCTTGCGGGCACGCCGTGTCGATGATGGGCCTGGGCACCGTATCGCCGTGGACCTTGGTGCCAATGAGCAGGAAGCCATTCGTCCCGTCCCCCCCGAAGGCCGTCAGGATATATCCTTCCCCCGCCAGCGTCTGGGCCGCCGACACAACGGCTGTCACAACCGTCTGGTACCCGCCCTCGGCCGGAATGCTCACAACGTCGGTGTCGTAAACGGTTGTGGTATCGCCCTGCCAGCCATAGGAGAGCAGGTTGGCTTGCGCGTTGGCGTCAAAGGAGACGGCCGTGACGACCCGGCTTTCGGCTGCGTCCTGGGCAACCGTCGCCTGCACCGCGCCGGGCGCAACGATCTCACGCCGAAGGTCGAAGCCGCCTCCCTGGACCGTGTGCGCCCAGGAAATGGCGTAGGCATTGGCCGCAGGCGCGAAATCGAGCGAGGTGATGACGTTGCTCGGCGAATCCGGGGCGGGCTCATTCCAAGCGCTAAGATCGTCGCTGCTCAAATCCGAGTCAAAGTTGGCATAGAGTCCTGCCTGGTTCAGCGTATCCTGCTCCGGCAGCCCCGCAGGCAGTTTTGCCTCCGACGTATCCCACGTGCAGGTGTAATAGGCCGACCCAGGAGGATCGACGAAGCACGAACCCTGCGAACCTACGGCCAGTGGATAGCCCACGGCGTTCGTATTCCACAGGTCCGTTCTGCGAAAACCGGACTCCAGAAGGGTCATTTCCATCAAGCTGCCGTTCACGGTGCCCTGGTTGGCGTTCGCCGCAGGATAGCCCACCTGCTTGAAGCGCAGGTCGCCCGCCTTGGGCGAGCGCGGTCCGGCGGTGAGCGTAACGGCTTTGCTGGTGACGAAATTGACCGTATTGCTCACCGTCACCTGGAAGGAACCGACCGCGGTCGAGTCATTCGCGCCCAACGCCACGGGTGGGGTGGTGTAGGAGGCGCCGGTGGCGCCTGGAATTGCCGCGCCGTTCTCGCTCCACTGATAGCTGAGCGGCGCCGAGCCGGTCGCCGTCACGTTGAACGTCGCCGAACTGCCTATAGGCACGGTCTGGCTGACCGGCAGAACCGTGATCACAACCGCCTGGCTGGCCGGAGGGGACGCGGAGCCGCCCGCGCAGCCGCAGGTTCCGGCGGCCGCAAGCAATGCGCACACGGAGCAGGATATGTATACAAAAGAACGCGTTCTGGATCCCATCGTATGTCCTCTATTTGGCGTCTTCTGGCCTATTGCATCTTCCGCGCGGGTCGATCCGCGCGGAAGATGCGGTCCAATTAGCTACCTAGGACGGCGGCTTTGCGAAAGCCCCAATCCTACGCGAGTCACATACAACTGCTGTTTCCCGGCGGCTGCCAGAAGACAAACGTATGGTATTCGGTGTCGTATTCGATGGGTATCGTCTCGTAGCAGTCGATCTCGTCCGAGTTGAATGTGGCTTGCATGCTGTTGGCGTACCCGTTGATTTCCCCACTGCTCTGGCTGTTTGTCCAACTGAAGAAGGAGTTCCCGGACCAACTCCCAATAGGCACCCCCACCCCCCAGCTGTACTTCACTGAGGTCGTCTCGCTCGTGGTGAAGGTCTGGGTGCTCATATTTGAGTCGTCGAGCAATACCTGGTTGGGCGGGTTGTTGCACCCTTGACAAGTTGGGCCGATAAGCTGTGCGGTCCGCTGGTAGAGGCTTCCCTTGTCCGTCGGCACGGGCAAGTAATGGCAGTCTGCGCCTGAGCTCGGAGTGACGAGGTATCCGTTGCTGTCTATTCCGCACGACTGGTTGCTCGACCCGTTCAGGCTCATCGGGTCGACGGTCGGGCCGGCGCCAAGCAAGGGATCGGCTGCGAGGATTGCGGTTTCACCGTCTGCAAGTTTTCCGTGTGGCCCGTTGAAGTCGGAGGGCGCGCATCCGCATTGATTTGCCGCAGTGCAATAGTTTCCTGCCTGGGAGCCGGGGTTTGCAATATCGTAGGCAAGTTGTTGTTGGTAGAGCGAATTGTTGGCGCAGATTGCCGCAAGACCGGGCAGGTCGAAGCTGTTGTCGAGTTCGTCCCATTGCGGGGCCAAGGCGGACAACGAAAGAGTGGTCTGGCCGTTCGCCCCCAACATGGGCTCCGGATAGACCTCGAGCAGCTCCGTAGGCTCAACATCGCCGTTTGCGAGGCTCTGGTCGCCCATGCTGTACGTAACGGAGTTTGACCCGGTTTGAGTCATGGAGACCGCAGGATTCGTCCAGACCACGAACAGATCCTGGTTGTGATCGATTGCGTTTTTTGTCGATGCGTTACTGATGGTGCTGGCGTTGGTGAATGTTTCGGTGAATTCAGAGCTGTTGCCGACTGTTGCGGCTACACCGAAGGTGACACTGGTGCCGCCTCCGAAGCCTAAGAAGCTGCCTCCGAACGAATATGTGAGTGACGTACCGGCGGTATAGTTGCTGCCCGTTGACGTGCGGGTACCGTCGGTGGTGGAGTCGGTGTAACCGTTTTGACTCTTGTCTCCCGGCGCATCATAGACAATCGACACAACCTTGTAAAGTGGGTAGACGACGCTCGTGCTTGGATTCACCACCTGCGTGATGGGCGGCGAAGTCTCGGCAAGGCACGTTGTTGTTCCAACGATATTGCCCGAAAATGTGGCAGTGATAGTGTTTGTGCCTCCATCGAGGCTGCTCGTCGTAAGGGACCCGTCGCCCCATGAGTTGAAGGTGACTGTCCCAATCGATGTGCCGTTGTCGTAAACAGTGGCGTATGCGTTTGGGCCGCAGGTTGAGGGCGCAATTTCCACGGTAAGCGTTACTGGGCTGCCGTAGGTGGAAGGCGACCCGGAAGACGAGACGCCGACCACCGTGGCCACCCACGATCCGCCGCCACCACCACCGCCATTGACATCTGGCTTGGCTATCTGCGCGGCAGCATTGGCGGTGGCCAATAGGACGACGAGCATCGCCATGCAGGTCAGTTTGAGCGGAACGACTCTAGACAAGCGTCTGGGGGGTAATACATATGCATTCATGCGATTCCTTTCGCTGGTGCGGTGTTGCGGTTGAAAGGAACGCCGGGTGGGTCTCCGAACCGGGGAGGCTCGCTCAACGTACGAACATCGAGAAGTGGCTCGTGAGAGCCGGGCCCGTGACCTCGAAGGGAAATCGGCTCACATCCTAGCCGTGTAAGGCCGGGCCGTCAAGCGAAAAATGCGCGGATCTGAAAGTAACCAAATCACTTACTGAAGAGTAAATACCCGCACGAAAGCGAACCGGCTCTTCAGTCTGCGGACGGCCGGACGCCACGATTCCGATCCTCTTCAAAATCAAACTGAGGGTGCCACCGGTCGCTCGCCTTTGGCGACCGGTGAGGAACACGATTCCCACCCTTTGCTGAGAATTTCTCTCAATCCGCTACCATGATTCCAGGCGCAATCACGGGTACCGAGCCAGCCCCCGGAGCCGCACCGGCCGGCGAAGAGCAGTTGCACCGAAACAGGTGCAACCCTCCGAAAAAGAGCCGTCTGCAACCCCTTATTTTTGAAGATCTTATGCGTTAACTCCTTTATTTTGACGAACCTGAACCGGAAATATACGCGCAATCCATTGAAAACAAGGAAGATCGTCAAAAAGAATAGGGGGAGGGGGGGAGGGGGAGTAGCGAATCGATAAACAGCCCGCGCTCCGCGCGAATCTCTGCGCCCGGCGCCGCCTCGCCGCCAAATATGGCCTGTGACGCACGGTTCGCGCTAAGATAGGTTCGCTGTCAGAATGGGGGCCGTATGAGCCTGCTTCATCAGGAAGAAATGGACGACGCCGCGCGCGGCGAGGAGTTGACCCGAGGCACCAGTCACGTGGTGATCGCCACCATGGTTGCGGCTCTTGTGGTCAGTTTCGCTATTGCCATCTACGTGATTACGAACCAGAAGCCGCCCTTTGCCACCGGCCAGATCACCGCCGTCTGGGTTCATCCCCAGCACACGGAAACCTCAGGCATCGACGCCAGCGGGGCGCCCATGCCCAAGGAAAGTGTCGATCAGATCATGGTCTTCGCCACCGTGCGTTTACACAACCAGACCGATCACCCGATCGTTCTCGGCAATGCCACCACCAACGTCGCGCTCGCCGATGGCATCCACTCCAGCTATGCCGCCAACAAGGGCGATTACGATCGCATCTTCGTCGCCTATCCGAACCTTGCCGTGCCGCATCTCAAGCCCCTCTCGACGATCGACACGACCATTGGCCCCGGCCAGACGGTCGAGGGAACCTTTTTCTCAGCTTTCAAAATGACTCAGCAGCAGTGGAACGCGCGGAAGGGCCTGGACTTCACCTTCAACTTCCGTTACCAGCCCCCTCTTGTGGCCGCGCCCCACGTGCCCATTATTGAGCAGTAGCCGGTACGGGCGCGCTCTTTGGCACTGAGAGATACCCCGAAACCTGCTTTTTCGAGTTGATCGCGTTCACCACCACCTCGAACAATGCAGGACTCTTGCCGCTGTAAAACTGGAGCGGTTCGTCCAGGCCGCGATCCTTCTTGAGCACAGCCTTGTCGTTGGAGTAGACCATCAGAGTGAACAGGTTTTTCTTGTAGTTCACCTTCTTCAACTCCAGACTGACCGTTCCCACCGCTTTCCTCTGACCCTTGATCAGCGTGAACTCGTAATAGTTGCGGTCGCCCCTGTGCTCCAGCGTCACGAGTTCGTCGTGATTGCGGGCAATGACGCTATTGGTGTTGCTCAAGTCGCCGCGCACACTCTCGAGCTGGTTCATAACGTGCGTCACGTCGGTCTGCGTTTTGCCCAGATCGTTGCGCACGCCGCCGACATCGCTCTTCACGTTCGAAACGTCGCTCGAAACGGCGCTTACCTTCTGCGCGGTTTGCTTTTGCTCGTTTTCGAGTCGCTTGCTATCGGCCTCCTCCTGCTGAACGATGGCCTGGGCCCGCTGGTCGAACTCCTTCTGCGTCAGCCCATACTGCTTGCGCAACTCGTCGGTAGCCACCTGGAGTCTGGCCTCGGTTTCGCGCAGATCAGCTGCCAGCTTGTCATTCTTCTGTTGCGCTTCGGCGAGTTCGGTTTGCTGGGTGCTCAGCCGGCTGCCCAGCACCGAGCACCAGACAAGCCCGCCAATCGCAGCCAGCAATGCAACACCGAGCACCGCGAGCAATGCGCCGGAGTATGTTCGAGGAGCATCGTCCAATTCACTCATTTTTCAGCCTTTCGCGCGCCGTAAGTTTGCCGCTGGCAAACCGTACCGGGTTTGTGATTCGCGTCTTTTGGATTAGACGCCATTCTAGCCGCATTTTGCTGTATCGCATCCTGAAAATCGGTAAAGTTTGTTACCAGCGAGAGCCTCGCGATCCTGAAGGGCAAATCTCACCGAACACACAGCCAGCTTACAGAATAAATCCAGGGCACAAAATCGCGCGTCAATAGACTGGGCACAAGCAGGGGCGCAAGGATGAAGCCTATTGGATTCAACTGCATGGCGGGATCACTTTGGCTGCATGATGCATGGCGCCTGGGGGCGTCCTCAGATGCCCACGGCCGCCGACGCTACTTCCAGCACATCTTCCGGCTCGGGCCGCACACGGTAGTCGGCGTGAGCGCTGGCGTAGAGCACATTCCCGTCACGGCCAATCACATACGTCGCCGGCAGAGTCAGCCGCCAGCTCTCGTCGCCGTTTACAAATGGAATGTCGACGAGGATCGATCGGTAGTACTCGCGGAGTTCGCCGGAGATCGTGTACGCCAGGCCGAACTGCTCGGCCAGCGTGCATCCGGGGTCCGAAAGCACCGGAAACGGCAGTGCGTGCTGGCCCACCATGAAGTCGCTCTGGCGCTCAGTCTGCGGGCTGATGGCTACCAGAAGCCCGCCCGCCTCGCGTAATCGCGGATAGAGGTCGCGCCACGCCTCAAGCTCCGTCATGCAATAGGGGCACCAGCGCCCGCGAAAAAAGTTGAGCACGAGCGGCCCGAGGGCAAGCAGATCGGTTGAGCGCACCAGCCGGCCGGATGAGTTGTTGAGCGCGAACTCTGGCGCCGAGGCGCCAACGGGCAAAATTTTTTCCTCAATGCCGGAGCTGAATAGCTCGGCAACCGCCCGCTCGCTCACCTCCATGCGCTCGGGCTGGACAAGTTTGCGCGTGTTCGCCGTAATCTCGTCGAGCTGGTCCTGAAGCGTGGTCATTTTTCCCATTTTCGCAGATGCGGTTGGCATAGAATGTGCGCACGGGTACGATCGGCTATTCGGCTCTGGGCAAGGCCATCGCCCGTCTGCAGGAGGGCCTGGAGGCGCTGAAACGCGAGCCGGAGATCGCGTTGAACAGGTCCTGAAGCGGGGTCACGACGATCTCCCCGCGAGCTTTCGGAAACTGAACTTCTCCTTGCCGCTCGGCCTGATCGACAGGAGAGTTCCCTGTTGATTGAGAAACTCCCGCTCCAGAACGCCCAGCCGGGAGGTCATTCTTGGAAAGGTGTGACCAAAGACGATCAAGCAGACAATCGTCGGAAAATGATTCAGATCGTCCTTCCACCTATCCAGCGTGTCGGCAACCTGATCCCGTGCGTGCTTCAGGTCTGAGCCTTTGAGTTCGAGAATCACGTCAATTTCGCCGTCGTAACCCACGATGTAATCCGCGCGACCGCCCTCCATGGCTCTGAAATAGCACTTGTCGTACTTGATCTTGCGCAACTTCTTGCGCCGTGGGTTTCGGAACGTCGCTCCGATCCCTTCATCGCTCACGTGCAGGTTCGGCTCGTTCGTGAATTCGATGCACTTGTCGTTCGGCACTGGCGCAGCTTGTCTACGAGGCTTTCTTCTTGCCATATTCCAGCCTCAAAAGCTCGTCGAATTCATTGCCGATCGTTTCAGAAACGCTGTCGAGATATTCTCCGTTGATGAGGCCGGAATCGGAGAGGATCGATTCTAGCTTTCCGTCGTGAATGCTGTAGGCCCGGAAGGTTCCCGGCTCAACCCAGAATCGCGGGTCGATCTTGATCTTCTTCCTAAGGCGCGCATCATGCCCGAGCTGACCGGCCAAGATGAGGTTGTTGAATGCAGAGAGGAAGTAAGGACTGTGGGTGGTGATTGCATAGGACTTCCACAAAAATTCGGCTTTTGCAAGCGTAGTAATCAGCTTGGCAGTCTGGTATTGCGTTTCTGGAAACGCACTCAGTTCAGGCTCCTCAGTAAAGACCATCCCAACCGACGGGGATGGCATACTCGGATGAATAGGATCGCCCGCCTTTTTTGCAACTTGAGCGAGGATGTTAAATATCGGCAGCAACTCCAGGGTTCCAGAAGAGAGAATCTCAAATGGGCGCCTTCTTCCGTCTTCAATGGATTCGAATAGAAGCCGGCTATCTTCCTTTACTACTCGTCCTTTCAGAATCTCTACGGAGGAAGAGCCCACGTCACATAAATGCAGACGGTTCGTTTGATAGGATTCACGCAAATCGCGATAGTCGGCGTCGAATTCCGTGGCGAAACGATTGGTAATCCAATCCAGGTTTTTCGTGGATAGAGCGGCGAAACCTTTATTCGGAGTTGAAAAGAAACTTCTCCCTGTGGGGATATAGACGGAATCGCTCTGAATTGGCAAAGGCCCCACATCATCGCCGGACATAAAATTGCGCCGTCTATCGCTATTGTGGCTTGGTGGCCTTTTCGGATCGTTCAACTTCCAGCTATTAAAGGAGTCGATAAAATCTCGGCCCTTCCACTCGAGATAAGGCGACCGAACCGTTTCATTCATTCCAATAGATATAGAAAATGATGGGTCGATCCGGTACTGTAGACGGAATTCCTTCCCGTCGATATTCTCTTCTGGAAAGTACGAGAGGAAGCTCTGAATGATCTGCTCTTCCGTTTGATAGAGGGATGCTCGATTTCTGGCGCCTTCGTACACAAGTTCAGAGATGCGTTGCTCGAAGAAGAATGCCAGCTTGCACAGCAGGCTCTTCCCGCTGGCCTGCGGCCCGATCAGGACAGTGATCTTGCCAAACTCTAGCGTGGCATCTTTGATGACGGAGAAGTTCTTAACGATGAGGGTGCGCACCGGGCTGGATTTGCTGCCGTTGTCGTTCATCGCGTCCTCCCTTGCCGAAAAGCAACCGCGGATCCTTCGACTCCGCAATCCGCAAAGAACGCGGATTGCTAAGCTCAGGATGACAATTCATTATCTCCTGCGGTGACGAGTCCTGGTCTTCCACGACCTCGCGCGCAGAAACAGCCGAGGCGATACGGCATTCTACCTTCCAAACCGCTGCCGTCCACCCATGCCCGCCAGTCCGCTGCGCATCATGCTTTTGGCCATGCCCATCTTGCCCACCTGCTTGAACATCTTGGCCATTTGCGCGTACTGGCGCAGGAGTTGGTTGACCTCCTGCACGCTCGTGCCGCTTCCGGCGGCGATGCGTTTGCGCCTTGATCCCGAAATGATGTCGTGGTTGCGGCGTTCCTTCGGCGTCATCGAGTTGATGATGGCTTCGAGGCGCACAAACTGTTTCTCGTCGACCTGTCCGGCGGCCTGCTTCATACCGGCAAAGGGGCCGACCGAGGGCAGCATCTTCAAAATCGATTCCATGGACCCGAGTTTCTTGATCTGGCGCAACTGATCGCGAAAGTCCTCGAGCGAGAATCCGTCGCCCAGCAGCGCCTTTTTGGCCAGTTCCTCGCTCTTCCTGCGGTCGAGCTTTTCCTCGGCCTTTTCGATGAGCGACATGATGTCGCCCATGCCCAGAATGCGGCCCACGATGCGATCGGGATGGAAGGGCTCGAAGGCGTCGGGCTTTTCGCCCACGCCGATGAACTTGATGGGCTGGCCCGTCACGTGGCGAATCGAAAGCGCTGCGCCGCCGCGGGCGTCGCCGTCCATCTTGGTGAGCACCACGCCTGTCAATCCAAGACGAACATGAAAATCCTGCGCCGAGTTCACGGCGTCCTGGCCGGTCATGGCGTCGGCGACGAAGAGAATCTCCTGCGGCGCGAGGAGCTTCTTCAGGCTTTCCATCTCGGCCATCAGTTCCTGGTCCACGTGCAGGCGGCCGGCGGTGTCGACGATGAGCGTGTCGCAGCCCCAGATAACGGCTTCGCGCCGCGCTTCCTTCGCAAGCCGCTCGACGAGGGCCGATCCGGCGGGCTCGCCTTTGGTGTCGCCCTCGTAGAGGCGCGTCTCTACCTGTTTGGCAACGACCTTCAACTGCTCGCGGGCAGCCGGGCGGTAAACGTCGACCGAAACCAGCATGGGCCGGTGACCACCCTTTTTGAGCCATGCGGCCAGCTTGCCGCTCGTGGTGGTCTTGCCCGAGCCTTGCAGGCCGGCCATCAGAATCACCGTGGGCGGACGCGAGGCGAAGTTGAAGCGCGCCGTGTCTTTGCCGAGCAGCGCCACGAGCTTGTCGTGCACGATCTTGACTACCTGCTCAGAGGGCGAGAGCGCTGTGAGTACCTCGCTGCCGACGGCCTTCTCGCGGATATGGTCGATCAGGTCGCGGACAACATTCAGGTTGACGTCGGCTTCAAGTAAGGCAACGCGAATCTCGCCGAGCGCCTCGGCGATGTTCTCTTCGGTGAGCGTGCCCTGACCGCGAAGGTTCTTGAAGACGCGCTGGAGTTTGTCAGAAAGATTATCAAACATGGGTTCAGTTCAAGTTTACCGGAAGCTTTTGTGCCGATGGGGATTGTCCGTGCGGAATCGGCGCAATCCGCAAGAATTTCCGGGCCGCATAAAAACCTCGGATGCGCCAGATGCCCCGCTTTAAACTGGGTTGAGGAGCCAAACATGAGCGACGGACGCGAAGAGCGCGAGGAACAGGAGCAGCGCCGCCAGTGGGAGCAGGAGCGTGAGCGCGAAGACCGCCTCGAACGCTACCCTGTCGATCCATGGCGGCCCGAGCGCCGCGAATCGTAGAGCGAATCCCGCGCCCCGGCTCTCACTCCCCGGGCGCGATCAGGTACTGCTCCAGCTTGCCGTCGGGATAGGTATAGGTCGTGAGCTCGAGCTTCCGGCCAGGATACACAATCTCAAAGGCGCGGAAGGTCATGCCGCCGCGCTGCTCGGTGTGAACCTGGCGCAGCGAAAGCGGCTCGCCGAGCGGCGCAAGGCTCGATTGGTAGTCGGCAATGGCCTCTGGCGTGAAGTAGTCGCTCAGGTTGGGCGCGAGCAGCGAGCGGTCGATCTGGCCCTTTTGCAAGTCGCGGTAGATGTTGAGCGCCTGCTGTTCGGGCGCCATGAGCGGGTAGCCGGCAACCAGCGGTGCGGCCAGGCTGGCAATCGTGCCGGCAGCGTTGACTGCGTCCTGATTGGTGAGCACCACCACGGCCGCGCCGTCGTCGATCAGCACCTCGTTGTCGGAGACGAAGCCTGAGACTTCACCCGAGTGCTCGATCGAGCGATGGCCATTGCGCTCGCGGACTTCAACGCCAAGGCCGTAGTGTGTTCCTTTGCCGTCCTTCAGTTTCACTTCGGTGAACATTTCGTTATAGCTATCTGGCTTGAGGATCGATCGAGCCAGCAGGCTCTGGTCCCACAGCGCCAGGTCGTGCGGCGTCATCGCCAGCTCGCCGGCCGCGAACATCCAGCCTTTGCCCTCCTTGGGCGCAACGCGCAACGGTCCGAGCGCATGACGGTAGTAGGGCGTAGCGTCTGCCTGCGTGAGTTTGTGCTGGTCGGAGTTCCACACCGACTTCATTCCCAGCGGCCGGAAGATGTGTTCCTTGAGGAAGTCCCAATAATTTTCGCCCGAAACGACTTCCACAATGCGGCCGGCAATCACAAAGTTGGTGTTCGAGTACTGCCATTGCGTGCCGGGTTCGAAATCGAGCGGCTTTTTGCCCCAGGTATCGATAATTTCTTGCGCCGTTTCGGGGTGGTTCATCGTGGTCATGGTGTAGTCCTCAGGCCAGTAGTCCTGGTAGCCGGAGGTGTGCGAGAGGATCTCGCGGATCGTGACTTCGTTGCCGCGCGTGAGACCGGGGATGTACTTGCCCACCGGATCGTCGAGCGAAAGCTTGCCCTGCTCCTGCAAGAGCAGAATCGCCGTGGCCGTAAACTGCTTCGAGATTGAGCCGATGGAATAGCGCATCTCGGGCGTGGCAGGAACGGCTGGCGACGCTGGCGCGGCGATGCGGGCGTCGCCGTATGCGTGCGTATAGACGAGCTTGCCGTGCTGCACGACGGCAACCGAGGCCGAGGGCACGCCGGTGGCCTGAAGCACCTGCGCGGCAATGCGATCCACCTGAGTGCGCAGTGCCGGATCGATAGTGTTAACGGCTTGGGCGGGGGCTTGTGCGGAAAGACTGAGCATGCAAACGACACATGCCATTGACAGAAACATGGAAGAAACAAAGCGCATCATGGTAAATCTCTCTCCAAGCAGAATAATGGGCCAGGGGCAGAACGCCAATGCGCGGGCTGGATCGGCTACGATCTTCCGCCGATCGCAGAATTTCGGCATTGGGCGCTTGAGGGTCATGATGAGCGGTTTGTGACGCGACGAATGTTCATGAAAACTTTCGGCGTTGTTTGAATCGGTCCAGCTTGAACGGAATATCTGCCTTCTAACTCCATCGTCATCCTGCTCTCTTTTTGGCTTCGCCTCCGCCGGGTTAGGCTAAAAGCAGAGGTCGCAATGCAAAAGCTGATTGAAGGGCACAAGAGGTTTCTCGCGGAGGTGTTCCCGGCGAAGAAGAGTCATTTTCACTTGCTGGCCGAGAGCCAGTCGCCGGCTTGGCTGTTCATTACCTGCGCCGATTCGCGCGTCGTTCCCGACCTGATTCTGGGCACCGACCCCGGCGACCTATTCATCGCGCGCAGTATCGGCAACGTCGTGCCAATCCTGAGCCAGGATGTGGATGGCGTAACAGCGACCATCGAGTACTCGGTCGAGGTGCTGAAGGTGCGGCATGCCATCGTTTGTGGCCACTCGGACTGCGGCGCCATGAAAGCCGCACTCGATCGCGCAAAGCTCGTCAATCTGCCCAAGGCGCGGCGCTGGCTCGATCACGTTGAGGCGGCCTTTGCCTACAAACAGCCGCTCAATCCAGCCGATGGCGAAGGTGCGGATCTGGCCGCGCTGATCCGCGGCAACGTGGTGGCGCAACTGATGAACCTGCACGCGCAACCGCCTGTGGCGCACGCCGTTGCCGAGGGAAGGCTCACCGTGCACGGCTGGTACTACGACATTCTGACCGGGCGGATCGAGGAGTACGACGAGATGACAAAGAGGTTCGCGCCGCTGACGGTGTAGACAAACGTCAAACTAGTTGATAAACTAGTTTATTAAGCTTCGCCGGAGGTGCATTGTGACGGAAATAGGCATCTTTGAAGCAAAAACACGTCTCTCCGAGTTGGTACGCCAGGCGATGGCAGGGGAATCCTATATCATCACGCAACGCGGCGAACCATCGGCGGAGTTGGGGCCCATCCATCACAAAAGCCGTCCCGGTTCGAGGCGTATTGCCGAAGCCATTCGGCGTTTGCGTCAGATGCCAGAGATTCAAGGAGTTTCCCACGAGGAGATGCGTTCCTGGATCGAGGAAGGCCGCGAGTGACAGTGCTGGACGCCTCAATGACTCTGGCCTGGCTCTTTCCCCGGCTGGATCCGGCAGAGGCCGCACTGGCCGATCGGGCGTTAGATGAACTGGACCGTGAAGAATTTGTCGTGCCTGCAATCTGGTACGGCGAAGTGGCAAGCGGAATTCTTCGCGGCGAGCGCAAGGGGCTTGTGACGCAATCCCAAAGCGCTCGATTCCTCGCCGAGCTCGACCTGGCGGACATCGAAACCGAACCCGATTCGCCGAAGCGCCGTCAGACGGTTGTTCTTGCACTTGCGCGCAATTATTCATTGACTGCCTACGATGCGATGTACCTGGAGCTTGCTCTGCGCCGGGGCGCTCCTCTGGCGACCTTCGACAGGCAGTTGGCGGATGCCGCGCGCAAAGCCGGCGGGCGGGTGTTTGGGGACCGGCCGTAGCGTTGGGTCAGTGCATGCCCTTCGGAGCCTTGACGTGCTTCGGTGGCTTTCTGAACAGCCATGAGGCGGCGGCACAGACCAGCGCCAGCACCGCGGTCCAGCGGAAGACATCGATATACGCCAGCATTGCTGCCTGCTGAATCAACTTGCCGTAGATCAACCCGAAAGCTCCAGGGCGCGCGGCGGCGGGCCCAAGGTGGTGGCCGAGATACGTGGCGATTGCGGCCGATTTCTGCTGAAGTTCCGCGCTGGATGGAGTGAGGTTCGCGCTCAGGTTGGTCTGGTAGAGGTCGGCGCGGCGAATCACAGCCGTCGTCGCCATGGCGATGCCCACCGAGCCGCCGATGTTGCGCAGCATGTTGAAGAGACCTGTTGCATTGCCCATCTCTTGATTGGGAATGGTCCGCGTAGTCATCGTCGCCAGCGGGACAAAGACGAAGCTGAGGGCGAATCCCGTCAGCGTGATGGGAATCAGCAGCGTGAAAGGACCGATGGAGAGATCGACAGTGCCAAAGATGAACGAGCAGACGGCAAACCCAAGAAATCCGATGCTGAGCAGTTTGCGGTTATCGACGCGCGACCCGAGGAAGCCCACCATGGGCGAGCCCAGAAACGATCCGATGCCGCGCGGGCCGACCACCAGTCCTGCCGTGAACGCCGTGTAGCCGAGAATCTCCTGGTAGTAGAGCGGCAGAATGGCAATCGTGATGTAAATGCACATGCCGAGCAGCGTGATCAGCAAACACCCGGTGCGGAAGTTGCGGTCTTTGAGTACGTGCAGGTCGACGAGTCCCTTGGGATTGCTCCACGAGCGCCAGATCCACAGCACCAGCGCGACCACCAGCGCCGCAACCGCCCAGCGCACCCAGATGGCGCCGAACCAGTCGTCCTCCTGGCCCTTGTCGAGAACCACCTGCAGGCAGCCGGTCCAAACCGCCAGTAATCCGAAGCCGATGTTGTCGAACCGGCCCACCTTGGCGTGCTTGATGTAGGGCGGATCGTGCACGAAACGGCTGATCATGATGACCGCAAGGATGCCGACTGGAATGTTGATATAGAAGGCGTAGCGCCAGCTCCAGGTGTCGGTGAGCCAGCCGCCGAGCGTAGGCCCGATCACCGGAGCCAGTACGATGCCCAGGCCGTAAGCGGCCATCGACATCGAACGCTGCTCAATGGGAAAGCTTTCAAGCAGGATGGATTGCGAGAGCGGTTGCAGGGCGCCGCCGCCGGCGCCTTGCAGGATGCGCGCCAGCAGGATCACGGCCAGCGATGGCGCCGCGCCGCAGAAAAACGAGGCGATGGTGAAGAGAATGACGCACGTCAGCAGGAACCGCTTGCGACCAAAACGCCGCGCAAACCAGTTTGAAGCCGGCAGGATCACTGCATTGGCCACCAGGTAGCTGGTCAGCACCCAGGTGGCTTCGGAGTTCGAGGCCGAGAGCGATCCGGCAATATAGGGCAGCGCCACCGAGGCAATGGCGGTATCCAGCACCTCCATGAAGGTGGGCAGCATGACTGAAAGCGTCACCAGCCAAGGGTTCACTCCCTGGGTGAGCGGGTAACGCGTGTGCGCGGCGGTCGTATTCATGCAGAATGGCTCATTTGAGGGTAAACGATGACCGCCGGGGCTTGTGTGATTGCGGCCACGGCGAAAAGCAGGGAACTGCTCCGCACGTCAGATGTTCAGCGAGGAGGCGCGCGGCGTGAGCCTCTCGCGTCTGCGGGCCGGATGTTGATTTTTTTCGTTCTCTTGCTGCCTTGATCCCTGCTTCTGTGCTGACGCTATACCAATCGCGCTCCATTTCACGACTCGCCGCTCCGCACCCTACAATGGTAAGGAAGACTTGCAACTTCAAGGAGAACCATGCCGCTTTCAGGAGAAGCCATCCGGCTGATGAACTACATTGACGATGTTGCCGTGACCCTGCGCCGGGTGCTGGCCGCCGTTCCCACGCTGCCCGCCGATGAACGGGCCAGGGTGGCAGAGCATCTGCAAAGCTCCCGCCCCAGCGCCGAGGAAGTTGCCCAGGCTCTCACCGCCAAATAAGTGACCACCGTTGCCATTATCGGAGCCGGTCCGCTGGGCCGCTGGCTGGCGTTGGGCGCGGCGCGCGCCGGCTTTCGCGTATTGCTTGAAG
>JAJYFA010000004.1 GCA_021790995.1 Acidobacteriota bacterium
CCATCTTCTGCTTCAACGACATTGCGGCGATGGGCGCCATTCGCGCCATTCGCGATGCCGGTCTCGACGTGCCAGGCGACATCTCGGTGGTGGGCTTTGACGACATCACCTCCGCGGCGTTTTCGGCCCCATCGCTCACCACCGTGCATCAGCCGCTCTTCGAGATGGGTCAGAAGGGCGCACAGCTCCTGCTGGAGCGAATCGCCAACCCAAAGAAGCAGTTTCCTGCCGAAATCGAAATGATCCCGGAGCTGGTTGTGCGGGAATCGACAGGACCGGCAAAAGCCCGGCCGTGAAAATGATGGCTCGGGATTGGAGCGAGCGAAACCGGCCCGTACATCGATGACCTGAGAACCACTCCGCATCCCGCGCCGCCGTCTACTGCGCGGAATGAAAAGGCGCGGGCTTCGCTCTGCCCTTCAGGTCTCGACATGGCTGGACGATGCTTCGGTCTTCTGCCAAAAATGCCTCAAGTGACAAGCCCGCTCACGCAAAGCCGCTCTCTCGCACAGAAACGTTCACCCGTGGGATCGGCTCATCTTGCGATAATGGAATACTCCGTACACAACAGCCGCGCAGGCGGTTCGTCTTCCACGATCTCCGGGTAACGAGGAAGCGGGTCTTTGAAGTGGTTGTCCGCGTCATCGTCATTGACCGAGGAAACCTCGCCAATTAAGCCGTCACCTTCCACCGCATAGAACATGTGATAGAGATATGGCGTTAAGGTGATGGATTCGCCGGAGCCAAGAGTGACGATTGTTCCGGCTTCGACCGTGCGTCGAATTCCATCGCAGACCACGGAAACAGGCGTCTGCGCGAATCCACCATCTTCATCGGAGTTATAGAGCTGCACAGCCAGGCGTCCAGCCCGCATTCCACCTCTGTTAATGATGTCTTCAGTCTTTCGCGCGTGATAATGGAATGGCGTAACCTGACCTTGCCGCACAAACATTATCTTTTCGGCATATGTCTTCGATGCCCCTTGGCCAGCCGGAAATCCGTTACGCAGCGTAAAGAGTGTGAGACCAATCGATTTGAACTCTCCGGAGTTGAAGTCTGTAACATCCCACCCCAGCCGGCTTGCAAGCAGTTCACTCACTTCGCTGCCGCACCTGGACCAGTCCCGTGGCGTCCAATCGGCAAACGGCGGCAGAATAAAGTGATTCCGCGCAAAGAAGTCGCGCGCTTCTGCAATGTACTGGTTAATCGCGGATCTTTTCATCGCACCTTGTTCCTTTCAAACAGTCGCACGTCGTGAACTTGCCAGCGCAGGGCCTCGCTCTCATGTCGGATGCGCAACGCAAACTGAACGGGCTCTTGCTGCTCTTGAGAACTGCGTTCTCGCAATACCGGAACCCACTTGCCCATCATTCTAGAAACAGCTTCAGCAAGCTCAAATGGAAAATTCGCAATTCCTTGAGTGTTTCATTCGCCAAAACGAAGACATCAAGATCGATCCAGCTCAGAGCTTACGCAAACTGCGCTGCCCGCTTGTCCACGCGCGCAGAGATCGGGCGATTGATCCGCGCGCAACAACACAATCGCTCTTTAAATCACGTAGATTTCAGCAAGACACAAGCCCGCCAGATTTCACAAGGCGAACCCTGGGCGCGGGTATACTAGAGAGAAACGCGCCTGCGAGCGGTCAAAAGCGTATTGGGGCAACATCTGCAAGTTGACGCCGCCATGGTGACCGGGCAGGTTGGCGTCTTTCATGCGCGGTAGACCGGCGAAACCGGCGGTGGCCTGATGAAAGCAGACGAAGCCGCGAATCTGCCCCAGCGCAGCAAGTTATTTGCCCGGGGATCTCCCTTGGACACCCGGCTATTCCCGGGAAAGGACGAACATGGGAACACTGCTGGAGTCCATCAACTCTCCCGCCGATGTTAAGCGCCTGAGCCCTGTGCAACTCGTCGAACTGGCCCAGGAGATTCGCGACTTCCTCATCCAATCTCTCGCCAGAACAGGCGGCCACCTCGGCCCCAATCTCGGCGTGGTTGAACTCACTCTGGCTCTCCATGCGGTCTTCAACACGCCCGAGGACAAGATCCTCTTCGACGTCAGCCACCAGGCCTACATCCACAAGATTCTCACCGGGCGCCGCGAGCGGTTTGAGACCATCCGCCAGCCGGGTGGCCTGAATGGCTTCATGCTGCGCACGGAGAGCGAACACGACTGCTACGGAGCAGGCCACGCCGGAACCGCGCTCTCGGCCGCGCTCGGAATGGCCGTGGCGCGCGACCTTGCTGGAGGGCGCGAGAACATCGTTGCCGTCGCCGGCGACGCCGCCTTCACCAACGGCATCACCTTCGAGGCGCTGAACAACATCGCCGCGCAAACCAAACGCATGATCGTTGTGCTCAACGACAACGAGTGGTCCATCGATCGCAACGTCGGCGCCATCGCCCGTTACTTCCATCGCATCGTCACCAACGAACGCTACCAGTACCTGCACGACAGGGCCACACGCCTGATCGAGCGATTCGGCGGCAAAACCGCAGTGAAGGTTGTGCGCCGCGCCGAAGAGGCCGCCAAAAGCATGTTGTGGCCCTCCATCCTCTTCGAGGAGTTCGGCCTCGACTATTATGGCCCCATCGACGGCCATAACATTCCGCTGCTGATCGAGACCTTCAAATTTCTCAAGGCCCTCGATCACCCGGTACTGCTGCACATCCTGACGCAAAAGGGACGCGGCTTCCAGCCGGCGCTCGACGGGCAAAAAAAATTCCACGGCCTGGGGCCTTACGATCCCGAGACGGGCCACACACCCAACGGCTTGACCACCTACGCCGAGGTCTTCGCCAAAACGCTCGCCGATCTTGCCAATCAAGACGCGCGCATCGTCGCAATCACAGCGGCCATGCCGAACGGTACAGGACTCGATCACTTCCGGCCGCAACACCCCACACGCTACTTCGACGTTGGCATCGCCGAAGAACACGCTGTTGTGTTCGCCGCCGGCATGGCCACGCGCGGCTTCCGCCCCGTGTGCGCCATCTATTCCACGTTTTTGCAGCGCGCCTTCGATCCTGTCGTGCACGACGTGTGCCTGCAAAAGCTGCCTGTTCTTTTCTGCATGGATCGCGCGGGCCTCTCTGGCGACGACGGCCCCACGCATCACGGCCTCTTCGACATCGCCTACCTGCGCGGCATTCCCGAGATCGTGCTCATGTCGCCAAAAGATGAAGACGAATTGGCCGACATGATGAAGACCGCGATTGAACTGCAGTCGCCGAGCGCCATCCGCTATCCGCGGGGCGCGGTCGTTGGTGTTCCGCGCAAGCCAGAGCCGCAGACAATTCCCCTGGGAAAAGCTGAGGTGCTTATCGACGGTTCTGACGTCGCCATTCTCGGTCTCGGCCCCATGACCTCGCTTGCGAAGGAGTTGGCCGCGACACTCACGCGCGACGGCTACTCCGCCGCGGTCATCAATCCCCGCTTCGTCAAGCCGCTTGATCGAGAATTGCTGGATCGCTATGCCAAACGTGTGGCCGCCTTTGTTACCTTCGAAGATCATGTAAAGATGGGCGGCTTCGGCACCGCTGTAGTCGAAGCGCTCGAAGAGATGGACCTCGCGATTCCCGTGGTGCGCATCGGCTGGCCGGATCGGTTCATCGAGCACGGCAAGGTCGACGAACTCCGCGCACGCTACGGCCTCACCGCAGAAGCAGCATACGCACAGGTGCTGCCGCTGCTTAAAGGCCGCCGCCGCGCAACAATGGTGGCAAGCTGAAAATGGCGGATCGCCACGATGCGAGAAACCGCGTCAGACCGAATTGACGATGCGAATGGTATATAGTCTCTTTATCTTTTGGGCTCCACGCCGGCGTCCCCGGCCCATCGGCGATAAAACCGCCAACTCGTCAGCCTGCAACGTACGGCGCTGCAGTCGCCAGCACGCTGCTTTTGTCCTGCAAAGTACCCTCCACAACTTGAAGTCCCGTTTCTTTCGATTCCTCCATCAATTTCTCCAACCCTCTCCGAACGAAATGCATGTACCCATTCGCAGCCGCTCCAGCTTCGCTAACCCCGCTTGCTTCTTTCTAGTCTGCGCAATGGCCTTCAGCTCCATTACTGCCTACTCACAGGGCGCGCAGGCCACGCCGCTGGTTTTGGCTGGCGGTACGGTCATTGATGTTTCCAACTGGGGGAATTCGGCGCGCGACATTGCCAACGCTATCGTCGTCATCCAGGGCAACAAAATCACTGCGGTTGGCCTTGCCGGCCAGGTCCCCGTGCCCAAAGGCGCGCGCATCGTCGACTGCACAGGCAAATATCTCGTTCCCGGTCTCATCGATGGCTACGCCGGCATGAACTCGCAGGCTCAGGCCAACGCCAACCTTTATATGGGCGTCACCACGGTGGTTGCGCGCGCCGACAATCAGCGCGGTTTTATCGATCGCGACGCCCGCCCCACGCCCCACATCTATCCCGTCGACAGCATCGGCGTAACCGACAACTGGAGCCTGCTGGCGCGGCAGCCCGAGTGGGTTTCAAAGCTGCGCGAAGGCCCGCATACCACGGAACTGAGCCCGCAGGATACGGCGCGTCAGATGGCCGATACTGCGCGGCTGGGAACGCGTGTGCTCCTGCTGTCGTCTCACGTCACTGCCGCCAATTCCCAGTGGATCATCGCCCGCGCGCACCAGATGGGCCTCATCACCTACGGTATCTTTGCCGCTACGCCGTATCGTGTCGGAGTCGAAGCGGGCGTGGACGCCCTGCCGCGGATGGACCGCTACATTCTCGGCTCCATCCCCGATGAGCTCCAGCAACCGCTCAGCGACGATCCAGACGGCTCCGCTACCGCCACCGCATATGACTACGCTGAGCACGTTTCGCCCACCGACCGGCGCCTGCAAAACTACGCCCGGATTCTTGCCGCGCACCACTCCGCGCTGATGCCGGCCCTCAGCCTGTACTACGCCAATCTGCCGGAGCATCGTAACCTGTGGAAAGAGCCAGCCGCGGCGCTTCTCGATCCCAGCCGCATGTATCGTCCTACAAATCCCGCCACAGGGAGCATGGATTATCCGCTCCCAAGCTGGTCCCATCACCTGCCCGCAACAGCGCAGCGGTGGATGGAGGAGAACCTCCAGAAGAAAGCCGCAACTTCGGCCCTTCGACTTTGGCGCATCAATGAAACCATCTTTGCCGATATGCCGCACTACCTGGCAGCATCGGGCGCCGACGTGATGGGTACAATGCCCGGCATCTCGTTGCAAACCGAACTGGAACTCCTCGTGCGCATGGGACTTTCACCACGCGAGGCCCTGGCTGCTGCCACCAATAATTATGCGCTGCAGTTTGGCTGGAACGAGCTTGGCCTCATCGCCGCCGGCCGCCGCGCCGATATCCTCGTCCTCGACGCCGATCCCACTGCCAACATCTGGAACGTGCACCGCATCTCCTCCATCGTCCTCGATGGCGAAATCCTCGGCCGCCAGGCCCTTCTAAATACAAGAAAATAGGCACGGCGCTGCTTTTGAAATGGCAAGATTTCAATCCGGCCGATAAAGCCTGCAGAATGAGTGGAGCTTCAGCCGCAGAGCCATGCATTCGGCAATTTTCCGCACTTCGTTAGCCATTGCTCGTCCTTGCCCCACGATCTTCGTTGTTCCCTGAACTTCTTCCACGCCGATTCACCTCCCTACCCTTGCCTGTCTCCATCCCGTCAGAGCTACTTTCGTAGCCTCTGAGGCCGTCCCTTTCAAGACAAATATCTGCTTCTCACTGCTATTTTTTCCCCGGCACACAACCCAAATTTCCGACCGCAACAATTTTGCACAGTAAAACGCCATTCCTTATGTAAAATTATTTCAACACTGACCATCCGAGAATTCATTGGAGTTTCACGCGATGCCAAATCCTCTATCTGATCGCGTCTGCCAACCGGCACTGGCGGTCACTTTTGTCCTTGCCCTGGTTGCAGGCTGTTCCAGCTCTGGCTCTGGCAGCTCGACAACTCCCGCGCCTACGGTTGGCTCTCTCAGCATCACCAGTTCTCTCAGCTTTCAGACTTCCACCACCGCGGCCAGCAACGCGCAGGTCGCCACCGTTACCAACACCGGCCAAAGCTCTGTACAGATCGCATCAATCGGCATCGGCGGCGCCAATGCGGCCGACTTCTCCGAGAGCAGCAACTGCATCGGCACGCTGGCCCCTGGGGCCTCCTGCCAAGTGAACGTGACGTTTGATTCGACCACTGCCGGAAGCTTTTCCGCCGAGCTTGCGGTGAACAGCAGCACAACGCTCACGGCTCCCGCACAGACCAGCCTCACCGGAACGGCCACGGCACCCAACTCCCCCATCTCCATCAACACCACCGACGCCACCGACTGGAAGATCTCAAATAGCGCCCTCAACATCGACTTCGACACCACGGCCGGCAACATCTTCAGCATGACCCCAACCGGGTCTACCGATCAGCTTGTCGATACCACCACTCTCGGCGGCAATGGGCGCCCCAAAGGCTTCTATATGGACAATGCGGGCTTGGGCAGCGCCACGGGAACGCCCGGCTACGCAAATGTCGCGGCCAGCGGCAAGATGCCCGCCTACATTGACTGGTGGATCACGTATCCCTCCAGCGCCGCCAATGCCTATACCTACACCGAGCATTGGGTTCTCGTTGCCAACGACCCCGGCATTCACGTCTACTTCGTCGCCAATCACGCTGCCACCGACATCGCCGGCAGCATCGGCCAGGTGCAGTGGGCCTTCCGTGGCTCGCTCAGTGAATTCACTACCACCTACTCGGTCGATCCCTCGGTGAACAGCCCCGGCGTCACCACCGTACCGCTGCCGCCAGCCAGCGACGACTTCTCCACCGACCCCGGCCGCCAAGTGCAGGACGCGACAGTCGACCTCCACGGACTCACGCTGCCCAGCGGCTTCACGCGTCAGTTCTACACCAAATACGATTACGCCGGTTATGAGTATTTACACCGCGCCCATGGTGTCTACGGCGCCACCTATGGCATGTGGACCGTTTTGCCCAGATCCGAATCGCTTGCCGGCGGACCAACCAAGCAGGATCTCTACTTCACCGGAAATCTGTTGATGATCGAGGCCTATTCGAACCATCTCGACAACCAGATGACGCTGGCCACGCCTGCCGGCGCCGCCAGTTCGCGCCTCTTCGGCCCGTTCTACATCCGCTTCAATAAGCTGGGCAGCACGGGCGCCTCCGGCAGCACCCTCTCCACCGCCGCCGATCTCTACGCCGATGCTCTCCAGGCCGGCGCCGGCTTCGGCAGCTTCTACGACAACGAGTCGCAACTGCTCAGCGCCGGCTACATCCCCTCGAGCGGACGAGGCGCCGTCAGCGTGCAAATCAACGGCGTCACCGGCATCGGCTCAACCGCAACCAAATCCGCCTGGGCCGTGCTCAGCGATTCGGGCAAAAACTTCCAGCTATCAAGTGCCGGCGCCGAGTACTGGGCCGACATCTCCTCGACCGGCTCAGCCACCTTCAACAACGTCATCCCTGGCACCTATCGTCTCTCCGTCTTTGTGCTCGGCCAGTTCGGCGAGCTTCGCATCGACGGCATCACCGTAAAAGCCGGCGCCACCACCACCGTTCCCACAGAGACCTTTGTGCCCGAAAACTTCGGCGCCATGGTCTTCGCCATCGGCACTCCCGACCGCTCCTCGCACGAATTTCTCCACGGCCACGACAGCAACGGCTTCGATGATAAGGAATATTGGGGCGCGTGGAATTACTGGCAGGACTACGCCGCCAACAAGGGCGCGGTCGTTTACAACGCTACCGCCGGCCCCGCTGGCCCGGCCACCAACGACCTCAACCAGTGGAACGATAACCACTGGGGCGTCTTCAATCCCGGTCTATACGACGCCACGAACGACACCACGGACAACTACACGCACACCATCCCCAGCTACGTGGCCGCGCTTTCCGGCGCCAGCGGTGTCAACGGCGTGAGCACACGCACCCCCGTCTGGATCGTCCATTTCGCAACGCCCGGCAACGCCTCCAGCTACGCCTACACCGTGCTCTCAGTCGGCCTCGCCTGCGACTACGGCTCTTACGTCGTCACCCTCAACGGCACGCAGCGCACCTGGGCCTATCGAACCGCCGTTGCCTCAGACTGTGCAGTACGCAGCGGACTCTCCGGTTACTACCAGTGGATCGCCTTCGAATTTCCCGCCAGCGATCTGATGCCTGCGGGAGCCGACAACGTGCTGACCATCGGCGTCAGTCAGACCTACGGCGCTATGGATGACGCATTGCGCCTCGAACTCACCAACACATCAGCTGCACCTTCGACAACAGGCTGGAACGACTACGAGTACGTCAGCACCTCCAGCAGCGGCGACAACGTGCCGGCCAATGACGCTGCTTCCAACCCGTAGCCGCCACTGGCCCGGCAAGAAATACTGCTCCCGTGCTCCATCCTTTTTCCGCGCCCCTTGCGGAACAGGGTGAGAGACCACGCGACCATTTATCTGCCAGAACAACAGGCCCGTACAACAGCCCACAAAGACTTTGCCTCTCAGAGCTTCCCGTCTGCGACGTTACGTCGCTTTCTCCCCGCGAGTTAAGCCGGCAAGATTCGAAACAGAATCTCTTTCATTAAAGAAATGCTGAGTTTATTATGAAGATAAGCGGCTATAAGTATATTTATATCAATGTATTTACTTAATTTCTTGACAGACTTAAATAAACTGATTCATAATTGTGATGGTCACTATATTCGCTAAGGAGATTTCTGATGCGCAATCTACTCGTAGCCAGCTTTCTACTCTCCTCTCTTTGTCTTCCAGTAGCGGTCAAAGCCAGCACGCCTGCCGACGATATGACCGCCCCAACCCCCATCCGCGTTAGCACCGGCGTCACCGCTCCGGTTCTCGTCAGTTCCCCCGTGATCACCCTCCCCGATACCATCACGTTTGACCTCATTCCGCAGAGCGCCCAGGTCGAGCTATCGATGACCATCGACGAAAAGGGACATCCCGAAAACATCAAGGTGGTCAAGTCGTTCAACCCGTTCGTCGACGGGCGCGTGGTTGATGCTGTTAGCAACTTCCATTTTCATCCCAGCACGATTGACCATAAGCCCACCGCTGTGAATATGGACCTGACCGTTACGGTCACCCACTAATCTGCTTCTCTGCCCTGTCCTCCGAACCGTGGGATGCTGTGCCTGCCGGGCATAGCATCCCATCCACACGACAGTGCAGTCGGCAGTGCATGACTTTCTTCTCGCCGTGTATTTAGGCGCAGTTGCTAGGGCCTGTCATCAAATTCTCAGGGCGATAGCGACGGGAGCCGATTTTTTCGAGTTCCAGGAGCGAGGAGTGAACTGTAATGGGTTACTGGAACGACGAGCGACAACGAAATCGGAAAAAACGGCCCCGTCCCTTCGGGTTGCGGCAAAAATCGGGCCATACTTCGTTGTCGTCCTCGCCTTGGAATCACCAAAGCCTTCGTCCTCCGCCGCGTCTGGCCCGATTTTCGCTCGCAACGCTACGCCCTGAGAATTTGATGACAGGCCCTAAGCCGCTACTCACGCTCTCGATGCTCGCAGAGCCTCCAGCAGCTTGCGGTCCTCGGCGCTCAACGCTGCGCGATCGAGCAGATCCGGACGGTTCTTGAGAGTCTTCTTGAGTTGCTGTTCGCGCCGCCAGCGCCGGATCTGCGCGTGATCGCCGTTCAGCAGCACATCGGGCGCGCGCAATCCGCCAAACTCCGCGGGCCGCGTGTAGTGCGGATAGTCGAGTAACCCTCCGGCGCCGTGCTGTGAACGCGGAACCCCCTCCACATCCGCGTCGATCTCCGCGTCGGCCACGCCAAAGCTCTCGAATTCGCCCGAAGCCTCGTTGCCGAGCACGCCCGGGACCAGCCGCATGGCCGCGTCCACCACAACCGCCGCCGCAGGCTCGCCTCCGCTCAGCACGTAATCGCCGATTGACAGCTCCATGTCGCAGTAAAGTTCGTTGATGCGCTCGTCCACGCCTTCGTAGCGCCCGCAGATCAGAACCACGCGCTCCAGCTTCGCCAACTCCCGAGCCACCGCCTGCGAAAACACTCGTCCCTGGGCAGAAAGCAGAATCACGCGCGTACCGCGTCTTTTCTCGCTCCTCTGCCTTGCCTCGACTCCCAGCGTCTGTAGCGCCGCGGCTAACGGTTCCGGCTTCAGCACCATCCCTTCGCCGCCGCCAAACGGACGGTCGTCCACGGTGCGGTGACGGTCATGCGTGAACTCTCGCAGATCGTGCAGCCGAATTTCGATCAGCCCTTCGGACTGCGCCCGGCGCACGATCCCCTGCGCAAACACGCTCTCAAAGTACCCCGGGAAAATAGTGACGATATCGAAGCGCATACTTTCCGATAATAAAAGCGTGGCCTGCCATGGATCAGTACTCCTGCGCCCTGATCCTTTGCCTCGCGCGACTGACAACCAGCCTTAGCAGATAGAGAAGAACCAGAATGTTGATTGCAAGCAGGCCGGCGCGGAACGCAGTGAGCCTGCGGAAGATCTCGTAGATCTCCCATGGAAGGAATGAGGCGGTGATGGCGATGGTCAGAAACTCTCCCCATGCTTTCTCGAGGTAGAGACCGATGCCTTCGATCAGCATCACCGTTGAGTAGCTGTAGGCGACAAATCCAATCCGCCGCAGTAGAGGATCGTTGATGAGCGCGGCCTTCTCAAGAATGACGTTGACCAGACGCGACTCCGGATCGAAACGAAGATAGCGCGCAAGAGTGTCAATTTCATCGGCAATATCCTTGTGAAGCAGGTGCTGCGCGCCAATCCCTATGGCAAAAAACAACAGCGCATGAAGAAATTTGTAGAAGGCGATCAGCAGTAACAGCCGATTGCGGCTCTGAGGTTCAGTACGAACTGGCAGGGGGACGAGGGCCATGGCGGCTGGAGTCGATCGCTATCTTCAAGGGTACATGACGCGAGTCCCCGCCGGTGTTTCCGACCCCCAAGCATGAAACCGCCATCTCTCCAACCTGCCCCATCCGCCGCAGCAGGCGCCAACCTGCCGCTTTTGTCTTTCAACGTATTTTCAACTACTTGCAGATCTGTTTCTCCCCATGTCTCTGGCCGCTAGATTTTGCAACATCGTGGGGTGCAGGTGCTCCCATCTCCGCCAGGGTGGGATTCCACTGTGCAGAAGATTCAAGTTCACGCGGTCAGCGAACGAATGGCCCGACCTACTTCCGAACCACTCGTGCGTTTTCAAGCAGCGTGAACGGCTCTCCCGTTTTGACGGTTACATTCAGGTCGTGCGCCGTCACGGTAGCGTTGCGCACGATCATTCCCTTCTGCGCGGCGATCTCAACGTGATCGAGCGTGAGGCTGGCGATGGGGCTTTCCGGCAGACCAAGAACGATGCCCGCTTCCTTCGCGCCGGTCGCCTTCAGGTGGCTGATGCGGATGTCGTGAAAGCGCGGCGTGAGGCGCGTGACAGGCTGCGCAGTGTCGTGCTTCGGAATACGCGGGTAATATTCGGTGATCTGAATCGGCGTGCCGACGCCGTCCATAGTCAGGTCGCGGAAATCGAAGTTGCCGATGTCGCCTCCGCGGTCGCGTCCGGACTTGATGCGCACGCCATTGCCGGTGTGCTCGAAGTGAATACGGCGCGCGCGTACACGCTCGACGCCGCCGGCAATCTCGCTGCCCATCGACATGCCGTGGCCGTGGAGAAACGTGCAGTCGGTCATTGTGATATCGGTTGAAGGCGAATCGGGACCGGGCGACCCGGGCTGGCCGGATTTGATGGCCACATTGTCGTCACCGACGTCAATCGTCATGTGCGAGATCCTGACGTGGCTCGACGAAAAAGGATCGATGCCATCCGTGTTGGGCGAACGCGCAGGCGCCAGGATTCTGCCGTTGCGGATGACGACGTCGTCCGAGTCATAAGGCACAACCTGCCACGAAGCGGAATTCTGGATGGTCATGTCCTCAATGAGAATGTGCTTGCAGCGATCGAAAAAAACAAGGCGGGGACGCATGGCCGGGATAAAATTCGCGCCTGCGCGATGCGCATAGACTGCGTCCCACCAGGGCTTGCCGTTGCCATCGATCGTGCCGCCGCCGCGGATCGCGATGTGTTCGGCGTTGGCTGCGCTTACCAGCGCCTGCAAGGCAGGCTCGCGCAGTTCCTCAACCTTGGGATAGTCACTTTTGTCCTGGCTGCCGAGCAGAGTCGCTCCCGAGTCGACTTCGAGCGTGATGTGGCTCTTGAGCACGATGGGCCCGGTCAAAAATCTTCCCGCCGCCAGACGCACCGTGCCGCCGCCTTTCGCCGCGCAGGCATCGATGGCGTTTTGAATGGCGCGCGTATTTTTCGTCACGCCATCGCCCTTGGCGCCGTAGTCGGTTACATTGCATACGCGCGCCGCATGGGCTGGAGCGATGCAAAGTACGAGCGCCGCGAAAGAAATCGCGCCCTGAAGAATACGCGAAACGATTCGCGCGTTGAAAAATTTCATATGCTGCGCCATCCAGTGCTCCATCTTCCGCATGAGTTGCTTGTGCATCTGCTGTGTATCCTTACGAAGGATGCTTCTACTATGGCAGGGCATGTGAGATCAATATGAATCTTCAAGCGAGCGGTCGAGAGCGCCGTTGTACATGCCGCGCAAGAACCGAATGGAGACACGCCGCGATTCTGGCGCTGGCCGCGATGGCGGCCATGCCGCTTGCGGCGCAGATGAGCAACGCCACGGCGATGCAGCTTCGTGAGAAGATTCGCGCGGCGCTGTTCGTGCCGAATCCCCTGCCAGTGCTCGACGCAAAAAACTACGGCAGCTTCTCGCCAGAACCAGGAGTGATTGCCGAGCGCGTGACCTACGCAACCGAGTACGGAATGCGTGTGCCGGCGATCGTCTACCGTCCGGAGAAGATGCGCGGCAAGATTCCAGGCATCGTGGTGGTCAACGGCCACGGCGCCGACAAGACAAGCTGGTACTCCTATTACACAGGCATCGAGTACGCGCGCGCCGGGGCCATGGTGCTCACATACGACCCGATTGGCGAGGGCGAACGCAACGACAACCACAAGGACGCGACGGGCGAACACGATCGCCTCATCGATGTGCCGGGCGTACCCCAGCGCATGGGCGGCCTGATGCTGACCGACGTCATGCAGGCGGTTTCGTATCTCCGCAGTCGGCCTGAAGTCAACCCCAGACGCATCGCAGTGCTGGGATTTTCGATGGGCTCGTTTGTGGTCTCAATCGCCGGCGCGGTGGACGACCGCATTCATGCGGTGCTGCTCACCGGCGGCGGCGATCTGGATGGGCCGGGCGGCTACTGGGACTCAAGCCATGCGGTGATGTGCCAGGCGGGGCCTTACCATGCGCTCAGGTTTCTGGGAGACCGGCCGGCGGTTTTGTTCGCGCTTCAGGCCAAGCGCGGCCCCACGTTCATCATCAACGGAACCCGCGATACAGTGGTCGCCATTCCGCAACACGGACCGGAGTTCTTCGGCGATCTGCGCCAGAGAACGATTGCCGTGAACGGCTCGGCGAAGAATGTCTTCACCACCTTCTTCGATCCGGGAGCGAGCCATCGGCCGGCGTGGGTTACGAAGATCGCAGCCCTTTGGCTCGCCCGCCAACTGCACTTTGCCAACTGGAAGAGCCGCCAGATCGCGTCACTGCCAACGATCCGAATCGGCGACTGGGCAAAAAGGAACGGCGTCCGCTTCAACAGGAGCGCGCTGCGCGAAGACCGCGACTCCGGCCTCATGGCGATCGACGTCAATGTGCCGAAGCTTACGCCTGAGCAACTGAACGTACTGCCGATGGCGGAATGGGAGAAGCAGCGCGAACAGTTTGTCTACTCCACATGGGCGCGCGACGCGATGGCTGCCGCGAAAGAAACAAACGCGACAGCGCAGAAGCAGTGAAGACCGCGGATCTCAGGCTCGCATTCCCCAATCCTGAGAAGCGAGACCCTGGATACACGCAATCATCGCTATCATCCCGAACGCAGTGAGGACATGGAAACTAGCAGTCGTCCGCAAATCACCCTGGAATACGATCAACCTCAAATTCATTCGCGCCGTAGTCGTTTGCAATCCCGGGGCCAATCCTTTATGATCCATTTATGTGCGCAGGGGGGTTTCTGCGCCGTCAAATGCACCACGGCTTTTGAGCGTACGCCCTTGAGGGCAATCGCTTCCGCGACAGCGGGCTGGCAAAGGCGGTGGGAGACGAGGAAACGATGGCCAAGACTGGCAAGAATATTGCGAAGGCGCGTGCCGCTATCACCAAGCCGGCGTATCCGCTGCCCGAAGCAGTCAATCTCCTGAAGCAAGTGAAGTTTGCGAAGTTCGACGAGACCGTCGATCTGACGATGCGTCTAGGCGTCGACACGCGCCACGCCGATCAAATGGTGCGCGGCACTGTTGTGCTGCCGCACGGCCTGGGCAAGAGCAAGACCGTGGCCGTCATCGCCACCGGCGACCGCCAGAAGGAAGCCAAGGAAGCGGGCGCGGAGTTTGTCGGCGGTGAAGAGATGGTCGAGAAGATCCAGAAAGAAGGCTGGACCGACTTCGACGCGCTCATCGCGACGCCCGACATGATGAAGGTCGTAGGCCGCCTGGGCAAGGTGCTGGGACCGAAGGGCCTGATGCCGAATCCCAAGACCGGAACCGTGACCATGGACGTGGCCGCGGCGGTCAAAGAGATCAAGGCCGGCAAGGTGGAGTTCCGCGCCGACAAGACGAGCCTCGTGCACGTGCCCGTGGGCAAGCTGAGTTTCGAGCCGCAGAAGCTGATCGAGAACGCGACCACCGTCATTACGTCGGTCGTGCGCGCCAAGCCTGCAGCCGCCAAGGGCAAGTACATCAAGAGCGTCACGCTGAGCTCGACGATGGGCCCCGGCGTACCTCTCGATTCGCAGGTCGCCGAAGCGGCGGGCAAGCACTAAAGACAGGGATCGGAGATAGGGGATCGCCGATCAGTTGGCCGGCGGGGCGGCGGGCATCGTGCCGGGCATAAAAGTGCGGAAGTGAAATTGGAATCATCGCCCGCATTCGGGGCGAGAGAAAGGGTCGGGAGCGCAGGAGATCGAGTGGGGGCAGGAAATCCGGCCACTGATCACTGACCACTGACCACTGTGCGGAGCACACAATGGCAATTTCAAAGGCAAAGAAGACAGAGAAGGTCAAGGTGCTGGCTGCAGAGCTGGAGTCCTCGACAACAGCGATTATCGGCACCTTCAGCAAGCTCACCGTGGCGAAGGATTACGAACTGCGCAAGGTGATCCGCGAAGCCGGCGGCAAGTACCGCGTGGTGAAGAACAAGCTGGCTGCGATTTCCGGATCGGGCACGCAGGTTGAGGCCGCCCTCAAGGGACTGAAGGGCGTCAACTCGGTGGCCTTCACCTCGGGCGATCCTGTGGCGCTGGCCAAGGTCTTCGCCAAGTGGGCTGGCGAGAACCAGGCAGAGTTTCAGTTCAAGCTGGGCATTGTCGACGGCAAGTTGTTGACCGTCGACGATGTGAAGGCTCTGGCCACGATGCCGGGCAAGGAAGAGATCTTCTCGAAGCTGCTCTTCCTCATCAATGCTCCGGCGCAGCGCCTGGCGACGGTCATCAATGCCACCGGCCGCGATCTGGCCGTGGTGCTGAACCAGGGCGTCGAGAAAGAGAAGTTTGCAGCGGCGTAGCTGCGCAAGTAGGTTTTCAGTCTTCAGTTGTCAGCGAACCGGCCAAACGGGCGCCTGCTGAAAACTGACCACTGAAAAGGGTTTTGGCCCCCCATCGTGCGGAAAGGGCGCATGTCTGGCGCATCGGAAACTTTCCTCGCATGACTCGGGTGGCCGGGGTAATACGAATTCAATCGGATTGAATGGAGACAAAAATGGCGGATATCGCGCAGTTGGAAGAGCAAATTGTGAGTCTGAGCCTGCTGGAAGCGGCAGCTCTGGTGAAGAAGCTGGAAGAGCGTCTTGGCGTTTCGGCGGCGGCAGCGGCCCCGGTTATGGTGGCTGGCGCGGCAGGTGCAGGCGCAGCAGCTCCCGCAGCCGAGGAAAAGACCGAATTCCAGGTCATTCTGAAGGATGCCGGCGCCAACAAGATCAGCACCATCAAGGCCGTGCGCGAAGTCACTTCGCTCGGCCTGAAGGAAGCCAAGGACCTGGTCGATGGCGCTCCCAAGCCGCTCAAGGAAAATGCGACCAAGGAAGAGGCCGAAGCCATCAAGAAGAAGTTCGAGGGCGTTGCAACCATCGAAGTCAAGTAAACGGCACGAGACTTGCAAGGGGCGTCGGGACGCGCTAATATTAATTTGTGCGTCTCTGCGCCTTCCTTTCGGGTTGTCGCTGGTGGGTGGGCAGAACGCTGCAGCATGTTGCGAAAACTCCACACCAGTGTTTGCAGCCGGGGCGTTAAAGGTTTCTCCCGGCACCGTAACTTGATTTCGTCAAGTCCTTTTTAGGTCAACAGTTAACCTTGAAGTCAGGCGGGGTGACTGTTGAAGTTGGATAGGCTAGCTGGCAATTCGCGGCGGAAGCGGATTTTGCGATCGGCGAGGGCAATGGAAGAAAATTCGAATGGGAGCACAGGCATCGAGCTGCGCTCGTGAGGGATTGTGTCCTCACGGGCTTTTCGTGTCTTCCCACGATCCTGCATGGAGAACTATGGTTCGTCCCGCAGGCTGAAGCGCACAACCTTCCTTTACGGTTTGACCAAGATTCTGAAGTCAGCCGCTGTGTTCGCTTCTTCCATTTGTGCGCAGTCTAGCGCACTGGCATCGAGCGCGCAAGATCGGCCGCGAACTTTGACAGAGATTTCACGGAGACCCACCTGACTAGGGCTCATTCCGGTACCCGCGGAAGCAAGCTTCCAGAGGCGCCGGCAACGCAGGAGTGGGACTGGGACCTCAAATCCCACTCGCCGGATTCTTCGATTTCTATCGGTATCTTGCTGGCGCCACCGAGGCTCGGGCGCCGGCCTGGCGCGGCCACTGAAACACAGGGTAGACGCCAGAACGACGAGACTCAGGAGTGATCATGCCTAACGAGAAGCGCGCGATTCGCAGCCGGCTCGATTTTTCCAAGATTCCCACGGCAACCCAGATTCCCAACCTGATCGAAGTGCAGAGGCGCTCCTACGAGCGGTTTCTGCAGATGGACAAACTGCCCAACGAGCGCGATGACTCGGGACTGCAGTCGGTGTTTGTGTCGGTCTTTCCGATTACCGACTTCCGCGGCATCTCGCAGCTTGACTTCGTGGACTACTCGATCGGCAACTGGGAGTGCAAGTGCGGCCACCTGAAGGGCCTGCACCACCTGCGCACGGCCTGCGTCCATTGCGGGGCCATGGTCATCACCAATCCCTTTCTGCCCGGCGACGTGCTCTGCCAGAAGTGCGGCACTTACAACAAGAACACGCCCGACTTCTGTAACAAGTGCGGCGACCCGGTCAGCCTGCAACTCAAGTACGACCAGCAGGAGTGCGAGGAGCGCGGCATGACCTTCTCCGCGCCGCTCAAGGTCACCGTCCGCCTCACCATTTACGACAAGGACGCCGAGACCGGCAACAAGACCATCCGCGACATCAAGGAGCAGGAAGTCTTCTTCGGCGATATTCCCCTGATGACACCGAACGGAACGTTCATCGTGAACGGCACCGAGCGCGTCATCGTGTCGCAGTTGCACCGTTCGCCCGGCGTCTTCTTTGAGACCGCAAACAGCCGCACCTACTTTTTGGGCAAGATCATCCCCTATCGCGGCTCCTGGGTCGAGTTCGAATACGACCAGAAGAACACGCTCTATGTGCGCATCGACCGCAAGCGCAAGTTCCTGGGAACCATCTTCCTGCGCGCTCTGGGTCTGCGCTCCGACGAGGAGATCCTCAAGACCTTCTACACCATCGACCGCGTGCACATTGCCGACGGCAAATTGCTGTGGGAAGTACAGCAGGATGCGGCGAAGAGCACGCACCTGGTCGGCGTCAAGCCCGCGCACGCCATTCTGCACGGCAAAGAGGAGATTGCGCACTCGGGCCGCAAAATTACCGCCCATTCGCTGAAGGCTCTCCGTGCCGCAGGCATCGACAAGGTGGAAGTGGAAACCGCCGAGCTCGACGGCGCGCTCACCGCGACCGACGTGGTCGACACCTCGACCGGCGAGGTTGTCGTTGAGGCCAACGTAGAGCTGACGGCTGACCGTCTGCACAAGATCATGGCCTCCAGCGCCACCACCTTCGAGGTCTTCTTCCCCGACCGCGACGACGTGGGCAACATCATCTCGAATACGCTCAAGCGCGACTCGATTCATAAGCCCGAAGAGGCGCTCATCGAGATCTATCGCAAGCTGCGCCCGGGCGATCCTCCGACGCTCGATACCGCGACCGCACTTTTTGAGGGCATGTTCTTCGATCCGCGCAAGTACGACTTTTCGCGCGTGGGCCGGCTGAAGTTCAACATCAAGCTCTACGAAAACCAGGACGCCACGCAGCTCGATCACCGCACGCTGACGCCCGACGACTTCTATGCGACCATCCGCTACCTGCTCAAGCTGCGCAAGAACATCGGCATGGTGGACGATATCGACCACCTGGGCAACCGCCGCGTGCGCGCCGTGGGCGAGCTGATGGAGAACCAGTTCCGTATCGGCCTGGTCCGCATGGAGCGCGCCATCAAGGAAAAGATGAGCGTGTATCAGGAACTGAACACGGCCATGCCGCACGACCTGATCAACGCCAAGCCCGTCATGGCGGCCATCCGCGAGTTCTTCGGCTCCTCGCAGCTCTCGCAGTTCATGGACCAGACCAATCCCCTCTCCGAGATCACGCACAAGCGCCGTCTCTCGGCACTTGGGCCGGGCGGCCTGTCTCGGGAAAGAGCGGGATTCGAGGTCCGCGACGTGCATCCGACGCACTACGGCCGCATCTGCCCCATCGAGACGCCGGAGGGTCCGAACATCGGACTCATCAGTTCGCTCTCTTGCTTTGCGCGCATCAATGAGTACGGTTTCATCGAGTCGCCTTACCGCAAGGTCAAGGACTCGAAGATCCTCGACTACGTGGAGATCGTCAACGCCGGCGAAAGCGGCCTGCGCGTGGGCGACCACATCGAGAAGGACGAAGCGATGCGTCTGAATGCGCAACTGAAGAAGTCCGGCAAACGGTCCATCGACTGGATTCCCTTCAGCTTCTACCTCTCGGCGTGGGAGGAAGACCGGCACACCATCGCCCAGGCGAACATTGAGTTCAACGACCAGGGGGAGATCACCGAAGACCTGGTGAATGCGCGCCGGCAGGGCAACTTTGTGCTCGTGAACCGCGCCGAAGTCGACTACATCGACGTCAGCCCCAAGCAGCTCGTCTCGGTCGCCGCATCGCTGGTGCCGTTCCTTGAGCACGACGACGCCAACCGCGCATTGATGGGCGCGAACATGCAGCGCCAGTCGGTTCCCCTGCTTGTGGCCGAGGCGCCGCTGGTGGGCACGGGCATGGAAGGCGTCACGGCTCGTGATTCCGGAGCTGTAATTCTGGCCAAGCGCAACGGCATTGTGGATTCGGTCGACTCCGAGCGCATCATCGTGCGCGTCGAAGGCGAGCACCATCCCACGCAGCTCTCGCGCGAGGTGGGCAGCGACATCTATCAGCTCATCAAGTTCAAGCGGTCGAACCAGAACACATGCATCAACCAGAAGCCGGTCGTCCGCGAAGGCGAGCGCGTGGTCAAGGGCCAGGTCATTGCCGACGGCCCCTGCACCGAGCAGGGCGAGCTGGCGCTGGGACGCAACGTGCTGGTAGCCTTCATGCCCTGGCGCGGATACAACTTCGAGGACGCGATCCTGATCAGCGAAAAGCTGGTGCGCGAGGATTACTACACCTCGGTGCACATCGAAGAGTTCGAGATCGAGGCCCGCGACACCAAACTCGGTCCCGAGGAGATCACGCGCGACATTCCCAACGTCAGCGAGCACGCGCTGCGCGATCTCGACGAGAGCGGCATTGTCCGCATCGGCGCTCAGATTGGTCACGGCGACATTCTCGTCGGCAAGGTCACGCCCAAGGGCGAGACGCAGTTGACGCCGGAAGAGAAACTGCTGCGCGCCATCTTCGGCGAAAAGGCCGGCGACGTGCGCGACGCTTCCCTCACCTGCCCTCCGGGAATTGAAGGCACAGTGGTTGATGTTCGGATCTTCTCGCGCAAGGGTCAGGAAAAGGACGAACGCGCCAAGCAGATCGAGGCGGAGTACGTCGCCAAGCTCGAAAAGAACCTTGGCGACGAGATCCGCATTCTCACCGACGAGCGTCTGAAGCGTCTGGAAGCGATTCTGGGCGGCAAGGAGGTTCTCGCCGACCTGCATGACGAACGCACGAACAAGCGCCTGCTCACCAAGGGCGCAATTCTGGACCGCGACACCATCGAGCGCATCTCGACCAGAAATCTCAAGCGCATCCGTTACGCCGACAAGGACCCGCGGGTGAACGAGCAGATCGACGAGATCGAGGAGATGACCTCGCGCCAGATCGAAGTGCTGCGCAAGATCACCAATGAGAAGGTGGCCAAGCTGCAGAAGGGCGACGAGCTGCCTCCGGGTGTCATCAAGCTGGTCAAGGTCTACGTGGCCATGAAGCGCAAGCTGAGCGTGGGCGACAAGATGGCCGGCCGCCACGGCAACAAGGGCGTGATCTCGCGCATTCTTCCCGAAGAAGACATGCCGTATCTGCCCGACGGAACGCCGGTCGAGATCGTGTTGAACCCGCTGGGCGTGCCTTCCCGTATGAACGTGGGCCAGATTCTGGAAACGCACCTCGGCTGGGCCGCGCACGGGCTGGGCAAGAAGGTCGCCGACCTGGTGCGCGCCAACAACGACGCCATGTACACGCGCGAGCTGTTGCGGAAGGAGTTCGCGGGCACAGCGGTACTGCGCCAGTTGGAGGAGCTCGACGACGAAATGCTTTTGCGCGTCGCGCATGGCATGGAGAAGGGCGTATGGTTCGGCACCGCGGTCTTCGACGGCGCGCGCGAGGACGAGATCAAGGCGCTGCTGGCCTCGGCCGGCTTGCCTTCCTCCGGCAAGACTCCGCTCTTCGACGGCATGACGGGCGAGCAGTTCGAACAACCTGTTACCGTCGGCTACATCTACATGCTCAAGCTCTCGCACCTGGTCGACGACAAAATCCACGCGCGTTCGATTGGACCGTACTCGCTCATCACCCAGCAGCCGCTGGGCGGCAAGGCGCAGTTCGGCGGGCAGCGCTTCGGCGAGATGGAAGTCTGGGCCTTGGAAGCTTACGGCGCCGCTTACATTCTGCAGGAACTGCTCACCGCCAAGTCCGACGACGTTTACGGCCGCACCAAGATCTACGAGGCCATCGTAAAGGGAGAGACGGCAATGGAGCCGGGCATCCCCGAGTCGTTCAACGTGCTGATCCGCGAACTGCAGTCGCTGTGCCTGGATGTGGATCTGATCAAGCGCGACGAAGCAGCCAAAAAAGCGCCCACGCCAGAGGTGGCGGCGGTGGCGGACTGAACAGCAGCTTCTAGCTCCGGGCCTCTAGCTTGTTCGAAGCGGGGCCGGGGCCGAGAGGATGCAAAGTTTGCGAAATGTGCGGGCTGATTTTAACGCGCGCACATTTCGCCGGAAAACGAATAGCTTCCCGAACCTGGGAAGCCAAAAGCTAGTAGCTAGAAGCTAGTGGCTAGCAGCCAGAAACTGGAGGGTCACCTTGTTCCGTTCCAATCCGTTTGAACTTACCAGTCCGATCACCGATTTCGACGCCATCCGCATCATGCTGGCCTCGCCGGAGAAGATCCGCTCGTGGTCGCATGGCGAAGTTACCAAGCCGGAGACCATCAACTACCGCACCTTCAAACCGGAGCGCGACGGCCTTTTCTGCGCGCGCATCTTCGGCCCCGTCACCGACTGGGAGTGTCTGTGCGGCAAGTACAAGCGCATGAAGCATCGCGGCGTGATCTGCGACAAATGCGGCGTGGAGGTGACGGTTTCCAAGGTGCGCCGCGAGCGCATGGGCCACATCGAGCTCGCCTCGCCCTGCTCGCACGTATGGTTCTTCAAGGGCCTGCCCTCGCGCATCGGCCACCTGCTCGACATTTCGCTGCGCGATCTTGAGAGCATCCTCTACTTCGAGTCGTATGTCGTGGTCGATCCCGGCGACGCGCCTGTGCGCGAGCGCGAAATCATCAAGGACGAGAACCGCTTCCGCGAACTCGATCAGCAGTTCCGCCCCTCCGGCTTCAAGGCCATGATGGGTGCCGAGGCCATCAAGGAACTGCTCAAGCGCGTGAATGTCGACGAGCTGGCCCTGGAACTGCGCGAGCGCATGAAGACCGAAAGCTCGGCGCAGAAAAAGATGAAGTACGCCAAGCGGCTCAAGGTCGTCGAGGCCTTCCGCAAGTCGAGCAACAAACCGCAGTGGATGATTCTCGACGTGCTGCCGGTGATTCCTCCGGAGCTGCGTCCTCTGGTGCCGCTCGATGGCGGCCGCTTTGCCACCTCCGATCTCAACGATCTCTATCGCCGTGTGATCAACCGCAACAACCGGTTGAAGAAGCTGATGGACCTGCACGCGCCCGAAGTCATCGTGCGCAACGAAAAGCGCATGTTGCAGGAGGCCGTCGATGCCCTGTTCGACAACGGCCGCCGCGGCCGCGTGCTGCGTGGCGCCAACAACCGCCCGCTCAAGTCGCTCTCCGACACCCTCAAGGGCAAGCAGGGCCGCTTCCGCCAGAACCTGCTCGGCAAGCGCGTCGACTACTCCGGCCGCTCGGTGATCGTAGTCGGTCCCGATCTCAAGCTCCACCAATGCGGCCTGCCCAAGAAGATGGCGCTCGAACTCTTCAAGCCCTTCATCTATCACCGCCTGGAACAGACAGGCCAATGCACCACCATCAAGCAAGCCAAGGAAATGGTGGAGATGCAGGAGCCGGTGGTGTGGGACATTCTCGAGGAGGTCATCAAGGACCACCCCGTACTGTTGAACCGCGCTCCAACCCTGCACCGCCTGGGCATTCAGGCCTTTGAGCCGGTGCTGGTCGAGGGCAAGGCCATCAAGATTCACCCGCTGGTCTGCACCGCCTTCAACGCGGACTTCGACGGCGACCAGATGGCCGTGCACATTCCGCTCTCGCCTGAAGCGCAGATCGAAGCCAGCGTCCTGATGCTGGCCTCGCACAACATTCTCTCGCCTGCCTCCGGCCAACCCATTACCGTGCCCACGCAGGACATGGTGCTCGGCCTCTACTACCTGACCAAGGCCAAGAAGGGCGCCAAGGGCGAAGGCCGCGTCTTTGCCAATGTCGAAGAGGTGCTGATGGCGCTCGAAGCCGGCGAAGTGGAGACCCTTTCGCCTGTCCGGCTGCGCTACTCGGGCAAGGTCCTCGACATGACCACCGCCTACGACGATCAGGACATCACGCACACCGACCCGGTGGATTTCGACAAGGAATATCTGTCGACGACGGTGGGCCGCGTGATTCTCAACGACGCGCTTCCCGCCGGCATGCCGTTCATCAACGGCCTGCTCAAGAAGAAGGGCATTGGCCAGCTGGTCAACTATTGCAACCAGAACCTCGGTCTCGAGGTCACGGTGGGCATGCTCGACCGCATCAAGTCGCTTGGCTTCCAGTTCGCCACGCGCTCGGGACTTTCCGTCGGTCTGGACGACATGGTGATTCCCGCCAGCAAGTACGACGTGGTTTCCGACGCCGACCACAAGGTCATCGAGGTCCAGAAGCAGTACATGGACGGCGCCATCACCAACGGCGAGCGATCCAACAAGGTCATCCAGATGTGGTCGGCAGTCACCGACAAGGTGGCCGACGAGATGTTCGGCAATATGAAGCGCGCCGACGACGAAGGGGCCATGAACCCGATCTACATCATGGCCGACTCCGGTGCCCGAGGTTCCAAGCAGCAGATTCGCCAGTTGAGCGGCATGCGCGGACTGATGGCCAAGCCTTCCGGCGAAGTCATCGAAACGCCCATCACCTCCAACTTCCGCGAAGGCCTCACCGTGCTCGAATACTTCATCTCGACGCACGGCGCGCGCAAGGGCCTGGCCGATACGGCGCTCAAGACCGCCGACTCCGGCTACCTGACCCGCCGCCTCGTCGACGTGGCACAGGACGTGATCGTCACCGAACCCGATTGCGGCACGCTCGAAGGCATCTACGTCGGCTCCATCGTCGAGTCCGGCGAGATCATCGAACCGCTGCGCGACCGCATCATCGGCCGCGTTTCACTCGATCGCATCAAGGACTACGACGGAAATGTCGTCGTCGATGTGAACCAGCTCATCGACGAAGACATCGCCTCTGCTGTCCAGGGCGCGGGCGTGGAGAAAGTCAAGATCCGCTCCGTGCTCACCTGCGAGTCGCGCCGCGGCGTCTGCGCGCTCTGCTACGGCCGTAACCTCGGCTCGGGTCGCCTGGTCGAGCTCGGCGAAACCTGCGGCGTCATCGCCGCTCAGTCCATCGGCGAGCCCGGAACCCAGCTCACGATGCGCACCTTCCACGTCGGCGGCACTGCCAGCCGCGTGGCTGAGGTCTCGCGCCTTGACGCCAAGAACAACGGCTTCGTGCGCTTTATCAATCTGAATACGGTCCAGAGCAAGGAAGGCGCGCTGGTAGCCATGAACCGTTCCGGTTCCATTGCCATCGTCGACGAGCGTGGCCGCGAAAAAGAGCGCTATCAGGTCGTCTACGGCGCGCGCCTCCGTGTCAAGGAAGGCTCCGCAGTCAAGCTGGGCGAAGTGCTGGCCGAATGGGATCCTTACACCTACGCCATTCTCACCGAGATCGGCGGCACGGTGCAGTTCAAGGATCTGCAGGAAGGCATCACGCTCAACGAGGAAGTCGACGAAGTCACCGGCCTCTCGCGCTGGGTGGTTGCCGACTCGCCTGACGAGAAACGCCAGCCTGCCATCGCCATCAAGGGCGCCAAGGGGCACAAGCGTTATCTGCTGCCGCGCGGCGCGCACCTCATGATGCAGGATGGCGACGAGGTGGGCCCGGGCGATGTGCTGGCGAAGATTCCCAAGGAGAGCCTGCGCACCAAGGACATCACAGGCGGTCTGCCCCGCGTCGTCGAGTTGTTTGAAGCCCGCAAGCCGCGTGAGACCGCGATCATCTCCGAGATCGACGGCGTGGTCCGCTTCGGCGAAGTCTCCAAGGGCCAGCGCAGGATTTACGTCACTGCCGACAACGGCGACGAGAAAGAATACCTCGTTCCGCGCGGCATTCACGTCAACGTGCAGGAAGGCGAACGCCTGCGCGCCGGCGATCCACTGATGGACGGCCCCCTGAACCCGCACGACATTCTCGCCGTGCTGGGCGAAAAGGAGCTGCAAGCCTACCTGGTGAACGAAATCCAGGAGGTCTACCGGCTGCAGGGCGTGGCCATCAGCGACAAGCACATCGAAGTCATCGTGCGCCAGATGCTACGCTGGGTGCGCATCGACGAGGTGGGCGACACCAACTTCCTCCTCGAACAGCAGGTCGATCGCTTCCGCTTCAGGGAAGAGAACGAGCGCGTGCTGGCCAACGGTGGCCGTCCGGCCATTGGGCGTCCGCTGCTGCTGGGCATCACCAAGGCCTCGCTCTCGACCGACAGCTTCATCTCCGCGGCCAGCTTCCAGGAGACGACGCGCGTGCTCACTGAAGCTTCCATCAACGGCGCGGTCGACAGTCTGCGCGGACTCAAGGAGAACGTGATCGTCGGACGTTTGATCCCCGCCGGAACGGGCCTCGAGTACTACCGCAACGTGCAGCTCTCGCCTGAGCTAGAGGAGGCGGCAGCTCGCGTACAGCAGGAAGTCACGGCCGAGCGCGAAGCTGAGGAGCGCGAACTGGAGATGATGCGTCAGGAAGGCGAGGCCGAGGAGATGGCCGCCGAGTAACAAGTGCCAGAAACCACGACTCAACAGGCCCGGCGCAAGCCGGGCCTGTTTACGTTCAGTGCTGTTTTCAGCCGCACGGCGGCTTCATCCGCCACTTCCATCGCCCACTCCGCACCTTGCCGCGTGTTTTTACGGATATACATCGCGGAGTCGGCTGCACTCAACAGGCTGTCGACTGAGTCGCCATCCTCCGGATAAAGAGCAATCCCCACACTGGCCGTGCCGCGCAGTTCGTACTCCTCGATGAGAATCGGCTCCTCAAAACAGGATTCCAGGCGCAACACAATCTCTTCCACCCCTTCACGTGCACGTACTTCGGGGAGCAGCACAGCGAACTCGTCTCCACCCAGCCGCGCCAGTGTGTCACTGGCGCGCAACTGATATTTCATACGCTTGGCCACTTCCTGCAGGTAACGATCGCCCACCATGTGCCCATAAGCGTCGTTCACGTTTTTGAAGTCATCCAAGTCGATATAAATCAAGCCGAAGACGCTCGCCGATTGGCGCGCGGTCTCAATCATCGCCTTCAGTCTCTTCTCCAGGACAAATCGATTCTGCACATCAGTGAGCAGGTCGAACTCAGCGCGGTACACGAGATCGGCGAAGAGCCGCGAAGTCTCGATGGCCAGCGTAGCCAGTGAGGCTGCCATAGCCAGAGCTTCCTGCTCCGCGGGGCTGGGCCACGTGCGCGCATCGAATGCCGCAAACAACGAACCCAGCGACACCCCGGATCGCGAGGGAATTGGGAATTCGATAGTACGCAGGGACGAGGCAGAAAGCCTGGCTGGCCGATTCCCCAACGTTGCGCCTTCCGCAACCTGACACCAGCACGCAGCTCCGTTCAACCGCACCGAAGCCAGCTCGGTAATTTTCTCCAGAATCCCCGCCAAAGGCTTGGATTGATTGATCTCCTCTAAAATGCGTGCCCGTCGTTGCTCCACGTACGCCAAAGAGGCGATCTTGCGCCGGTTCTTGCGCTCCAGATACCATCCACGTGCACCCAGCACAAACACCAGCAGAAGCAGGACCGACAAGGGCACAACTAAGCTATGGCCCTGCGGAAATCCGGTGACAGAGATCACCGCAACATCGCTGGCGGTGGGCAGCAGAATCCCATTGTGTGAATCAGTCCAGGGAGCCAGTGGCGTTGCTCTCGCATTCAGGGTGCACACAAGAACAGCGACAGCCGCGGCGCTCATTCGTTTCGTCAACTCTATCTACGCCCCCTTCCGCGTTTTGGCCGCTCTTTTAGGCAAATCTCCCCTTTCTATTGTCCTCGCAAGTTTCACAGCCAACTGGAATGGAAAATACGACGAGGACAAGCAACACTGGGGGAACACTTGACTACCTATGTTAACCGGATCGGAATTATTGGAAATAGCACTTTGGTGTCTCAGACTGAAGCGTTGGTGCCTGTGCATCCGGCTTATCGACTTTGATGACAACGATATCCGGAGTCGGCAAAAACGGCCGAATCCGTCGACAGTCCGATAAACGCTGCGTCGAAGCCTCCCCCTCCCCAATCCAAACCGAAGAGATCCGCCGCTGGAACAGGGACTACACTGGAATGAGCCTGAGCCGGGTCCATGCCTGGCCTTTGAATCGTCAGGCCGCCTGTGCTCCGGGGAGCAATTCAATGTCGAACGAAAGTAGAATAGCCTCTGCCAATGTGCCGATCGCAACAGACAAACCTTCAACAGACCACCCACTGAACACGCACGCCCGCCGCATTCGCGTAATTGGCGTTCCTCTCGACCTCGGGGCCAGCCGCCGCGGAGTCGACATGGGCCCTTCGGCGGTTCGCGTCGCCGGCCTTGCAGCCCGCCTTGAAGCCCTCGGCCATCAGGTGACAGACGGCGGTAACATCCGTGTCGAGATTGCGGAAACCCAGAAGCCTGGCAACAAGAACGCGCATTACCTGAAAGAGATTGCCGCCACCTGCGCGCGCACCGGCGAAGCCGTCCTGAACGCGCTGGAACAGGGGATGACTCCGCTGATCCTGGGCGGCGACCACTCCGTCGCGGCCGGATCGGTCGCCGGCGCTGCCGAGTTCTATCGCCGCCAAGAGAAGAAGATCGGCCTTCTCTGGATCGACGCTCACTCCGACATCAATACGCCGGAGACCTCGCCCTCGGGTAACGTCCACGGCATGCCGCTGGCCGCCCTGCTTGGCCTGGGCCCCGAACCGCTGGGCAACCTCTTTGGCTATGCGCCCAAGATCGCTCCCGAAAACGCCGTCCTCATCGGCGTCCGCGATATCGATCCGCCCGAGCGCGAGAATCTGCGCCGCGCAGGCATCGGCCGCGTCTATACCATGCGCGACATCGACGAGCGCGGCATGAGAACCGTCATGGAGGAGGCGCTCCAGGCCGCCGGAAACGGCACGGCCGGCTATCACGTCTCCGTTGACATGGACTGGATCGATCCCGAAGAGGCGCCCGGCGTCGGCACGCCCGTGCGCGGCGGCGCCACCTATCGCGAAGCCCACCTCGCCATGGAGATCGTCGCCGACGACGGCCGCCTCATCAGCTTCGAGGTCGTCGAGGTCAACCCCGTTATCGACGAGCACAACCGCACCGCCGATCTGGCCGTCGAACTCGCCTGCTCGGCATTCGGGAAGAAGATCCTCTGAGCGGCGGCGATCACTCAGATGGGCTCCGAGTATCCCATCTGAGTCGCAAGTCGCTTTACTCCGGCCAGAAATACCTGAAAGCTCCTCGAAGTGTTCGATTCCGCCGAAAGGCATCGCGCCATTCGCCTGGCGCCGGAAAGCTTTTGAAAGTCTGCGAGGAGTTTTTGGAGAGCGCCGGATGGTCTATCGATTGCATCGGGATTCTGGAACTTTTTTCTGGATGCGCGGTGCAGCAGCGACGGTTCCTTGTACTCATTCGCAATCGCAGCCAGATCGCCAAGCTACGCAATCTGGATTCCAAGGCAGCAATCGGCAGATTTGTCCTCGCAGGAAGAAAAGACGAAAATGAGACAAATGGCAAAAAAACTTCGTGTAGGCATACTTTTTGGCGGCCGCAGCGGCGAACATGAGGTTTCGCTGCTCTCGGCCGCTTCGGTTCTCAAAGCCATCGACCGCAGTAAATTCGATGTGATCCCCATCGGCATCACCAAAGAGGGCCGATGGCTGGCCGCGTCCGGTGCCAACCAGTTGCTCAATGGCGACCTGAGCACCGTGGCGCGGCAATTGCGTGCTGGCGACCCCGAAGCCACACCCGGCGCAAAGCTCCTCCACGAAGGCATTCCCACGCTGCTCGCGCCTGTCCCAGGCCCGCAAGGCCCTGCGGGCAAGGCCATCGATGTCGTCTTTCCCGTTCTCCACGGCACCTTCGGCGAGGACGGCACCATCCAGGGACTCTTCGAGCTTGCCGGCATCGCCTACGTCGGCTCCGGCGTGCTGGGCTCAGCGGCTGGCATGGACAAGGATGTGATGAAGCGCCTCTTCGTCCAGGCAGGTCTGCCCATCGTCAGGCACGTCACGCTGCTGCGCGCCGACTGGGAAAGGAACCCGCGCAAATCCGTCGCCGCCGTCGAGCGCGCTCTCCGCTATCCGCTCTTCGTCAAGCCCGCGAACCTCGGCTCCTCGGTCGGCATCAGCAAAGCGCGCGACCGCAGGGAGCTCGGCCCCGCGCTTGCGCTCGCCGCCAAATACGATCGCAAGCTCATCGTCGAAGAGGGCGTCGGCGGCAAGAAATCCCGTGCCCGCGAGTTCGAGGTCGCCGTACTCGGCAACAACACCCCAAAGGCGAGTGTTGCCGGGGAGATCGTTCCCGGCAAGGAGTTCTACGACTACGAGGCGAAGTATCTCGCCGAAGGCTCTGTGCCCATTGTCCCGGCGAAGATCGCCCGCGCCGAATCCAAGAAGATCCGCGAGATGGCTGTCGCCGCATTTCGCGCCTGCGACCTGGCGGGTCTCGCTCGCGTCGACTTCCTCATGGAGCCAGCAGGCAAACGCCGCATCTACGTCAACGAAGTCAATACCATGCCGGGTTTCACGCAGATCAGCATGTACCCCAAGCTATGGGAAGCATCCGGCCTCGCCTACACCGATCTCATCACGCGTCTCATCGAGCTCGCCATCGAGCGCCACGCGGAAAAGGACAAGACGGCGTACTCGCGCGAAGAATGATTGCCATGCTTGCCGGGATCACTCGACTGAGCCACAAAACCCGCACCTGCCCCAGATCACGCAAACAACGCGTCAGTTGTCCCGATGACCGCTGCACAAAGCTGAAGGTCCCGAACTGCGCAAAGTCAATGTCTTGCCCGCGTGGTCAGATGATTCAGCACGAACTCACGGATCAAATTGCCCACCATATTGCCCCCCAAGTCGCCAAATCCGTTGATGAGCACAAGGCTGCCGCCTCGTTCACTGGCCGGAAAGTAAGCATTGGAGAGCGCCGCCGCCGAAAAGTCGCCCAGAATCTCGGGGAAGTTCACTTTTCGAGATCCATCGTCGCCGCGCGTCACGAAAGTGGAGGCGATGGCATGATACGCGCGCGCTTTGGTGCTGCCTTTGCCCATGATGAAGTACCGCGGATCGGCATGAAAGATGGACGGGAAAACTGCTTCGGTCAGCAATGCTCCGGAAGCATGGGTTGCATAAAAGGCGCCATAACGCTTGGCGTATCCATCCCACCCGCTTCCAAAACTCGGAAAGACGTTTCGGTACTGCTCTGCTCCCGCGACCGCTCCCGTGGTCAAAAACGTAACCGGATCTACGAGCGAGCGCAATGCCAGGCGGTACTTCTGTTTTGGCAGCATAGGCGGCGCATTCCAGTCGAAGCTCGAATAGAAATTCGGGAAGACCTTGAACACACGCTGCTGCTCCGCGATTTCGACCTGCTCGATCGAAGCCGTGTGTTCGTCCATCACGACCACGCTCGTCGCTGCTGCCGAAACACGAAGCACCACATCCGGCACGATCACCGCAGCAACAGGCCGCAGTGCGATCGGCTTCGACACGAAAGTTGTCATCCCTTTGCGGGAGACCGTGACGACGTACGTGCCGGGTTCAAGATTCGCAAAATCAAACTGCCCCATCGCGCCCGAACTCAACTGGCGCAGGGTCTCCGGCGAGCCAGGCTCCGACAACTGAACGCTGGCGCCTTCGATGACATCGCCGTTTGTGTCCAGCACTGTGCCCGAGATCTCCGCAGTTGCACTCGATGATGCGCTCTGATTTTGAGTGACCGTAGATAGCTGATCCGCCGCTTGAGCGTGAGCTGAAATGCACGGCAAAAACGCTGCTGCGGTGCACCCCAACAACAGGAACCATCTGCGGATGCGAGCCAATCCATTCACCTCCCAATGGAAATTGGTGCCTCCCATAGAGACGCACGGATCGCGTAAGCGTAAGCCCCTCAGACGCTCTCACTGCGTATTCGAAGCCGGCCGTAAATATGCACAGCGCGCACGGATGGATTCAGTCTGTCTTCAGCTTCAGTTCGTCAAACTATCTGCTATGATTCGGGACATGTTCGGAGGGGAAAGCTGAACCGGGCTGATCTGTTCGAACGAATCTTTGCGCCCTGGGCTCAATCGCCGCGTTCCACAATTCCGGGATCGGACGCTGTTCCGTTGGGCTGCGCCACAACTGGGTGCAGGCTTTTCTCTGGTCTTTTTGGACCGTTCGAATCGGGATTCCAGTGCATATTTTAGTCATCGAAGACGAAGAGCGGCTGGCGAAGAACCTCGCAACCGCTATCCTGCGTAATGCAGGTTTTGCGGTCGATATCGCGCTGAATGGCGAAGATGGGCTGCATCTGGCCCAGTCCAATGTTTTCGACTGCATCATTCTCGATCTCATGCTGCCGGGCCGATCCGGGCGCGAGGTGCTGCGCGCGCTGCGTTCAAGCGGGAACAAAACTCCCGTACTCGTGCTCACCGCGCGGGACGAGAAAGCGTCCATCGTGGAATTGCTCAGCGAGGGTGCGGACGATTATCTGGCAAAGCCCTTCGACCTCGGCGAATTGCTGGCGCGAATGAAGGCGCTGATCCGGCGCAGCAGCGGACATGCCAGCGCCCAGCTTGTGGTCGGCGACCTTGTGCTCGATACAAACAGCCGGACGGTGTCGCGCGCCGGGAAGCGAATCGACCTGACGCCCATGGAATACCGGACCCTGGCCTATCTGATGACGCATCACGGAAAAGTGATCTCGAAGGAGACGCTTCTTGAACATCTGTACGATTACAACTGGGAGAAGTTCAGCAACGTGATCGAGGTTTACATCTCCGCGCTACGGCGCAAGATCGACGCGAACTCATCCGAACGGCTCATCCACACGCTCCGGGGACATGGGTACGTCATCCGAAACGAGGAAGCGTCATAATCGTCTCATCCATCCGCGGACGCGTTGTGCTGCTCGCCCTCGGCGCGCAGATCCTGGCGATCGGCTGCGCTGTAGGCATCTCCGTGGCCTATATTCATCGGGCACTCTGGTCGAGCGCCGATGCGCGTCTGCAATCGCGCATGATCAAGCTGCTCGCACTCGTGGGCGAAGACGACAACAATCCAAGCCGCCTGGAATTCGATGCCAATCAGGCAAATGTGCCGCCGGGCGATTTGTATTACATCGAAGATGAACAGGGACGCACGATTGCGGGGAGCCCCTCGTGGATCGGGCCGATCAGAGAACATCTACGCAAGCGGGGAAAGCCGTGGAACCGCAGGCTGGATGGCAGGGAATTACGGGTCGCAGTCATGTGGAACGCCGCTATCTTCGATCAGGAAGACATACGCATTCCGCAACTGCACGCCACGTTGTTCTACGCCATGCCCGTCGACGGCACTGCGACGCAGATTGCCAGGGCGTCGCAAGTCGCGGTTTTGGTGGGACTGCTGTCGGTGCTGCTTTCCGCGCTCCTGACCTGGTGGGCTGTGGGGCGTGGAATCGAGCCGCTCACCGACTTTGCGCGGTACGCCGACCGGATCGAGGTCGACAGAACCGAGTTCAGCGAGCCAGGCAACATCGCCAGAAACTCCGAACTGATTCCACTTGCCCGGGCGCTGGCTTCACTGCAGGAGCGCGTGCAGCAGGCATTTCAGCGCGAGCGGCAGTTCTTGAGCGATGCCGCGCATGAACTGAAGACCGCCGTAGCGATTCAGAAGTCTACCCTGCAATTGCTGGAACAAAGGCAACTCAACGAGAATGAGTACCGCGAAGGCGTCAGCCAGGCGCTTGAAGATACGGGCCGCATCGAGCACCTGGTACGCAACATGCTTCTGCTTTCGTCTCTGGAGCACGCGCGGCAGTCGGCGCGCGACACACCGTCTTCAGTCCGGATTGGCGATACAATTGTCAGCGCCATCGAGCAGCTCTCGCCAGTTGCGCAGATTCGTTCCGTACAGTGCATCTTCGAGTGCCAATCCGATGCGCAGATTCGAGGCAATGAATCGGACCTGACACTGCTTTGGACCAACTTGATCGAGAATGCGGTCCGGCACTCCGATCCGGGAACCGAAGTCCGAATCGAATTGGAAGACAAGGAAAGCGCATCTACGGTGCGTATCGTCGATCGAGGCAGCGGAATCTCCAGCGTCGATCTTCCGCACGTCTTTGAGCGCTTTTACCGTTCGGATGTCTCGCGTTCGCGCTCGACAGGTGGTTTTGGACTCGGCCTGTCCATCGCAAGAGCCATCGTCGAAAACCTCGACGGAAGCATTCAAATCTCCAGCGATCCAGAAGCGGGAACGACGGTCGAAGTGACCTTGCCTCACACCGAAGTTACCCTCCGAGAAACTGCAAGCACGGAGCCACACGGCGGCGCGCAACACTCTGCACAAAATTCCTATCCCGCTTAAGCCGCTCTTCAGGAGTACATCCGCAGACTTACATTCAGGTGCAACCAGCACCTGGAGGATGTTCGATGAACACCGTGTATAGCAAGATTTTCTTTGGCGTCTTCTGCATTGGAATTGGCACAGTATGCTATGCAGCAGAAAAGCCCGTTCCACGCGCAGAGTTGCCTGCGGCCGTTCAGAAGACGGCGGATGCACAGAGTAAGGGCGCGGTCGTCAATCGCTACGTGAAGGACAACGAGGATGGCCAGCTTGAGTATGAAGTGGAGATGACGGTGAACGGCCATTCCAAGGACGTCGGCATCGCTCCCGATGGACGGCTGCTGGAAGTTGAAGAGCAAGTGGAGTTCAATCAGCTTCCTGCCGCAGTGCAGCAGGGCCTGAAAGACAAGGCGGGAACAGGAAACATCACGAAGGTCGAGTCGATCACGAAGAAGGGAATGATCGTTGCGTACGAGGCGCAGGTGCGCACAAACGGACGACATTCCGAAATTCAAGTCGGGCCCAACGGCCAGCAGCTCTCGCACGAAGAATAATTGAACGGCCGAATTGCATGTGGCTCAGGCCTGCTGAACGGGCAAGGAAGGGACAGCCTTGACGGGATAGCGATTTCTCAAGAATGAATTCCCTTCCCTGCTCCTGCTGCCTTGCGCTGGAGGCGCAATGGAAATTGGCGCTGCACTTTAGCTATAAGAGGACGGCAAATGTCGCCCTCGGGGCCCGGAAGGACAAAACAAAACCGTACCAGGATGCCCAACATGCCCTTCATGCGATTCTTCTGCGCATTCAGGAACCCTTAAGTTAACGCGAGTATATTTCTTGTAGCGTGGAGGACCGTCTTTCGCCGCGCCTTATTCGCTTTCAGGAGAACGCCCATGCGTCTTAATCGCTTTGCACTGTTTGCCCTCTTCGTGACTCTCAACTTTGCGCCGATCCAAGCCCAGAGCCGGGCCCAGAGCTGGCACCTCGCAACCACATTTCATCCCGGTGGCGAGGGCGGCTGGGACTATGTCACCGTTGATGCTCCTCACCATCGCCTTTTCGTAACCCGCGCCACCCACACCCAGGCTATCGACACGCGCACCGGCGAGCTTTTGGCCGACATTCCCGGGCAGGTTCGCGCTCATGGCGTCGCCCTTGTACCCAAGCTCAACCGCGGCTTTATCACCGACGGCGGCGGCTCCGGCGCCATCCTGATCTTCGATCTCACAACGTATAAGGTACTCGGCAGCATCCAGACCATGCCCGATTCCGACGGCATCATCTACGATCCCGGCACCGACCTTGTCATCGCGGTTTCAGGCGACGGCAACTCGCTGATGACCTTCCACCCGAACATCGACCCTGTTAGCGGAAAAGTCACGACCATTGCCCTTGACGGCGCGCCTGAATTCCTCGCTGCCGACGGCTCCGGCAAAGCCTATGTCAATCTCGAAAACAAGGATCTCGTCGCCGTCGTCGACCTGCATACGAACAAGGTCCTCGCTCGCTGGCCGGTCGCACCGGGTGGACATCCTGTCGGCATGGCCATCGATCCGTCCGCCCATCGCATTTTTATTGGCTGCCGCAAGCCGCAAAAGATGATTGTGATGAATACGGAGACCGGCAAGATTGAGGCTGCACTGCCCATCGGCATGGGCAACGACGCCGCTGGATTCGACCGTGGGCATGCTTTTGCCAGTTGCGGAGACGGTACCCTCACCGTGATCGGCAAGAAGGGCGGCAACTTTGAAGTTGAGCAGACCGTGAAGACTGCCCTCGGCGCCCGCACTATGGGACTCGATCGCACGACGCAGCAAATCTTTCTGCCCACCGCAGAGATGCTGCCTGGCGCTCCAGGCCAGCGCCCGCACCCCAAACCCGGCACCTTCGAGATGGTAGTTCTCAGCAGCAAATAAATCCTGCCATGAGGCGTGCGCCTGCCACCGCCCGCACGCCTCATTCCCTTCTTCGCACTCTTCTTCGCGGTGGAGCTGTTCGTCTCCCCGGCGACAATGGATAGACACCCTCTCCGTGCCCTGACCGCCCAACAAACGGTGGCCCGGCTTCTCACCTTTTTGCGTTGCGCCTGTCAATACAAACGATGAGCGTGTCTGTTCTGAACATTCCCCTTGTCTCGTCGGTCTTGCTTGTCGCAGGTCTCGCCTTGCCTTCGCTCGCAGCCCAGTCCGTCACCATCCCCGCCGGTGTTCCGCTGCGCGTCCAGATCGACCACCGTTACCGCGTGCGCTCCGGCGTCCGTATTGAAGGCCACCTGATTGCGCCTGTCGATTCCATCGACCACGCCGTGTTCCCTGTCAACATGCCCATCTCCGGTGTGATTCTAGGCATGAAACCCGATCCGGGTCAGAGCCGTTTCCGCGCGATGCTCGACGGCCAGTTCACTTCGCCCGCCGTCGCTGCCGTGCGATTCGATTCGCTTCGCCTTGCCAATGGCGTCACACTGCCCATCCAGACCGCCGCAACCCAGCGCGACGCAACTGTTGTCACCATGAAGGCCGGCAAGAAGTCGGGCCTGCGCGCCCAGGCGCGCGCTCTGCTCAAGGCACGCAAGCGCGATGCCGTCGAGACGCTCCATCACCCCAGGCTCGGCGATCGACTCGAGAAGCTGCTCTACGCTCAGCTCCCCTGGAGTCCGCCGACCATCTGGACCGGCGCCGAGTACGATGCCGAGCTCACTGCGCCTGTCATCGTCCCCGGCCCGCAGCCCGCGCCTCTGCCTCAAGCCACCGTGCACGGCACGCCTACGGGCCTTGTCGAGGCCCGTCTGATCACCCCGCTCAACTCCGCAACCGATCGCCGGGGTACACCCGTCAACGCTGTGCTCACGCAGCCATTGCTTACCCCCAATGGCAAACAGGTGCTCTTTCCCGAAGGCGCCCACATCACAGGATTCGTCACCGTCGCTCGTCCGGCGCGCTGGTTCGGCCGCAACGGGCAACTGCGATTCACCTTCCAAAGCATTGCGCGCGAAGACGCCGCGCCTGCGGCTATTCATGGGCAAATCGCCGCCGCCGAGGCTGCTCCCGGCGCCGATGTCAAAATCAACGACGAAGGCACGGCCAAATCCTCATCCGGCCCCGGCAAGTACCTTGCCCCGCTGGCCCTGGGCGCCCTGGCTACTTCGGCCTTCGACAGCGACGCCACCGCCAACCCCGCTCACAGTGGCTTGGACAGCAACGGATTCGGATTCGCCGCGCGCGTCGCTGTCATGACTTCAGCCAACGCCGTCCTGCTTCACACCTTCGCCGTGTACGCCGTATCGAAGTCAATCTTCTTTCGCTGGATCGCCCGCGGCCACGAGGTCGACTTCCCGAAAGACACCCGCATCCAGATCCTGCTGAACTCGCGCTGATGCCGCTAGCTCGGCATTGCCTGCTGCAATGCCCACCGCAATTCTTTGCGATCTCTCTCTAGCCCCCAACGGCGCGGCTTCTACACAGCAAGATGCACAATCTGAGGCTTCAACTCTCCGCCTTTGCCGATTGTCAGCAGCCCCACCGTCACTGGAAGCTCGAACCGCCGCGGGCCGCAGGAGCCGGGATTGAAGTAGAGAACGCCCTTTTTCGTGTGGAAGTTCGGCACGTGCGTGTGCCCCGAGAGCACAGCCGCAAACCTCGCTGCTGCCGGGTCGAGATGCAGCGATTTGAGATCGTGCAGCATGTAGATATACCGGCCCTCCACCAGGACGACCTCGGTCTCGGGCAGTGTGGCGCATTGGCCTTCGCGATCCACGTTGCCGCGAACCGCGGTGACGGGCGCAATCTCCCCGAGCGCCTCAAGAACTGAAAATTTGCCCACATCTCCAAGATGAAGAATCTGATCGACGCCGCGAAGCGCGGGAATCACTTCGGGGCGCAGCAGCCCATGTGTATCGCTGACGATGCCGAGCTTCACAATCCCAACTCCAACCGCGTGCGCGGATCAAGCTGATCGCGCAGCGCGTCGCCGAGGAAGTTGAAGCCCAGCACCGCACCGGCAACCGCGGCGGCCGGGAACAAAACCAAATGCGGCGAATCAAACAGATGCAACCTAGCGTCGTTAATCATCGATCCCCAGCTCGGTGCGGGCGCGGGGATGCCGAGACCAAGAAATGAGAGCGTAGCCTCGGCCAGAATCACGCCGGCCATGCCGATGGCCGCCTGCACCAGCAGCGGCTGCACAATGTTGGGCAGAATGTGCCGGAAAAAGATACGCAGCGGGCTGGCGCCCAGCGCGCGAGCCGCGTCAATATACTCGCGCTCGCGTACGGACATCACTTGTGCGCGGACCAGACGCGCGTAGCCGGCCCATCCGCCGATGGCGAGCGCAAGTACGAGATTCGTGAATCCCGGCCCAAGAAAAGCGGCAAAAGCGATGGCCAGAAGAATGCCAGGCAGAGCCTGAAAGGTATTCATGACGAAGGTGGTCAGCGCGGTATCTACCCAGCCGCCAACGTAGCCGGCCAGGCCGCCGATCGCCAATCCCAGCGCCGACGAAAGTGCAACCACTGTCACGGAAACCGCCAGCGAAAGCCGCGCACCCCACAAGAGCCGCGCCAGCGTGTCGCGGCCCAGCTCATCGGTTCCGGCCCAGTGCGCAACCGAGGGCCCTTCGAGCCGGTGAATCAGATCAATCGACGCAGGATTGTAGGGCGCGATCCACGGCGCCGTCAGCCCGCACACCACAAAGATCGCGAGCAACGCCGCGCCCACCACAGCCAAAGGCTGCCGCCGCAAACGCAGGCGAAACTGGCCCCATCTCTTGACAAGCGAAAAAGACATGCGCTAAGCCAGAATACAGCGACAACCATGCGGATTCCGGGTTGTATCGAGTATGAAGCTCTTCTCTTTATTTCTGGTTGGGGCGATTGCCGCGCTCATCGTCGTGCCGCCACCGTCAGCGGCGCAGGCGCAGTCCCTTCCATCCGCCACGTCTTTGCAGAGTGGCGGCCTGCCCGATCTGCGCGGAGACGCAGAGCAGATCTTCGCGCTGGGCAACCAGGCTCGTACACAGGCGGGCGTGGCGCGTCTTGTGTGGGATCCGGATCTGGCCGAGGCCGCCCTCGAGCATTGCCGCAGAATGGCCGCAGAAGGACCACTTTCGCACCGCTACGGCGGCGAGCTGAGTCTGACCGCGCGCGCGGCCAAAGCCGGTGCATATTTCAGCCTGATCGAGGAGAACCTGGCCATCGGTCCCACGCCGGGTGCGATCCATCAGTCGTGGATGCAGTCGCCGGAACATCGTGAAAACCTGCTGAACCCGCAGGTCAACCACGTGGGCATCGCCGTCGTCTACGCGCGGGGCGTGCTTTACGCCGTCGCCGACTTCAGCGCCGCGGTCATGAGGCTGACTCCGCAACAGATAGAGGCGCAGGTGTCGTCACTGGTGCGCGCCACTGGCGTGGCGATCCTTCCCAATACTGCCGTGGCGCGGGCGGCCTGCGCCAGCGACGACTCGTGGCTGCCACCGGCGGCCAATCAGCCGGCGTGGATGATCCGCTGGCAGAACTCCGATCTCTCCGATCTGCCGCAGCAGTTGCTGAAGCAGTTGCGATCGGGAAAGTACCGTCACGCAGCCGTGGGCGGTTGCCCCGCGCATCTGGACAACACCGCATTTACGTCGTATCGCGTTGCAGTGCTGCTCTATTGAAGGTTGGAATCAAGAGAACGCGCCAAGCAGCAAGCGATCCGGCCGCTTACTCTACGAAGCACTTTCCCACCGTGGCAACAGAGGCATCAAAGTTGCGAGGATAGGTGCGGTCGCGCCTCATCCGAACCAAAGATTTTCCTTCCAGAATTCGGGCCAGGGCTCGCGTAGCGGCCCGCAAACGAAGATGTCGGGGTGATCCACGCTCTCTTCATTGCGCACGTCCTCGGAGTTGCCACCGTGCCCTGCAAGACGGCAATCGGTAAAGAGCGCATTGGCGCCCTTTGCGCTGAGACCGAGAACAATGATCGTGTTGGGTGCCGGAGCGGGATAGCCGCGCAGCCACTCCGAGTTGGTGGTGCCGATGGGCTCAGGCAGACCGTACGCATGGCCCAAAATCTCGATCGCTCCATACTCGCCATAGTTGCTGGTAAAGATGCCCATGCTGGCCTGCTGCGAGCGCGGGAGCGAATCGCGAATCTGCGCTACCGCGCGCACTAGTTCGTTCCAGCCGATCTCCTCGCGCAGGTCGCCGTTGTGCGCAAGAGCGAAGCTGCGCAACCGGCCGCCTGAGGCAAAAGGAATCAGAACGGCCGCGCAGAGAGCGCCAAATGCGAAGAGCCCCACGAAAAATGCCGCCGCAAGCGAACGCCGCAACCATGCAGGACGAGAGCTGAGCCAGCGCCCGGCAACGGCCGCACCCATTGCGATCATCACGGGGTAGGCCTCTGCGACGTAGTAAAAGCGGCCTTTGGCGATCCAGAAGAACAAGACGGGGACGGCGTACATCCACGCAAAGATGCGGTAGCGGCTGCTGCGAATCGATGCGACGAGGCCGACTACCCCAAGCGGGAGGGCAAATGGGTTGATGTCGAAAAGGAATTGATACCTCCAATAGTTTTCGGCTCGCCCCTCGCTCACGTCGCGCGCATGAATGTGCTGAAGAAAGTGGTAGGAAACAAAATCATGACGCACCAGCCAGATGAAGTTGGGCAGAATCAGGAGGAAGGCGATGGCAACGCCCAACCAGAACCAGCGGCATGCGAGGTAGCGTCGCTCCTGCGTTAGCGCCAAGCCAACGAGCAGGCCGGCAACGAAGAAGACCACGGAGTATTTAGTGAGCAGCGCGAGCCCGGCGCAGGTCCCGATCGCAAGCCACCAACGCGGATTCTCCGATTTCAGCAGGCGGATGACAAACCAGCATAGAAGGATCCACCAGAAATAGGAGAAGGACGTGTACTGAAACTCGGTGCCTTCGAACAGCGGGACCGCGGAAAACGCAACAGCAAGCGCAGCAGTGACCTGAGCCAGGCGTGAGCCGTCCAGATCGCGGGCCATGAGCCCTGCGAGAACAATGACCGCGGCTTGCGCGAGAACGGAAAAGAGCCGCAGGCCGGCCATGTTGAGGCCGAAGAGCGCAAGGCCGATGCGCTCAATGAACGGCGTAAAGGGTGGGTATGCGACAAATCCCCAGGCGAGATGCCGTGCATCGCTCAGAAACTGCAGTTCGTCGCGATGAAATCCGTAGCGTGAGTTCGTGACCAAATGAAGAAGCGCGACGGCTGCAGCGATGGAGATGAGAATTGCGACGTCGGCTCGCTGGTTGGCGATACGCGGCTCGTCCTCTGTGCGCAAGGGTTGCAAGTTCGGCCTCCTGGGGAACTCCTGCGGTGGACTACGCAGCCGTTCCTGCTCCGGTTCCGTTGCGGCGCTCAAACGGAGACGGAACACGCACCGATGCCATGCCGGCCGCCGTCGCGCCCGCAATCCCCATCGCGGTGTCTTCAAACACAAGGCACTCCCCGGGCGCGACGCCGAGCCGTTCAGCCGCAATGAGAAAAGCATCTGGCGCCGGCTTGGAGCGCGTGTAGTCCTCGTGGCCGACAAGAAGTTCGAAACGGTCGAGCAGCCCGACCGTCGTCAGCGATTTCACAATCGAATCGCGATTGCTGCCCGAAACCACAGCAAAAGGAATTCGCCCGTGCTGCGCCTCGATGTGCTCCAGCACTTCGGGCACGGCCTTTAGTTGCGGCAGGAGCGCGTAGTAGAGATTCTCCTTGCGCTCGGCCACGGTTCCGGCCGGCATTTGGAGTCCCTGCATCTCGTTCAGGCCGGCGATAATCTCCATGGGCGGCTTGCCTCCCCACCGATAGAACAGATCTTCGTCAAAAGTGGCGCCCCACTCGCCGAGCGCTCTTGTCCAGGCGATGTAGTGCAGCGGCATCGAGTCCACGATCGTGCCGTCGCAGTCGAAAAGGTAAGCGCGAAAAGTACCGGGCGGTAATTGAAGTTTCATTGTCCTCTGCGTCATGATGCATAGAGCGGGCCAGATTCACTTCCTCGTCACCCGTCTCGATCCATTATCAAGGAGAACCATGGTCAATATTCAAATCGAATATCAGGGAGACCTGCACTGCAAAGCAACCCACGGTCCCTCCGGCGTCGAGATCTCGACCGACGCCCCCAAGGACAATCAAGGCCGCGGCGAAAGCTTTTCCCCGACCGATCTGGTGGCGACAGCGCTTGGCGCCTGCATGCTCACCATCATGGGCATTGCAGCCCGAACGCTGAACCTCGACATCTCCGGGGCCACCGCGTCGGTAGACAAGGAAATGACGGCAACGCCGCCCAGAAGAATTGCCCGCCTGACCGTTCGGGTTCATGTACCCCATTTGCCGAACCCGGTAGACAGGGAAAAGCTTGAACGCGCTGCCCACGCCTGTCCGGTCCACAAAAGCCTGCATCCAGATATCCAGATTCCCATAGAATTTACCTGGGGGTGACGGAAAACGCCTCCAGCCATAGACCCGAGCCCGCCATTCGTCACCTGGGGTCCGATTTCTCTATTTGGGAACCCCGGCGGCGCAGCAGCATCAATGTCCGTAGGTCAATCTGCCGCCCACGATTGGTGCAGCGATTTGGCATCGCAAAGAAAACCGCGGATCCTTCGGCTGCGGTTGCCGGTCAAACTACCGAATCGGTCATACGCGCCTGCTTGTCACCAGGATGAGCAAAGCGAGAAAGGCTCCGCCGGGCGCCGTGTTCTCCCGTCCAAGCCTTGCTTGGGCGGGAGAACACAAGCCAACTTCGCAAAAGGCTCTCATCAAGCCACCCATTCGCAAAAGGCGCTGTCTTAAAAGCGCCCGTTCACTCTGCACGCTGTACAATTCTTGCGTACCTCAGTGTGCGGAAACTGCCTGAACGTGGAGAGTCATGCCCGAAACCATCCATTGGCCTTCGCAACAAAAGCCGCGGCGCCCGAACCTTGCCGTATGGATTCTCATCGCGCTCATCGCCCTTGTTTTTTTGAGCGGCCGCACCGCCATTTCCTATTGGGTTGACCTGCTCTGGTTTGGCTCGCTCGGCTTCGCTCCCGTTTTCTGGAAGACCTTCGAGCTTCAGTGGGCAACCTTTGCGATCTTCACGCTGCTCACCTTTCTGGTGCTTTTCGGCGCTTATCTCATTTTTCGCCGCAGCCACGCCGGCACTCTGCCTGAGACGTACACCATCTATGTTGCCGGCCGTCCATTTGAGCTGCCCGTGGGAAAGACTTTGCGCGTCGTTTCCCTTGTTGCCGCAATCGTCATCTCCATCCTGTCCGGCTTTGCCATGCAGGCGCAGTGGTCCACACTGGCGCTTTATTGGTACGCGCCTTCAGCGGTTGCCGGCCCGGCTGATCCCATCTTCGGCCGTCCGCTCGGCTTTTATCTCTTCACCCTGCCCGCGTGGGAACTCGTCGCCGGATGGCTGCTCGCAATGGCCGTTCTGGTGACGATTCTCGCCGTGTTCTTCCTGATCGCCGCAGGAGGCGAGCACTTGCGCGGCGGTCAGCTTGGCAGTATCACGTCGCCGATCCTGCGCGGCATTTCGATCGCCCTCGGCCTGTTGCTGTTCACGGTGGCGATTCGCGAGTATCTTGGCCGCTTCGATCTGCTGTTCGCCCAGCACACCATCTTCTCCGGCGTCACATACACCGACGCGCATGTCACCCTCACCGGCATGTTGTTCATCAGCGCGGCGCTTGCGCTTGGCGCGGTCATCGCGATCGCCGGCGGCCTGCTTAACCCGCGCGCCCGCTGGATGGGTGCGGCAATTGCGCCTGCGGCGTTTTGCTGGATCGTGACCATGATGGCGGCATGGTATGTGGGCACCTTCGTCGTCAATCCCAACCGGCTCAACAAAGAGCGGTCTTATATTGCGAACAACATCGCCCTCACGCGCCAGGCTTACGGACTCGACCGCTTTGCCCAGCGCGAGTTCCCTGCCGAGACAAGCGTTGCCGCCGCCGACCCCGAACAGAATCAGGCAACTCTGGACAACATCCGCCTTTGGGACGTGAATGCGCTGCAGGACACGCTGCGCCAGGTGCAGGAGATTCGCACCTATTACGATTTTCCCGGCATCGACATCGACCGCTACAAAATCGGCGGCACGCTGCGCGAGGTTATGCTCGCCGTCCGCGAACTCAATGTGAACAAGCTTCCCGAAAGCAGCCGCAACTGGATCAACGACAAACTGATCTACACACACGGCTACGGCATCACGATGAATCCCGTGAACGGATTTTCGCCCGAGGGCCTACCTACGCTCTATCTCTCTAATATGCCCGTGCAAAGCACCGTGCCGGATCTCAAGGTCACGCGGCCGGAGGTCTATTTCGGCGAGCTGACCAACACCGACGTGTACGTCAAGACGCGCCAGCAGGAGTTCAACTACCCGCAGGGCGGGAGCAACAATCTTTCCACCTATGAAGGTACGGGCGGCATTGTGATGGGAGGCTTTCTGCGCCGCGTGCTGCTCGCCTTCGATCGCGGCGACCTGACCAAGGTTCCCTTCAGCGACGACATCACCGCGCAGAGCCGCATGCTGATGCGCCGCAATATTCTCACGCGCGTCCAGACGCTCGCACCGTTCCTCACCTTCGATCGCGACCCCTACATCGTCGTAGGCGACGACGGGCATCTTTCCTGGATCGTCGATGGTTACACCTCTTCGTCTACGTATCCGAATTCCGTCCCCACAAATCTTGGCGGCGATTCGGTCAACTACATTCGCAACAGTGTGAAGGCGGTCGTAGATGCCTACGATGGCACGGTCACTTTCTACGTCTTCGACTCCGCCGATCCCGTTCTCGCCGCATGGCGCCACATCTATCCGGGACTCTTCAAGCGCGCCTCGACGATGCCCACCTGGCTGCGCGCCCATGTGCGCTATCCCGAACTGCTGCTCAGCGTGCAGGCCGATGTCTACGGCCTCTACCACATGACCGATCCCGAGGTCTTCTACAACCGCGAAGATCAGTGGAGCGTAGCCACCGAAAATGGCTCCAGCCAGAGCGGCGATCAGGGCGCGCAAATCATGCAGCCGAACTTCGTGCTCATGTCGATCCCCGGCGAGTCGAGCGGCCTGGAGTTCATCGAAATTCTGCCCTTTACGCCCATCAATCGCAACAACATGATCGGCTGGATCGCGGCGCGCAGCGACGGAGCAAACTACGGCCGAGCCGTGGTCTTTGACTTCCCGAAAACACGGCTGGTCGACGGGCCGCAGCAGATCGAGGCGCGCATCGATCAGAACGCGCAGCTCTCCGGGCAGCTCACCCTCTGGAACCAGCAGGGTTCGCACGTGATCCGCGGCAACCTGCTGGTGATTCCCTGCGGAAAGGCGCTCCTCTACGCAGAGCCCATCTATCTGCAGGCGAGCCAAAGTCCCATGCCCGAGCTGCGGCTTGTGGTGCTGGCTCTGCAGGATCGCCTGGCCTACGGACCGAGCTTTGAGGCCGCGCTCGGCTCGCTCTTCGGATCGCAGGCCCCATCGCTCTCAGGCCCCGAAGCACAGCAATCGGCTTCAACATCCACACCCGCCGGCGCGCCGCAGACTGCCGTCAGCGTGAATGGGCTCGTCGCTCAGGCCAGCCGCGATTTCGCCGACTATCAGAGGCTGACTTCGGAGGGCAAACTCGCCGAAGCCGGCCAGAAGCTCGACGATTTGAAGCGCACGCTCGGTCAGTTGAGCGTTCATGCAAAATAGTTCTGGCGTCTCAACCAGGCCCTTCATCGAATGACGGAGTTTAAGCCATGCCTCGTTTTGCCGCCAACCTGACCATGATGTACCAGGAGCACGCGTTCCTCGACCGCTTCGCCGCCGCTCGGCGCGACGGTTTCGCGGCGGTCGAGTTCATGTTTCCGTATGAGCATCCGGCTGCCACAATCGCCGCGCAGCTCGATGAGCACGGCATCGCACAGATTCTGTTCAATTCGCCGGCTGGCGACTGGAAGGCGGGCGAGCGTGGCATCGCGGCGCTGCCCGGCCGCGAGAAGGAGTTCCGCGACGGCTTTTTGCTGGCCTTGGAATACGCCCAGGAATTACATTGCTCACGCGTTCACGCGATGGCGGGAGTTGTTCCGGCTGGAGCCGATCGCGCGCATCTGCTCGGTGTTTATACGGCCAATCTTGCCTGGGCAGCGGAGCAAGCGCAGACAGCCGGCGTCGAATTGCTCATTGAGCCGATCGCGCAACGCAACATGCCGGGCTTCTTCCTGAACCAGCAGGAAGAAGCGCACGTCATAGTCGCCCAGATCGGCGCAACCAACCTGAAGATCTTGATGGACATCTTTCATTGCCAGGTCGAGGAGGGCGATCTGGCGACCAAGATTCGCAAATATCTCGCGTACCCGAAGCAGAGCCGCGTCGGCCATCTCCAGATTGCAGGAGTGCCTGAACGCCATGAGCCCGACACCGGCGAGGTGAACTACAGCTATCTCTTCGATGTGATCGATGACCTTGGCTATGAGGGCTGGATTGGCTGTGAGTATATTCCCGCCGGAGCCACGTCGGCAGGCTTGGGATGGTTTCAAAGATGGAAGGCTGCCAAATAGCGGAGCGATGTTTGCCCAAGCGGCGCTGCTGGCGGCTGTCACACCGCCAGCGCTCCACCAGAAATATGCGGGCCGGGAGACTCGCACGGTAGCCGGCCAGAAAGCCGACGCTACTACATCGCTGCTACTTCTCTACCCCAAACGTAAACGTCGTGGTCGAGTGCATGGTCTCGCCGGGCTTCAGTTCCGTGCTCGGGAAGTTCGCGTGGTTGGGCGAGTCGGGGAAATGCTGCGTTTCCAGGCAGAAGCCGGCGTGCTTTTCGTACTTGATGCCGTGTCTGCCGGTGAAGCTGCCATTCAGGAAGTTGCCGGAGTAAAACTGCACGCCCGGCTCGGTCGTCTCCACGGTGAGCGTGCGCCCGCTCTTGGGATCAGTGACGATCGCCGCCAGGTGCAGCGTTCCCGGCTTGCCATTGAGCACATAATTGAAGTCGTAGCCGCCGGCACGTTTCAGTTGCTCATTATCCGCGTCAATGCGCGCGCCGATTGCCTCCGGTTTGCGGAAGTCCATGGGCGTGCCGGCTACCGGCGCCAGTTCGCCCGTGGGAATCAAACCCGCGTCCACCGGCGTGTAGCGGTCGGCGTCGATTTGAATCTTCTGGTCGAGGATGTTGCCCTTGTCGTTACCGTGCAGGTTGAAGTATGCGTGGTTGGTGAGGTTCAGAATCGTGTCCTTGTCGGTCTTGGCCCAGTAGTCGATGCGCAGCGTCTTTCCTTGAAGCGTGTAGCGCACGGTCGCGGTCAGCGTGCCGGGAAATCCCATGTCTCCATCGGGGCTCACATGCGTGAATTCGACGCCGCCGGGCACTTCCTTGGATTGCCAAACGTACTTGTCGAATCCCTTCGGTCCGCCGTGCAGCGCGTTGGGACCGTTGTTGACAGGAATCTGATAGGTCTTGCCATCCAGCGTAAACTTGCCCAACCCAATGCGATTGCCATAGCGACCGACGACGGCGCCGAGATACGGCAGGGTCTTACTCATATACGTATCGAGATTGTCGAAACCCAGCACGACATCCGCCATTTCGCCCGTGCGGTCCGGCGCCTTCACGCTCACCAGGTGCGCGCCGTATGCTGTGACTCTTGCTTCAATCTGCCCATCGGTCAACGTGTAAATCGGGACGGCAGTTCCATCCGCGGTATGACCCCAAATCGCCATTTTCACCTCTCCCTTAGCAACGGCCGAAAAGGCCATTGCCGCTCCAATCAAAATTGCCAAAACCCGGGTTGCGAGTTTCACGATCCACCCCTTTATCTTGCCGCCTGCACTGCAATCCGCTTGCCGCCATCGTCTTTTCTTTACTGCACGAAACACCAGCGCAGACGCCGCCATTGTGCTTGCTGGCCCATACAGCCGATACAGCAAATAATTCCATCATATGCCCTGAATCTTCAAATTTGACCTCGGCGCTCAGTTATTCTTCCATCTACGGGACGATCCTTGATGCTCTTTGGCGCGATCACATCTTTTGCAGGTTTCTGTCTCATTCGTCACCGGCCTCCTGCTTGATCGTCCCCTCTGCAGCGCGATCGCTGCAGCTTCTGGTTTTCACTGATTCTGTCGTGTCTAGCCTTTCACTGGATGATTAAATAGGTTCAATGGCGAATCTTGAGAATTTCCGCCTGGTCGTTTTTCGGACGGTTGCAAAGCAGCGAAGCTTTCGCAAAGCCGCCGAAGAGCTTTACCTGACGCAACCTGCCGTGAGCTTGCAGATCAAGGCGCTCGAGGAAGATCTCGGTGTTCAGCTTTTCGACCGATCCGGCGCGCACGCCAGTTTGACGGCGGCGGGCACGGTGATGCTGGAGCATGCACGCCGCGTCCACCTATTGATGGTGCAGGCAGAGCACGAGATCGGTGCGTTGAGCGGAGATCATGCCGGCAGGCTCACGCTAGGCGCATCCACAACCATCGCGCAGTATGTTCTGCCGCGCCTGCTCGGCGAATTTTGCGCAGAAAACCCTCGCGTCTTTCCCACTCTGCTGAGCGGTAATACCGAGCATATTGTTCATGCCGTTCACGAAAAACGAATCGCACTTGGATTCATTGAGGGGCCTCCGCGAATTCGCGAAGTGCACACCGAGCCTTTTCTGCGCGATGAGATTCTGCTCATCGCACCCGCAGCGCACGAGTGGACAGAGCAGCAATCGGTCGCCTGTACAGACCTTACGACGGCACAATTGCTGATGCGGGAGCGCGGATCGGGCACGCGCAGAATTACTGAGATGGCGCTTGCGCGCCATGGAATCCAGCGCCGCTCGCTTCGTATTGCGATGGAGCTCGATTCGACAGAAGCCATCAAGTCCGCCGTTGAAGCAGGCCTTGGCGTTGGCTTTGTTTCGCGCTGGGCAATTGCCAAGGACCTCCGTTTGGGGCGCAGCTTCAAGATCGTCGAAGTCAAGGGGCTGCGCATCCACCGCGATTTTCTTCTGGTTACCGCCAAGGGCCCGCAGCCCAATGGCCTGGCACAGGAATTCCGTAGATTCCTGGCCTCGCGCGCGGGAACGAAACGGAACTCTTCGAAGTCGCAGATAGCCAGCGCAAAGCAGATATTGAAGGCCGATAAGCAAAGCTAATGCCCAATCATTCGTTCTGCTTGGACGCGCGCCATGTTCGAACGGCACACTGAGTGTGTGTCGAGAAACCTATTCTTCCTCGGTCTGATCTTCGCAGCCACAGGTCTTGTTTCCCCGCCAGTCGCATTGGCCGGTGGCTTGGTTTACGGATTTTCTTTCGCGCATCCGTATCACTCGGAGGCCAAGCGGCTCTCCAAATTCCTGTTGCAGGCCTCTGTCATCGGCCTGGGCTTCGGCATGAATCTCCAAGAGGTTCTTCACGCTGGCCGCTCGGGATTTGCATACACAGCTGCCAGCATCAGCATCGCCCTTTCGCTCGGATGGGCCCTCGGAAGGCTTCTCAAAGTCAACCGCGGCACATCCTTCCTCATCTCGGCGGGTACAGCCATTTGCGGCGGCAGCGCCATTGCCGCCATCGCGCCGATTACCGAAGCCGGCGAGGATGAGATCGCCGTTTCGCTGGGCACGGTCTTTGTGCTCAACTCGGTCGCGCTGCTGACCTTTCCTCTCATTGGAAGCTTGTTGCACATGTCGCAAACTCAGTTTGGGCTGTGGTCTGCACTCGCTATTCACGATACGAGTTCCGTGGTGGGTGCAACAGCCAAGTTCGGTGCGCTGGCTCTTGCCGTGGGCACAACGGTCAAGCTGGCGCGCGCGCTGTGGATTGTTCCGGTCTCCATGGGTACGGCCGTCGCCAGAAAAAGCAAAGCGCGGGTTCAGTGGCCCTGGTTCATTCTCCTGTTTTGCCTGGCGGCCGTTGGCAACACTTACATCCACACCTTTCAGCCGGCTTACCCGGTCCTCAAGCACCTCGGCGTGGTTGGCCTTACGGTCACGCTTTATCTGATCGGTACGGGGCTTTCCATGAAGACCATTCGCGAGGTTGGCGTACGGCCGCTTCTGCAAGGTGTTCTGTTGTGGATTGTTGTTGCCGTTGGATCGCTCGAGCTCATCCGCGGCGGCTGGATTCATCTGTAAGATTCAGCGGTCAATCTCGATCTAAAAATATTGCCGGAGCTCTGCTGCAAGCCCGCCGCCTGCGATCCCGAAATCGGGATCGCAGGCGGCGGTAAACTTGCCGTGCGCAACTCCGGCAGGTTGCGTTTAGAAGATGATCTTGCCCACAAACTGCCAGACGCGCTGCGCGCCAACTGTCGAAGGCGAGTTGACCGTGCCCGTGCTGCTGCTGGTGGATGTAATCTGCCCGAAGGTTCCCGAGGCGCTCACCGTCGATCCCGGATTGGCGAGATTGGTGTGATTCCATGCGTTAAAGACTTCCGCCTGGAACTGGCCATGAATGCGATGGTCGCTCAGGATGTCCTTGAAGAGCGAGAGGTCAGTGTCCTGGTAGCCGGGTCCGCGCAGAGAGTTACGCGGCACGTTACCGAAGGACTGGACATTGTTGTTGGCTGACGGAAGTGGGTTCTTCGCAAATGCAGCTTGATTGAACCACTCCGTAATCTCGGACGCGCCCGCCGGCCGTGCAGGGCTCACGCCTGTGTACACCGCGTAGTCGTTGCCGATGCCGGAAAGTGAGTTGTCCACGCCGCTGTTGAAGGTCAGCGGCAAGCCAGTCTGTGACGTGATGATGGCATTCAACTGCCAGCCGTTGACGATTGCGTTTGCCGGACCGCTAACGTTGAATCTCGGCAGCGGGTAGTTGGCCGATGCCGTGAAGCGCAACGCCTGGTCGAAGTCAGCTACGCCGCGCTGGCTGTTCAGATTGAATGGGTTGGGCGGTCCCGCCTGGCCTTCAGTGCCCGACGAGCCGTTGTCAATGGTCTTCATCCACACGACGTTGGAGAGCAGGGTCAGCCCGTGAGCCGACCGGCGCGTGACGTTGAACTCCAATGCGTTGGTCATCTCATATTGGTAGGAGTCAGCCAGTTCCACAGCGCCGAGCCCAGGGAAGAGTCTGCGGCTGTTTTCGTTACCCACCGTGTCTGGCGGATTGTCCTTCGGATTGTAGATGGCCGGGTTGAACTGCCGGGAGGCCATCACGTGCTCGGCGTGGTTGCCCACGTAGCCTGCACTCATGGCAAAACCATGCGTCAGATCCTGTTCGATCATGAGGTTGTAGGCTTGCGTATACTCCACCTTCGAACCTGGGTTCAGCACGCCGCCAGCAAGGGGTGTCACAAACTGATAGGTCTTGAACTGCGAAGGCGTGACGTGTCCGCGCGGGAAGGGATTGCCGCCCGGGTAGCCGGTGTAGACGTTGTCCCACTTCGGCGGGTTGGGAATGTTGAGATAGAGGTTGATGGGCTGCATGGCGTCCGTTCGCTGATACAACAGTCCCTCAGGGAACCCATAAAAGATGCCGTAGGCGCCACGAACCACCGTCTTGCCGTTGCCGAACAGGTTATAGGCGAATCCCACGCGGGGCGCAAAGTCTTTGAAGTTGTTTTTGAAGACAGGCGCCTGCACACCGGAGTCACCGTCGAACATCAATCCCTTTGGCGCGTTCGGGGCAACCGTCGACTGGAAGCTTGGATTTGCCAGATCGAAACCCACAAGCGTTCCGTTATTGTCGATAGGCGGCATCCATGGATCCCAGCGCAGGCCAAGGTTTACCGTAAGCCTCGGCGTCATCTTCCAGTCATCCTGGAGATAGAGCGACGGACGAAGTTCGCGCAGGTACGCTTTGCGCCCGTTGTCCTGATAGAAGCTGGATTCGTAGCCGACATAGAAATCAGCGAACGCGTTACCACTCTTCGCGAATCCGGCCGGCAGCGCTGTGCCTGAAGGCGCTTGCGTACGCTGTCCGTTAAAGGTGTTGTCGCCCGGTGTAAAGGAGTAGTCGTCCATGTCGATACGCGAGCGTTCCATGTCTCCACCCATGGTCAGCGTGTGCCTTTGTATCAGCTTCACGACCTGGGCGTGGATATCGAATGTCGTGGCATCCTGGGTAAGAGCGCCGCCGGAGAAGAGGTTGACGTAACCCACGATGTTGTTCCGCACACCAGGAAACGGAACCAGATTTTCGTTCGGACTGCCGTAGGGCACGCCTGTTTGTCCGAGTTGATAGTCTGTCTTCAATCCTGGCGCTACGGGAATCTGCGTACGCGCGCCGCGGAAGAAGCCAAAATACACAACGCCCGTCAGTGAGGACGAGAAGACGTGCGCTTCGCTGAGCGTCAGCGCCTGGTTGCGGAACAGATTGGCCGCATAAAAGCCGAGGGGGGCTGTAAACGGCCGCTGGAAGTTATCCTCATTGTAGAAATAGCGGCCAAAGATATGGTCGTTTTGACCGAGGGCATAGTCAAGCCTCGTCAGATACTGCGTATTATCGATATTGTTGTTGGTGTTGGTGCTCAGCGTGTTGTAAATGCCGGCGTTTGGTCCCGTCGTGATCGGGGTTGAAGCCGCCTCTCCAGCGACAAGATACTGCTTGTTCACGGCCAGGGACAGCGGGTCCATCGGCCCATCTCCAGGCTGACCATCGCCGGGAATGATGTCGGTGATGGTTCCGGTGCAGTTGTAACCACCCGTGCCGTTTGGCGCTGCTGTCTGCCCATAACCGCAACCAGTCACCGGGTTGTAGATCGCGATGCCCTGTGCAGCCAGCGCCGAGAAGTCGCCTGTAAGTTCAGCTGCGGTAGGCATCTGAATGGTGATAGGCGTAGGCGCGGAGCGCTGCTGGAGATCCTCGGCCGAGAAGAAGAAGAACGCCTTCCTGCTCTTGAAGACCGGGCCGCCAACCGTGCCGCCAAACTGGTTGAGCTTGAAGGGCGGTTCCGTTGGGTGATGCCAGAAGTAGTTGCGCGCATTCAGCACTGTGTTGCGGAAGTACTCCCATGCCTCGCCGTGCAGTTGATCCGTTCCAGAGCGCGTGGAGAGCTGCACCAAAGCACCAGCGCCAGCGTGATCGGCGCTGTAGTTTGAAGCCTGGATCGTGAACTCCTGCAACGCATCCGGGTTTGGCATGGTCGGCACGGAATCAAAGAAACGGTTCACGTAAACCGTGCCATCGAGCATATATGTGTTTTGTGTTGCTCTCAGGCCGTTCACCGATAGACCGGTATTGTCTTCCTGGCCGCTCTCGGTGCCGGTTGTGGTCAGAACCGTGCCGGCGGTCAGTGTGGTGAGTTGCAGCGGGTTGCGGCCGTTGAGCGGCAGGTCGCGCATCTGCTGCTGGGTCACCGATTGCTCCACGGTCGAAGTGCTGGTCTCGATCTGCTGGCTCTCCGATGTGACGGTCACCTGCTGCGTCTGTGTGCCCACTGCCAGTCCGATGGGCAGATCCATCACCTGGGCGGTGATCAACGTCATACCGGTGAGATCTTTTGTCGCGAACCCTTTTGCGGAGACCTTCAGCGTGTAGCCTCCGATGGGAAGATTCGGGAACACAAAGATGCCGCTGTCGTTGGTCATGGTGGTGCGCTTGATGCCCGTGCTGGTCGCGGTCGCCGTCACTGAGGCATTGGCTATGGCGGCACCGCTCGGGTCAGTTACCGTGCCGCGGATGCTGCCAGTGGATTGTGCAAATGCGCTGGACGCAATGCCCAGAGCGAGGAACACTGCGAAGCTGGCGATGAGTAGTTTGCGAATTAAGTTATTCATCCTGTCCTTTCATGAGAGATACGCCAGTATCAGCGCACCTCAAATTGATTCGACGGTTGTTCATTCCGCAATCCGGAGAGCGGTGCGGAGCCTCTAAACGAGTTCTGTTTTCTTACAAAGTTCGTGCGACCAATACGACTGGAGCGCCATCATCACGGGCACACTGGCTGCCAGTCCGGCCGTGACTGGTGCGTTCACCTTGCTGCCGTTCAAAATTGCATCCACAAAGTTTTCGGTGTGCGCGCGCTCCAGGCTCTGCGTCGAGTCAAACCGGGTTGGCGCGCCGTGGTTGGGAGTGAACGTGTACCCCTCCCGGCTCAGGTCGAGAGTTCCTTCAGTTCCTTCGAAGTAAACCGAAGGATGTGGGTTACGAATGGAGAGAACCGACGATTCGAAGTTGAGGTTCCAGTTTTTGTAGCGGACGACGGCGCTCACGGTGTCCGGGTTGGTGAGATCGCCAGTGAGCTGGAAGTCGCCTCCCAGCGCAGCCGCGGTCTCCGGCTTGTCATCGTTCATCATCCACTGCGCCACGTCGGCCCAGTGCGTCAGGATGTCGGCCAGCAGTCCGTTGCCGTAGTCGTGATAGGATCGCCACGAGCTGTAGCGAGACATCTCGAAGGGCACCTTCGGCGCCGGTCCCAGAAACAGATCCCAGCGCAGTTCGGCCGGCTTCGGTACATTCGGAATGACGCGCCGCTGCCAGGGGAAGTTGCTCCACACCGCGCGGGCAAAAATCACCTTGCCCAACTTTCCGCTGTCGAAGATCTCCTCCTTCACCCGCTGATAGTGTGCGCCGCTGCGTTGCTGCATGCCGCACTGTAGCACCACGTTGCTGGCTTCCGCGGCCTTGATCAGCTCTTCCCGCTCGCTCCAGCGATGCAGCGTTGGTTTCTCCAGATACGTGTTCTTGTGCGCTCCCAGCGTATCTTTGGCGATCTGAACGTGCAGGTGATCCGGAGTGGCAATCATCACCGCATCGATGTCCTTGCGGTCCAGCATCTTCTGGTACTCGACAGAAACTTCTGCGCCGGCTACATGGTCCTTGAACCGCCTCTGAAATTCTGCTATCTGCTTGTCGTAGATGTCGGCCAGGGCCCGGATTTCGACCCTGGGATCCTGCACAAACCCGCCGCCGCAAACAACAGTTGCGCGGCGTCCTGTGCCGATGACGCCCAGGCCGACGCGGTCATTCGCTCCGGCAATTGCGGCGTACGCTCGTGCGTCCATGGCGCGTGTGGCAACCGCAGCGGCAGCGGCTCCAGTAAAAACAAATTCACGTCGGTTCATTGCAGAAATGCCTCCCTCATGGCTTTGAAAGCTGGAGCAATCACCTTCGCACCGCCCTGCGAATGGTCGGCGCGTTCTTCTTCGTTCTCCACCCATCCCTTCCAGCCAAGCTGCTCGATGGTGGCGGCAACCTCGTGCAGCGGAAAATCGCCCGTACCGAGTTCGCAATACTGATCGTTCTTGAAGTCGCGCAGATGGAATCCAATGATGCGCTGAGAATGCGCGCGAATGAACGCGGGAACGTTGGCTCCGCCGTGGAATGCATGACCTGCGTCGAGAACAAAATGAATCAGCTTGGGATCGGTCTCGGTGTAGAGAGCGTTAATCTCACCGATCTTCGACCGGAACTCCCACCAGTGATTGTGATAAGCAGCCGTAAGCCCGACAGATTTGGCATAGCGTCCGGCGGTATTCAACGCTTCGATCTTGGCTTTCAGTTGACCGGTGTTTTCCGATGGGGCGCCGCTCAGGATCAGGTGCTTCGCTCCTAGCGCCACACCGCCCCGCGCTACGGGCTCGTACACTGTAGGCGCCGCAATCCGCGTCTTCTGGTCGTAAAGGTTGTCCGGGAAAAAGATATGAATGCCAAAGAAGGTCAGCCCGGTGCGCTCAATGCTCCGGCGCGCCATCTCGGGCGCGGCGAACTGCGGGCTCAGATTCCGAAAACTCGACTCGAAGCCTTGATAGCCAATCTGTTTGATCTGATCGAGGGCTGCCTCAAACGTCTCAAAACGCCTTGGGTTGATCGGGAAGGCATTCAACTGCACGCCGAACTTGATTCCAGGCGGAACGTGGCCGCCCTCGGCGAATGACCGCGCTGACCCTAGCGAAGAGATCGTCCCTGCAGCCGCGAGAATACCCAATGCCTGAAGTACCTCCCTCCGCGTCGTTTGCTTCGCTACCTTATGAAATGTCATGATTCACATCCTTCGTTGTTCAATAGAAATGCCCACGACTATGCGCTCACCCAGGTCAGCGCAAATGGTTCAGATGGAATGGAAATCGGCGAATCCTGTGCAAACGGAAAAACTCGCCAAGCCTTGTTGCTGGGTGAGTTCCCAGAATTCAAAACTTACTTCAGCGATTGACCAGAAAGACACGCTTGCATTGCGCTCAAACAGCAACGACATGACAGCACGGCGGGAGTGGGCTCGGCGCTCATTGCTTTGGGTGCGGGGGAAACCTACCCGATCGCCGACGAACACACACGGTCTGCATTCGGGTAAGGGTACTCTAGAGTCTTCGTTTGACCCCGTCAAGCGCCGCCGGTTTTTCTGCTCACATTGCTTCATGGCAATCGCGTATGGTCTGGCAAAACTCGCGCAATAGAAATCAGAATCGAAAACCGACCTGTCATCGAGCAGACAGATTGGCGACCTATTTCCAATGACAACAAGCTTCGTCGTCCGATCTCGGGCAAGAAAAACTACGGTCTCTAATTCGGGCGAAGTATAGGCAGAGAGAATAACCTTTGTCAATCAATTTCAATAGATTTTTATAATTACCTTTGCCATCAATGCGATACAAGCGACACCTTAACGCCGGCTGCCTCAAAAAAGCGGCCCCCTTCGATTTTCCCCGCGCCTTCCTGACTGTGCCCCGCGATTGAGAATCGCAGTGCAATAAGAACTCTGCCCTGAGTCGAAATCATTAATTATCGTTTATCATCGATTGACACCACCGAAGCCCGTCCGATATAGTTCTTTGCAATTCGCAGAATCACGAGCACATTCTCTGCTACCTTGTGATTTTGCCCTGCGCCGCTCCTCTGCGCGTTCATTGCGCGTCGATGGCGTAGGTCGCTGTCGAAAACAGGAGAACTCAATGCCGATGAAGCTGACGCCCGGAAAGATTGCCGGTTTGCAAGCCGTCGCCGATAGCCGCGGAGTTATCGCAGCCCTGGCTATGGACCAGCGAGGATTGCTCAGAGACATGCTCGCAAGAGAGCTCGGCGTCAGCGAACCGCCGCCGGAGATGATCTCGGAGTTCAAAACTCTGGTTGCGCAGACTCTGACCAGGGAAGCCTCGTCGATACTCCTCGACATCCAGTACGGCCTTGAAGCCACACAGCACATCAACGGCAAGGGTCTGCTGCTTGCCTACGAGCACGCCGGATACAGCCCTGACAAGCCGGAACGGCTGCCGTCGCTCTACGAGGGATGGTCGGCCCTGCGCATCAAGGAAGCCGGCGCCAACGCCGTCAAGATTCTTGTTTACTACAATCCGTTTGAAAAAGAGTGGGTCAACGACCGCAAGAAGGCGTGGATTGAACGCATTGGAGCCGAATGCAGGGCCGTCGATATTCCATTCTTCCTCGAATTCCTGCCCTATGACGTACACGGCCAGGGCGAGATCGAATATGCGCGCAGGAAGCCCGAGATCATTCTGAAGTCCATGGAAGAATTCGCCAGGGATCGCTACGGCGCCGATGTATTCAAGATTGAAGTCCCCATGCAGATGGCGCACGTCGAAGGGACGCGCGCTTTCAAGGGGCACAAGCTGCACACGCGCGCCGAAGCGATGGAACTGATCCGCGCAGAAGCGGCGCTCACCGACAAGCCGATTATTTACCTCTCGGCTGGAGTCAGCACCCCGATCTTTCTTGAAACCCTGGAACTCGCTGTCTTGAGCGGCACGCATTTTCACGGCGTGCTCGCAGGACGAGCCACCTGGCAGGATGGCGTTCCCGTCTTTGTCAAAGGCGGTGCATCCGCGCTAGAACAATGGCTGAACACTAAGGGACTGCAAAACGTCAGAGACATCAATCAAATCCTCAAGTCCGCGCATCCTTGGCATGAGGCCCGCGGAATGCAAGTGTAAGGCCGCTTCGCATCCTACTCTTGCCAGACAGAACTGAAACCTTGATGCCGGCGTCCCCCCACACGGCGGCCTCGCTCAGGGAGGAAGTTTGCCGAACGTTGAAGAGATACGCGGGACTGAAAGCGGGCTGGCCATCGAGCACCGCAACAGCGGGCGCGCATGGCTGATTCTCTGCTTCCTGTTCTTTCTCACTGTGATTATGTTCATCGGCCGCCAAGCATTGTCTGTCATGGCCCCGGTGCTGCGAACGACCTTTCACCTTTCCAACGCGGCCTACGGAAGGATTGTTTCCGCTCTCGGCTTCGGTATGATGACGGGCGAGTTCCCCATGGGCTACCTCATGGATCGGCTGGGCGCGCGACTGGGGCTTACAGCCGCCATCTGCTGGTGGTCGACCGCATCAGCCTCGTTCGCTCTTGCAGGCTCCGGCCTTTCGCTGGGGTTGTCGCAATTCTGGAAAGGCACCGGCGAATGCGCCGCCTACTCGGGCGGCGTCAAAACCGTGACGCGGCTCTTTGAGAAGAAAGATCGCACGCTGGCCATCGGTATCTTCAATGGCGGCAGCGTCATCGGCGCCACGCTCGCGGTTCCCGTGATTGTTTATCTGCTCGAACATTACGGATTTCGCACCGCATTCCTGGTGCCCGCGGTAGCCGGGTTCCTGTGGATTCCTGCGTGGTGGTTCATGTACGGCAAGGAAGCCAAGAGGTCCGCTCAATCGGCCCAGCCAGCAATTTCCGCCCGGGAGCTGCTCGGCAACTCATCCGCCTGGGCTGTCATGCTTTGCCGCTTCTTTATTGGGCCAGTGATGCAGTTTTACTGGTACTGGACGCCCAGCTATCTCTTTAGCGCCCGCCACATGACCATGGCTCAGATTGGATTCCTCGCCTGGATTCCTTTCCTGATGGGCGATGTGGGCGGCATTGCGGGGGGATGGGCAGCCGGCGTACTTATACGCCACGGATTTTCCGTTCTCAACACGCGACGCATCCTGATGTACGGCAGCGCGATCATCTGCCTTCTGAGCTTTGCCATACCTTATCTGCATGCCACGGCCGCCGTCATGGCGTTGCTCTGCCTGACCATTGCTGCTGACAACTTCCTTTCCGCGCACATGTTCGCCGCCGTCACGGATCTCTTCCCCGAGCACCAGGTAGGCCGCGCCACGGGGCTGACGGGCATTGCAGGGGGACTGTCCGGGATGCTGTTTCCACTGCTCACCGGCATTCTCGTCGATAAGATCTCCTACACACCGGTCTTTGTGCTGGTTGGGCTGATGCCGCTGGTCGGCACCGTCGCACTTTTCACCGCCGGCCGCAAATACCGCCTTCTCGACAAGCCTCAGATTGCCGCATCATAATCTTCGCGCGAAAGGAATCCCATGCTTACACTCACACGCCGCGATGCTCTGGCGTTGCTGCTGGCTGCTCCTGCAGCAGTTCGTTCCCTACCCGCCCAATCCGCCGATTCGATTGCCCTCTTTGACGGCACTTCGTTGCGCGGCTGGCGCGCTCGCGGAGATGCAGCGGCCTTCAGGACCAATGGCGGGCAGCTATGCGCCCAAGGCAGCAACTCTCGCCTCTTCTATGCTGGTCCTTCCGGTGATGCGGACTTCAAGAACTTTGAGTTGAACGCAGAAATTTCCCTGCAGCCCGGCGCCGAATCCGCGCTCTGTTTCCATACCGCCGACCGGTCTTCCGCCGCACCTGCTCCCGGATTCGAGGTGCTGCTGGCCAACGATGCGCGCGGCCCCAACGGATTTATCCAGCGCAGAAAGACCGGCTCTCTCCAGGGCGTGCGCCACGTCTGGAAGCAGTTCATTGCCAACAACGAGTGGTTCACGCTTAACATTCTCGTCCGTCAGAAGCAGGTGCAGATCCGCCTCAACGGCATGCTGGTGGTCGACTACATCGAACCGGCCGATGCGTTCTCCGCCAACCCGGATTTCGAGTGCCGTATCGGCCACGGAACCATTGCCATCGAAGCGCTCAGCCCGCAAAGCGTCGCACTCTTTCGCAATCTCCGTGTTCATCGGCTCCCCGACTCAATCCCGCAACTCTCAGACGAGAACCCGCAGGTCGACGAAGTTTATCGCGATATCATCCGCCTTGGTTCGGCCAACATCCCCGTCGTCGACTATCACGCGCACCTCAAGGGCGGCCTGACACTCGAACAGGCTCTCAATAACTCGCGCCGCGTCGGTATTGGCTACGGAATCGCCATTAACTGCGGGCTCAGCTTCCCTGTGCACAGCGACGCCAGCATTCTGGCCTATCTCCAAAGCATGAAGGGGCAGCCCTGCTACGTTGCGATGCAGGCCGAAGGACGCGAATGGCAGACTCTTGTCTCGCCGGAGGCCGTGGCGCGCTTCGACTACGTCTTCACCGACGCGATGACCTTCACCGACGACCACGGCAAGCGCATGAGGATCTGGATTCCGGAGGAGATCGGCGTCATCACCGACAGTCAGGCATTTATGGAGATGTACGTGAAACGCATCGAGAGCGTGATGCGCGAACCGATCGACATCTATGCCAACGCAACGTATCTGCCCGACCAGATCGTCGCGCATTACGACGAGCTTTGGACGCCGCAGCGGATGCGGCGCGTGATCGACGCCACTCTCCACCACAATGTCGCGATTGAAATCAACAACCGCCGCAGGATTCCCAGCCGTACGTTTATCCAGATGGCGAAAGCGGCCGGTTGCACATTTTCCTTCGGCACCAACAATGCAGAAGCTGAGCTCGGCCGCCTTGAATACCCGATACAGATGACCAAAGAGTGCGGTCTGGTCTGGGAGGAAATCTTCGTCCCCAAACCGGACGGCCAGAAGCCGATCCAGATCAGGAAGAAACACGCCTCGCTGGCGTAGTCCGTCTCACCGCGTTCACCGCTGGTCTGCCATCAAGCACGCGTCCTACGTCCTCGCACACGGCCATGGTCACGCGCGTCTGCGCTTCGCGCGTAAAGGCCGCGATGTGCGGTGTAAGGATCACGTTCGGCATAGCCTCAAGTTCGCCGGTCTGCGGAGGCTCTTTACCGCGCACATCGAGCGCCGCGCCGGCCAGCTTGCCGGACTTCAGCGCCTCCACCAGATCCGCCTCTACAACCACCTTGCCGCGCGACGTATTGATGAAGAACGCGCCCTGCTTCATCCTTGCGAACCGTTCGTGATTCAGCAGGCCCACCGTTTGCGGTGTTGCCGGCAGGTGGCACGAGAGCACGTCCGCCTGCGCCAGCAGTTCGTCCAGTTCCACCAGCTCGGCCTGCAACTCGCTCAGCAGAATGTTGTCCCGGCTCAGAAAAGGATCATAGGCCAGAACCTTCATGCCGAAGGCCTTCGCGCGGCAGGCCGTCAGAAATCCGGTCTTTCCCGCGCCCACGATGCCCAGCGTCTTGCCGTAGAGTTCCGTCCCGACGTAGCGCTGCCTGTTCCAGTTGCCCTTCTTCGTGTCCGCGTCGGCGACCGCGATGAATCGCGCCAGCGACAGCATCATGCCCATGACAATCTCGGCCACGCTGATCGCGTTCTGGTCGGGCGTAAACGAGACTACAATGCCGGCCTTTTCGGCGTGCTTGTAGTCGACGTTGTCGAGGCCGACGCCGGCTCTGCCGATCACATGCAGATTCTGCGCGGTATCGATGAGCGATGCCGTCACAGGCGTCTGATTGCGCACAATCAGCGCCCGGCAGCTCTTCACCTTCTCGGCAAGCTTCTCCGGATCCTTCCACAAATCTGGCTCAAAAGAGACGCGAAAGCGCTCACTGAGCGCATCGACAGCAGCGCCCCGTATATTTTCGGAGATCAAAATGTCCACGTTGCTCATGGCTGGCCAACCACCTCATGGTTGAATGCTACGTTCAGGCGGGAGCACCATTGCTCGATCTCCGCCACGGTCTCGGGTGAAACAGGAATGCCCTGTGCGTTGTTGAGAGCGGCCTTGCGCGCGGATCGCTCGCCGGGGACTAGAATCTCGTCCACGCCGGGACGCTTCTTTGAAGCCTTGATGCGATCGATGGTCGCGTCGATGCGGCCCAGATATTCGCTGTAATCGAGAAACGCCTTTACGTCGAAGAGACAGAAGAAGTGGCCCACATCCTGCTTGCGATCGAGGTTCTTGTACATCGAGCCGATATCTGGGCCAATCGCCGAGCCTGAAAGCACGCCGCTGAACAGTTCCACCATCAGCGCCAGCGCGTAGCCTTTGTGGCCAGCCATGGTCAACACCGTGCCGAGCAGCGCCTTTGCTGCATCGGTCGTCGGGTTTCCTTCAGGATCGAGCGCCCAGCCCAGCGGAATCGGCTGGCCTTTCTTTTGCGCCGCGATGATGTTGCCGCGCGCCACGCCCGATGTTGCCAGATCGATCTTGACGGGAAATCCCTTGCCCGTAGGGAACGAAGCCGCGATGGGATTGGTGCCGAAGAACGGTTCGTATCCGCCTCCGGGCGACATGGCCGGTTCGCAATTCGTCATGGCCAGCAGGACCATTTCGTGGCTCGCGGCATAATTGCAGTACCAGGAGAGCGCGCCGAAGTGTTGCGAGTTGCGGATGGTGGCCACGGCCACGCCATTCTGACGAGCCATCGGGATAAGAAGATCGAGAGCCTTGCGTGCCTGCACCTGGCCCAGGCCGTTGCCGGCGTCGAGCACCAGCACACTGCCTGACTGCCGGTCGATCTGGAGTGCCGCTTTGGGATCGATCAGCCCCAGCTCGATACGCTTGAGATAAATGTTCAACCGCGAAACGCCATGGGTCGAGACGCCGTTTAGATCGGCATCGACCAGCACCTCGGCAAAAAGCGCCGCGTCCTCAGCCGGCACGCCCATTGCGGCAGCCAGTTGCGACACAACGTTAACGAGCACCTCTTTGGGATAAGAATTCATAAAGGCCTCAACACAACATCGATGGGCGCTCCGGGCCTGCGAACAGAACCCGGAGCGGAAGAAACGCACTGGAGTTACGCGCTGCGATAGAGCTTGGTCATCACAAACTCGCGATGGCCCAGCGCCTCTGCCGCGGTGAGACGGCCGTTCGCCGTGCGCACGATGGTTTCGATCAGCAATTCGCCGGCCTGGTCGATCGTCATTTCTCCCTGCAGAATCGGCGACACATCCACGTCGACATGCTCGGACATCCCTTTCACGGTTTTAGGATTCCCTGAGAGCTTGATGACGGGCTCGATTGGATTGCCGATGATGTTGCCCTGGCCGGTGGGGAACAGATGTACCACCGCGCCCGAGGCAGCCCACAATGTAACTGCTTCTGCCGCGGCGCTCGACGTGTCCATGAACCAGAGGCCCTTGTCGGCAGGAGCTTCGGCAGGCTTCAGACAGCCGACAAACTTCGTCTTCTTGCCGATCTTTTCCACGTTGCCGAGAGCCTTCTCCTCGATGGTGGTCAAACCGCCGGCGATGTTGCCTTTGGTTGGTTGCGACTCGGAGAGATCGTCGGTCTTCTCGCCAAAGACCAGCTTCTGGTAGTCGTCGAACATGGCCTGGAACTGCTGGCGCACCGTATCGTTAATGGCTTTGGCGGCTACGATGTGCTCGGCGCCGGTCAACTCCGTGGTTTCGCCGAAGGAAGCCACACCGCCGTTCGCGCAATGCTTGTCAAACACATTACCGACCGCCGGGCAGCTCGCCAGTCCAGTGGTGGTGTCGCTCTCACCGCACTTCGCGCTGATGTACAGCTCACTGAACTTGCACTCGGTGCGCTGCAACTCAGTGGCCCACTGCACAAACTCCTTGGCTTTTCTTGAGGCCTGTGCAATGCAGGCGATGTCGCCCTGGCCCTCGATCGAGAAGCCCGCCACCGGCTTTCCGGTCTTTGCGATTCCGTCCACGATCTTCTGCGTCCAGCCCGGCTCGATGCCGATAACAATGACCGCAGCCACGTTGGGATTGGAGCCGGTCCCGATCATGGTGCGGAAGAAAAGCTCCAGATCCTCGCCGAACTGCAGGCGGCCATAGGCGTGCGGCAGAGCCAGTGTTCCCTTGATGTTGTTGGCCACGGCTTCGCACGCGGCATTCGAAATGTCGTCCACGGGCAGAATAACCACGTGATTGCGGATGCCGACGCGCCCGTTTTCACGCCGATATGCGTAAATTGTCAGATCCTTCATTATGCCCACCTCTTCGTCTTCAGATTGTGCACGTGCACGTGCTGGCCGGCCTTGATTGGTTGCACCACTTTGCCGATGTCGCAGCCGTACTTGATCACCGTATCGCCCACGGCGAAATCCTTGAGCGCCAGTTTGTGCCCCAGCGGAATATCCTGCACTGCCTTGACCGCCAGCGGCCTGTTGGTTGAGAGATCACGGCCGGTACATTCCGTTCCGGCCGCAATATCCACGACGGCCACGCCTACCGTGTCCGCTGAATCGTGAACAAGAAAGTGAATCATCGTATTTGCTCCTTCATCCGTCCTTCCGTAAAAATGTCACATTCCGCCAAAGGAGACATGCTTCGTCTCCAGGAAGGCATCCAGACCTTCGATGCCCAGCTCGCGTCCCCATCCGCTCTGCTTCACGCCGCCGAAGGGGCAATTACTCGTGGTCGGCGCACCGTCATTAATGCCCAGCGTGCCAGCTTCGATGCGCTCGGCCAGCCGGAAGATCCGCCCGATGTCGCGCGTCATCGCGTAGGCGCTCAACCCATACTCGCTGGCATTGGCTACATCAATCGCCTCGTCCTCGGTCTCAAACGTCGCAATCGGCGCCACCGGCGCGAAGGTCTCTTCACGCATGCACAGTGACGGCCCGCCAACTCCGTCGATGACCGTCGGCTCGAGGAAGAAGCCGCTCGATCCCATCCGCTTGCCGCCGCAGAGCACCTTGCCGCCACGGCTGGCGGCATCTTCAATCTGGGCCAGCGCAGCATCCAGAGCCTGCTGGTTGATAAGCGGACCGATGTCGGTGCCCGGATCCAGCCCCGGACCGGTCTTCAGCTTCTGCACACCGACGACAAACCGCTTTACAAATTCATCGTGGATGGAGCGCTGCACGTAGATGCGGTTCGCCGCAATGCACGACTGGCCCGTATTGCGGAACTTGGCAACCAGTGTCTCCTGTACCGCCTGGTCGAGATTGCAATCGTCGAAGACCAGCAACGGCGCCAGCCCGCCCAGTTCGAGCGAGAGCGGCTTGATCGATTCCGCCGCCCCCTTGATCAGTTCCCTGCCCACTTCCGTCGAACCGGTGAAGGTGATCTTGCGGCAGATCGAATTCGTCAAAAACTCTTCGGCGATCATGCGCGCGCTGCCGACCACAACCTGGAAGACGCCGCCGGGAATACCTGCGGCCTCAACGCATTCCGCGAAGGCAATGGAGCTGAGCGGCGTTTGCGAAGACGGCTTGAGCACCACCGGGCAGCCTGCCGCCAGTGCCGGTGCGGCCTTGCGAATGCCCAGCACCAGCGGGAAATTCCAGGGAGCGATCGCACCCACAACGCCGATCGGCGTCTTGACCACCATGTTGCGCTTGCCCGGAACCTGGTGAGGAACCACGCGCCCATAAGCGCGGCGGCCCTCCTCGGCAAACCAGCGCAGATGGTCCTCTGTCATCGCCATCTCGCCTTTGCTCTGCGCCATTGGCTTGCCGTTTTCGAGCGTGATCAGGCGCGCGATCTCGTCGGCGCGCTTGTGCACTTCGTCGGCCACGCGATTGAGATACGCGCCGCGCTCCTTGGCCGTAATGCCGCGCCATGCCGGCAGCGCCGCCTGCGCAGTGTCGAAGGCCGAGCGCACTTGTTCCCGATTGAGCGTCGAGACGCTGGCAAACTTCTGCCCTGTCGCCGGGTCTGTAATCTGGATCTTCTCGGCAGTCTCAATCCACTTGCCGCCGAGATACACTTTGTACGACTTTTGCTGTTCCTCGCTCATCGAAACTCACCTCTCTTGCAGCGCCGGTCTCCTGACCGGCATCCCCAACGCACGCTTCTTGCCCGCCGGGGTCGTTGATCGGCTTGTGAGTGCGCGCACGCGCTCATCTCACCGAAATCACCCAATCCGATGCCTGCTGATCCACTCGACGCCGAGTGCCCGTGCAAGCCTGCGGAACGAATCTGCCTGGTGACCGAACGACAAGGTCACATGATGCGGCATTCCTGCGTGCACCAGACGGTCGAACCGCGCCGGCACATCGCCGCCGTGCGCCACTTCAGCTTCGGAGAGTTCCACCAGCACCATGTTGCCCGT
>JAJYFA010000254.1 GCA_021790995.1 Acidobacteriota bacterium
GATGGAATCGGTCGAGGACAACCGCAAGCTGATTTCGGCCGCCACGCCGCTCGAGGTCTACGCCGTCATCCGCCGCCGCGAGCGCGCTGGAGACATCTCGCCCGAAGCTGCCGCCAGCGTCTTCGAACTGCTCCATGCCGAGGCAGCGCGCATGGTGCAGCAGCCGCTGAATCCCGGCGTTCTCGATGCGGCCCGGCAGATCCTCGACCGCACCACGCTGCGCTGGCCCGAGGCTCTGCAACTGGGAGCCGCGCTGGCCTCGCGCGAAATGTTTCCCGGTACGCACTTCACGTTTGTCTCCGCCTCCGCGCCATTGCTCGAAGCCGCACTCGCAGAGGGCTTTGAGGCTGTCGACCCAGCGAGGTTGCCTCTGCCTGAAACCGAATCCGGGAAAGACATCGCCGGCGCAGCCGATCCAGAAGAGTAAGCTGCTACGTCTGCAGCCGAGTAACTCCGCTTCCCTATACCGCCAGCAACTCCGTATAAACCGCCATGCCCACCACTGCGTCGGCGCCCAGCGCATCCAGGGCGTCCACCTCCTGCTGGCTGCGAATGCCCCCTGCTACGATCAATTGCTTTGTCGTGAGCTTGCGCAGCCGCGCCGCCACGTCAATCGGGAAACCCTGCATTGTTCCTTCAGTGTCCACGTGCGTGTAAAGGAACGCCGCCACATGCGGCTCAAGCTGCGGAATCGCTTCATCCGGCGTTAGCGCGACTTGCGCCTTCCATCCCCTCACCGCAATGCGCCCGTTCTTGGTGTCGATGCCCGCCACGACGCGCTCCGCGCCCACGTTCGCCGCGAGACTGGCTGCGAACTCCGTGTTCACCTTGCCCTCGGCCGAGAATAGCGCCGAGCCAGCGATCACGCGCCGCGCGCCGGCCGCGAGCACCTGCCGCGCCCGATCTACGGTGTGAATTCCGCCGCCTGCCTGCACCGGCAGACGCTTGGCAATCTGCTCAACAAGCGCGAAGTTGTCGCCCTGCCGCATCGCAGCGTCCAGGTCGATCAGTTGTACCAGCGGAAACCGCGAGAACTTTTCGATCCAGTACTCGAAATCGTCGAACGCCAGGCGCAGCTTTTCGCCTTGCACCAACTGCACAATGCGCCCGCCCAGCAAATCAATGGAAGGAATCAGCATGGAAGCCTCACCGGTACACCCATCGCGGCAAGCTCCTCTTTGAGCGACCGCGATGTGGAAACGCCAAAATGAAAGATGCTCGCCGCAAGCGCCGCATGAGCCTTGCCGCGCGAGAAGACATCGGCAAAATGTGCCACCGTCCCCGCGCCGCCTGAAGCGATGACTGGAATCCCGACGGCCTCGCTCACCGCCGCTGTCAATTCACAATCAAAACCGGCGCGCGTGCCGTCGGAGTCCATCGACGTAAGCAGAATCTCACCCGCGCCACGCTCTTCGGCCTCGCGTGCCCATTCCACCACGCGCCGGCCTGCCGGCTTACGCCCGCCGTGCACGAAGACCTGCGCCTCACGCACAGGATCTGCCGCCTCGGGATCGCGCCGCGCGTCGATGGCCACGACGACGGCCTGCGCGCCAAAACTCGAGCCGATCTCGCTGATGAGATCTGGCCGGGCCAGCGCTGCCGAATTAATGCTCACCTTGTCGGCGCCGGCCTCGAAAACCTGCTCGGCGTCACGCGCCGCGCGAATGCCGCCGCCCACGCAAAACGGCACAAACAACTCGCGCGCCGTGCGCCGCACCGTATCGAGCAGCGTCTGCCGGCCCTCGTGCGTCGCGGTAATGTCGAGCAGCACAATCTCGTCGGCGCCCTCGCGCGCGTGCCGCGCCGCCTGCGTCGCCGGATCGCCCGCATCAACCAGATCGACAAACTGCACGCCCTTCACCACGCGTCCCGCATGAACGTCGAGGCAGGCAATGATACGCTTCGTCAGCATGATGCTCCTTTCGCCCGCCAGGCGAGAAAGTTCGAGAGAATCTTCAATCCCGTCGCGCCCGATTTTTCCGGATGAAACTGCACGCCCATCACGTTTCCGCGCTCAACCGCCGCGGCGAACGTCTCAATGTAGTGCGTCACCGCCGCCGTGTCCGCAGTCACCGGCGCTTTGTAGGAATGCGTGAAATAAACAAACTCGCCCGGCTCGACACCCGCAAATAATCTTGATCCCGCACGCACTTCGAGCGAGTTCCAGCCCACGTGCGGAACTTTTTCCGCGCTCTCTGCAAACCGCGTGCACGATGCGGCGAAGTGTCCAAGCCCCGGCTGTCCGGGCGCCTCGGTCGATCCCGCGTAGAGCCACTGCATCCCCACACAGATGCCAAGAAACGGCGTGCCCTTCGCGATCGCCGCTCGAATTGCGCCTGTGAGCCCCGTTGCGTCGAGCCGTTCCGTTGCCGCAAAATGCCCCACGCCAGGCAGCACGATGCGCTCGGCCGCTTCCACGAGCGACAGGTCGCCGTCCGTCACCACGGGTTCCGCGCCCAGATGCCGGAGCGTCTTCAGCACCGAGGTCAGATTCCCGGCTTTGTAGTCGATCACCGTTACGCGCATGAGCGCATGTCTCCCTCTATCCAAACCACAACTCTGGGTGTTCCATCCTGAACGCACCATTTGCGTTGAGGGTGGGACAGCACAAATTCCAACCGGCCTAGAGCAGCCCCTTCGTCGACGGCAGCATCTCGCCGAGCTGTTTATCCCGCGAGCACGCTACGCGCAGCGCCCGCGCAAACGCCTTGAAGATGGCCTCGATCTTGTGGTGATTCGACCGGCCGTACATCGTCTTCACGTGCACGTTGGCTCGCGCGCCGCGTGCAAAGCCCTCGAAGAAATCCGTCACCAGTTCCGCTTGCAGATCGCCCACCAGCCGCGTGCGCACCTTCGTGTCCACCGCGTAGGCCGCGCGCCCGCTCAGGTCGACCGCGGCAACGGCCAGCGTCTCATCCATCGGCATCACAAAGTAGCCGGCGCGCAGAATGCCACGTTTGTCGCCAAGCGCGCGGTCAAAAGCCTCGCCCAGCGCAATCCCCACGTCTTCCACCGTGTGGTGCTGGTCCACATCGAGGTCACCTTCGCACTGCAAGGTCAGATCGAAGGCGCCGTGCCGCGCAAACAGCTCCAGCATGTGATCAAAAAAGCGAATGCCGGTCGAGACTTTGTACTTCCCGCTGCCCTCGATTCTGAGCTCCAGATCGATGCGCGTCTCCGTGGTGTGGCGCGCGATCACAGCCGTGCGTGCCTGCGTGCGGCCCACAGTTTTTCTGCTCTTCTTCTCCGTCATAGTGCCTTTCCTCCGATGCGCAGCGCAGCCAGCGCCTCATTCAGCGCCACCGCGGCCTGCTGCATCTGTTCCCGCGTGCCGATGGTGATGCGTACGCGCCCGTCGCAGCCGGGATCGTTGGATCGGTCGCGT
>JAJYFA010000093.1 GCA_021790995.1 Acidobacteriota bacterium
CGCCGACATTGTCGCTGCGCATACGACGATGGAGTTCGCCAACGTCCTCGACGAGCGAGCCATCGTCTACCTCGCCGACAAACTAACCGCAGGCGACCTGCTTGTTACGCTCGATGAGCGATTCGCCGCCGCGGAGATCCGCTTTCAGCACAACGCCGAAGCGCGCAAGGCAGCCGAGCAGCGCAAGGCCGTTGCGCAACAAATCGCAGCCGCCATCGAAGCGAAACTCGGCGAGCCGCTCATCCGAATTCTCCGCGACGGATCTGACGCCAAAATCCCCAAGGAGGGCCGCCGATGATCGCCGAAGAAGCTTCTGGCGCCGCCCGCATTCTCAGCATCACTGAGAGTCTTTGCCCCGTCTGTCTCCAGCGCATCGGCGCTGAGCGCGTGGCCGAGGGCGACGCTGTCTACCTGCGAAAAACATGCGCTGCTCACGGCACATTCAAAACGGTCATTTGGCGCGGTCTCGACTCCTACGCCGCATGGGGTGCGGGCAGCCGCTCCGTGGCGCGTCCACCGGTCTGCGGCTCCGAAGTCGATCGCGGCTGTCCCTTCGACTGCGGCCTTTGTCCCGATCACCGGCAGCACACCTGCTGCGTCGTTCTTGACGTTACGGAACGCTGCAACCTCGCGTGTCCTGTCTGTTTCGCATCCGCCGGAACCGCGGTGGCCAGACCCGATCCCACGGCCGATGAGATTGTTGCCCGGTGCCGCCGACTTCTCGAGATCGGAGGCCCATTCAACCTACACCTCTCCGGCGGCGAGCCCACCGTGCGCAAAGATCTTCCCGAGATCGTCCGCCGCGTTCGCGCTCTTGGCTTCACCTACTTCCAACTCAATACCAACGGCGTGCGTCTGGCCATCGACCGCGACTACGCACAGGAGCTGAAAGAGGCCGGCCTCACTTGCGTCTTCCTGCAGTTCGACGGAATCGACGATGAAGTCTTCCGCGTCATCCGCGGCAAACCTCTGCTTGAAACCAAGCTTCAGGCCATTGCCAACTGCGGCCGTCACGAGTTGGGAGTCGTGCTGGTGCCCACTCTCGTGCCCGGCGTCAACACCGGCCAGATCGGCGGCATCCTGAGCGAGGCTATTCGCCTGGCGCCCGCGGTTCGTGCAGTACACTTCCAGCCTGTCAGTTACTTCGGGCGCTACCCTGCCGGCCGCACCGATGCGGATCGCATCACCATTCCCGAAGTCCTTCGCCTCATTGAAGTACAAACGCAAGACGCGTTTCGGGCGGCGGATTTCTATCCTCCATCGGGCGAGAATCCCTACTGCTCGTTTCATGGCAAATTCTGGCTCGATGCCGAAAAGCATGTCTCCGCGGCGCCGCGTCCGCAGGTCTCCTCGTGCTGCGGTCCCGCCGTAGAAGCGATTTCGCAATCGACACTCGTTCAGTTCGGCGTTCCGCAACCGGCGCCGGGCGAAAGCGTACGTCAGGCGCAGCGGTTTGTCGCGCAGAACTGGTCGTATCCCGCGCCGCCTGAATCTACCGCGATACCCGGCGGCATCGACGTTTCCAGCTTCGATCGCTTTCTCGCCGGCAAGAAGACCTCGTTCTGCATCTCTGGAATGGCCTTTCAGGACGCATGGAACCTCGACCTCGATCGCCTGCGCGAATGCTTTCTCCACGTGCTGAGCCCCGATCGCAAGCTGGTTCCTCTTTGCGCCTACAATTTCACCGGAGCCTCAGGCCATACACTTTATCGCTCGTGCAGCGCGGCCTCCGCCACAGAGGTTCGCGCGTGACAGCGGCAGCCTCATCTCTCAATCGCAATCCACTCGACTTGTGGGCCTCGCGCCGAATCGGCATCGACGCAGAGGAGCTGACGCGCGATGCCATTGCGGCCTATCAGCTTCGCGCGCTCCAGCAAACGGTAGCGTGGGCTCGCCGCAGAAGCTTGTTCTATGGGAAGCGTCTTGCGGCGCTTCCTGAAGGCTGGCCGCCCGCGCTCCAGGATTTCACCGCCGCACCGCTGACAAATCCTTCGGACGTTGCCGAGCGCGGGCACCAGTTCCTTTGTGTGCCGCAGAGCGAGATCAGCCGCATCGTCTCCATCGAGTCGAGTGGAACCTCGGGTCTGCGCAAGCGCATCTTCTTCACCGCCGACGATCAGGGACTTGCGCTAGACTTCTTTGCCGGAGGCGTCGCCGCAATGGCCGCCGCAGGCGATCGCATGTTCATTGCCCTGCCCGGCGAGCGCGAGGGTAGCGTTGGCTTTCAGCTTGCTCGCGGCATCGCCCGCGCCGGTGTCGCGCCCATTCCGCACGGATTGGTTGTCGATCCAGCCGCGGCGCTTCGCCGGATGGACGAAGAGCGCGCCACGCTTCTCATTGGCCTTCCCACGCAGGTGCTCGCTCTTACGCTCGAACGCTGCGACCTTGCGCGACGAGTCCTTCGCCGTCTCCACACCATCGTGCTATGCAGCGATCACGTCCCACAAAGTCTGGCAGAGCGGATTCGCTGCTCCACCGGCTGCAAGATTTACGAACACTACGGATCGACCGAAATGGGACTTGGCGGCGGTGTCGATTGCCTCGCGCACACCGGCTACCATCTGCGCGAAGCCGATCTCTACTTCGAGATCGTCTCGCCGCAAACAGGCGAACCGCTTGGCGTAGGCGAGCCGGGCGAGGTGGTCTTTACGACTCTCAACCGCACCGGCATGCCGCTCATCCGCTATCGCACCGGCGATCTTTCCCGCTTTGTGCCTGGCCCATGCGCCTGCGGATCGCCACTGCGCCGCCTGGAGCGCGTGCGAGACCGGGCCGGCAATGTAGCCCGGCTCGGGCCATCTGGCGCCATCACCATCGCCGATCTCGGCGAAATCCTCTTCGCGATTCCCGCCGTGCATGACTTCAACGCGACGCTCGTGCCGGGATCTCCGCGGCAGTTGCAGGTGTGCCTTTACGCGCCACATGAACCGGAAGCCGCCGTAGATGAGGCCTATCGCGCGCTTCACAAGCAACCGGCAATCCGCTCCGCCTGCGCTGCCGGAGTTCTGTGGCTTAACGTCTCCTCGCAGCGCCATCCATTTCCTGCAACCGGTGCCAAGCGAACCATCAAATCTTTAGCGCCAATCTCCAGATCGGCTTCAAAATCGTCTAATTCGACTTCTTCCGTTCCTTCGCTTTTGCCCGCCGATCCCCGCTATTCTTGCGCCTTTCCACCTTAATCTCCCGCAGGTCCGGAGCGCCAACGCGCCGATCTACCAGACCTTTTCGCCGTTCCTGCATGTATTCCATCCATATCGCCGAATCGGAGTGGTTCAATACCTGCGTATTTTTTGAGAAGGCTGCGCCACCTTCCTCCCATTGATTGTCCCGCCCTTCAGCCTGCGCATTCAGCGCAGCTTCGCCCGACGATTCCGAACTGCTGGTCAACAGCTTGTTGAGGAGTGGGAATTTCGCCCGCTCTGTTTCCACGAAGTCCACTCCGTTGGCAGTCAGCGTGTACTCCGCGTTGTCAGCTTTCGTAATGTAATTCTTCTGTTTCAGATACCAGAGCGTGAAGTCCAGGTAATCGCGCGGAAATCCCATCCGCTCCTCGATCTCCTTGAGAGAGAGTTCTGCCGCGTGCGGACTTCTGCGGCGTTGGTAGTAAAGCACCGCCAGCACCGCCAATCGCCGGTTCAGTTCGCCTTCCATGCTGTCCAGAAAGTCGATGGACATCGAAAACGGCGCGGCTGTCTCCTGCTTGCGCAGCGCATCGTACTCTGCGCGGCTCGCGGGATCCGAGAGAACATCGTGGGCTTTCTTCAGTAGCTGGAACTTATCCACATCGCCAGACTTCTGGTTGTCCGGGTGATACCGCGCGGCAAGAAAGTGAAATACGCGATGGATCGTCTCCACTTCCGCGGTGGGACTTATCTGCAGAAAATCGTAGTAATCGACCATCTGGCTTCCTGGTCCTTTCACGACCATCGTATTCTGCCATACCCGGAAATGCGCATGAAATCCCACATTTACGCCATTTTCTCCGTTTCTTTGCCCGCGCGCTCTCCATCGGACAGAATTCCCTCTCCGACGGCGGTTTCGACTCTTCGCATTTTCTGGGGTAACACAGACGGCCATCGAGATCAATCCTGCGTGCAGACTTCGTTCAGGTACACTCATGACGATCAATTTATCCCTGATAGGGATACAATTGCCTTCAGGCCTCAAAACCACTGCAGGATTCCCTTAAGGTTCCGGCCTGAAAAAGGTTCGATGGGAAAGATGCGTTCTCTAGCGCCGATTCGAGTTTCGATTTTTTTGTTCTTCCTTTGCGTTTCCACATGCGCCCAGCAGACAATCCCTCAAATCGCCACTCCAGTCCGGATCACCCAACCGATCGATGACAGTCTGCGAACTACGCTCTCCGGAAATACCCACCCCCTAGCAATACAGAAGTACGACAAAGGCGAGGTCGCGACCAGCTTCCAACTGGAGCACATACTGCTGATCCTCAGGCGCAGCCCACAACAGGAAGCCAGCCTGCGGCAACTTCTCGAAGACCAGCAGAATATTCACTCAAAGTCTTATCATCAATGGCTCACGCCACAGCAGTTCGGTGAGCGATTCGGACCATCGCATACCGACATTACAACCGTAACGCAATGGCTCAGTAACCAGGGATTCACCGCATTACAGGTCAGCGAAGGCCGGGACTTCATTGAGTTTTCTGGAAGTGCGGGGATGGTGAAACAAGCTTTCGCCGCATCAATCCACACCTATCTCGTCAATGGAAAACAGCATTGGGCCAACGCGGAAGATCCCAGTATTCCTTCGGCACTCGCTCTCGTGGTGGCTGGCATCGACTCACTGAATAACTTCCCGAAGATAGCGCAGAATCGAGCCTCTGTTTCTAGCGTTATCGCTGGCAGCCCACCTTCGCCTTCGCCATCCGATACGATCTTCGAAGGTACAAATGGACCGACTCAATATGCAGTGGTGCCGTTCGACTTTGCTGCGATCTACGACTTGTTGCCGCTTTGGAACGCAACGCCAACTCACATCGACGGCACAGGGCAAACCATTGCCATCGCCGGCCGCAGCGATATCAATCCGGACGACACAACCTCTTTTTGGAGCAATTTCGGACTAGACGGAACTCACGCGCCCGAACCAAAGCTGGTCATCATCCACAACGGACCCGATCCCGGAACAACATCCGATGAGATTGAAGGCGATATCGACACGCAGTGGTCGGGGGCAGTGGCGCCTGGTGCCACCATCGACTATGTCGTCTCCCAATCGACCGAAACGACCGATGGCATCGACCTTTCCGCGCTTTATATAGTCGACAACAATCTCGCACCGGTTCTGAGCGTAAGCTACGGCGAATGCGAAAAAAGCATGGGGGCGAGCGGCATCCAATTCTTCGACACGCTTTGGGAGCAGGCGGCAGCGCAAGGCATCAGCGCAGTTGTCTCCAGCGGCGACAGCGGAGCCGCCGGCTGCGATGATCCTAGCACCCCGGCGCAGAGTGGGCTTCAGGTTAACGGACTGGCTTCAACTCCATTCAACACGGCCGTTGGCGGAACCGATTTCAATCAATACAACAATTGGACCACATACTGGAGTTCAAGTAACGATCCTATAACTAAGCAATCGGCGACTGGTTATATCCCGGAAACCACCTGGAACGACTCCTGCACAAACGGAATTTTCCAACAGATCTCGGGAGGAGCAGCGAACGCGGAAGCCAATTGCAATAATTCGACCTTTGCACAGTACCTCGACAGCACTGGCGGAGGCGGCGGAGTCAGTTCCACATGGCTCAAACCCGACTGGCAAACAGGAACTCCCAGCGATAATGGGCGCGATCTGCCGGACGTCTCTCTCTTTGCTGGCAATGGATTTATCGGCAGCTACTACTTTGTCTGCAAGAGCGATTATGCGGGCAGTGGAGGGTGTTGGGGTAGCGGTTACCTCGGCCTCGGTGGCACATCTGTAGCGGCACCGCAATTTGCCGGCATCATGGCGCTGATCAATCAGAAGGCGGGCTCTCCGCAGGGAAATCCCGGTTTTGTTCTTTATAAGCTCTCAACCCAGCAACCTGGCGCCTTTCACGACGTCCCCGTCGGATCGACGATTGCAATGCCGTGCCTCACGGGAACGCCCGACTGCAACACTTCTGTGTCTGGCGACAAATACGGCGTCCTCTCCGGCTACAACACGGCCATGAACTACGATCTAGCGACCGGACTTGGCTCGGTGGACGCTGCCAAGCTGGTTAATGAATGGCAAAGCGTCTCCTTTACTCCCTCGGCGACCTCGTTGACCCTGAATAACGGCGCCACAGTCAATATCATGCACGGGGGAGCGGTTCCGGTCCAGATTGGCGTAACTCCTTCGGCCGCGACCGGAAACGTAGCCCTGATGGCCGCTCCCCCCAAACCTGGCAACGCCGGGATCGCTTCTTTCAACCTTGCCTCTGGCTCCGTTGTAACCACGACAGCCATGCTGCCCGGCGGAAGTTATAGCGTGGTTGCGCATTACGGAGGCGACTCCAACTATGGAGGAAGTTATTCCAACACAGTCCCTGTTACTGTTTCACCCGAATCCAGCGTGGTTCTGGCCAATCTGCTTACCACGGATGTCAACGGAAACCCCATCAGTTATACCGCAACTTCAGCCACCTACGGTTCCGGCCATCAGATCTTCCGCGCGGATGTGGGCGACGCCACGGCCAGCATCTCGCCTTCTGCCGGAATCTCCAGTCAGTGCTCGAACGGCAAGGAAAGTTGCCCAACCGGCTCGGTAAAAATTGCTTCTCCCGGCACGGTTTTAGATGGCACAACCCTGCAACTCAACATTAAGGGATTTGCCGAAGCTCCGGTGCTTTCGGCAGGAACTTACAACATCACCGCCAGCTACTCGGGCGATGCCAGTTACAACCCCAGCAGCACAATGGCCTCATTCACCATCGCCAAGGCGCCAACGACTGCATCGGCCGGGATCTCGGAACACCTTATTGAGTACGGTAACGACGCATCACTGGGTGCCGGAATCTCGACAACCAGCGATGGCGTGGCGCCAAAGGGAACTTTTCAGATCTATATAGACGGAAGTCCATTGGGCCAACCAATTGGCATCTATGAAAGCGGCGGTTATGGGGGAATTGCGAATGGAACAACCTACTACGCTTGGGCTGACGCCCAATCGACAACGTCTTTCCTTACCCTGGGCGGTCATACCATCTCGACCGAGTACTCAGGCGACCTCAATTATGCCGGCTCGACGAGCGCTCCCACACCCTTTACTGTCGTCCAGGCAATCCCCTTCTTTCTTGGTTTCGGCGTCGAAAATCCTATCGGCAGCCCGGTCATTGTGGGCCAAACGGCTACTGCGATTGCGAATCTCTACGGATCGCAGCATGGCGTTGCGCCCACCGGTTCGATCACCTTTTACGACAATGGCACCGCTCTTTCCGGAACCGTCACCTACACCTCATCGAGCGACCCCGGCTTTCTGAACGCGACCATTCACCCTGTTTTTACTACCCCTGGCACACACCAGATCACGGCGAGTTACTCAGGCGATGCAAACTACACCTCAGCGGCGACTACAGATCCGGCGCAGACAATCAACGTTCTCGGTCCAGTCAGTGTTACGCCATCGGGAACACTGGCGGTGACTGCGCCGGGCCAATCTGGCTCTGTCACGCTGGCCATCGCACCCAACGGCAATTTCACCGGGGCCGTGATGTTGAGTTGTGCGGTTGATTCTAGAGCTGTAAAAACAACGTGCGGTTTTACAAGCGGCTCGACGAGCGGTTCGACACTGCAAGTGAACGTAGCAGGAAGCAGCGTGCCCGTCGCATTTGACGTGACCACAACAGCCACGCAGACGACGGCAAACATCGCTCCCGGCCATGGATCGCCATTCAAGTACTATCTAGCCTTCGTGTTTCTGCTTCTACCCATTGCTCGACGCCACCGCACGCATTTTATCTATCTGGTTCTACTGGCTGCTGCGTTAGGTTTGAGCGCCTGCGGAGGCGGCTCCGCAGGTGGTGGCGGGGGGGAGACAACGATTCCCGGCACCCCATCAGGCACCTATACCTTCACCGTAACTGCCACCACGGGCAGCGGATCGAACCTGGTGACACTCGCAACCCCGGTCACGGTGCAAGTGGAGTAAACGCGTCGAATTTGGCGCGAATGGGCTTACCCTAGAAATTCAGGATCTGCCCGTCCACTTGGCGGAAAGCGCGGCCAGCTTCTGATCGAAGGTTGCCGGCGGAGCGGGCGTCTGTTTCTTTGGCTGCGGGCGGCCCGCGGGAGCCAGCAGCGCCTTGATCGAAAGGCCGATACGCATCGCCTTCGCATCCACACTGAGCACCTTCACCTTGACGATCTGTCCGGCCTTCACCGCTTCCGCCGGGTCCTTGATGAACTTGTTCGACAGCTCGCTGATGTGCACAAGCCCATCCTGGTGCACGCCAATGTCGACAAATGCGCCGAACCTGGTCACGTTCGTCACCACGCCTTCGAGAACCATGCCCGCCTCGACGTCGCTCATCTCGCGCACCTCTTCGCGAAACTGCGGGGCAACGAACTTGTCGCGCGGATCGCGGCCTGGCTTGCGCAACTCGGCGAGGATGTCTTCAATCGTGTACGCGCCGGCCGAGAGGCGGCTGCGGTCTACCTTTTCGAGCAGCTCCGGCTGGCGGATGAGTTCGTCCACGCTCGTGTTCAGCATCGTTGCGATCTGCTCCACGACGGCATACGACTCCGGATGCACAGCGGTCATGTCGAGCGGGTTGTCGCCGTTGCGGATGCGCAGAAATCCCGCAGCCTGTTCGAAGGTCTTGGGGCCGATGCCGGGCACATCGAGAACCTGCATGCGCGAACGAAAGCTGCCGTGCTCGTTGCGGTAGGTGACAATGTTCATCGCCGTACGTTCCGTGACGCCAGATATGTAGCGCAAGAGCGTCCAGGACGAGGTGTTCAAATCCACGCCGACGCGGTTCACGCAGCTCTCGACCACCTTTTCGAGCGAGTCTGCGAGCTGGCGCTGGTCGACGTCGTGCTGGTACTGCCCCACTCCGATCGATTTGGGATCGACCTTGACCAGTTCTGAGAGCGGATCCTGCAGCCGCCGCGCGATGGAGATCGCGCCGCGCACGGTGAGGTCGAGATCGGGAAACTCCTGCCGCGCCACGTCTGACGCCGAGTAGACGCTTGCTCCTGCCTCGCTGACGGTGACCGAGAAAATCTCCTGAATGCCCTTTTCACGCAGGAACTCGCGCACAAAGGCGTCGGTCTCGCGCGAGGCCGTGCCGTTGCCAATCGCGATGGCACGCACGTTGTGCTTGCGCAGCAAGGCTTCAAGCTTTGGCATGGCTTCGGCGTTGCCGTGCTTCGAGGTATGCAGGTAAAGCACGTCGTGGTCGAGCAGCTTGCCCGTCTGGTCCACAACCGCGACCTTGCAGCCGGTACGCAAGCCGGGATCGATGCCGAGAACGGAGATTGGTCCGGCCGGCGGCGCCAGCAGAAGGTGGTAGAGGTTGTCGCGGAAAACCTGAATCGCCTCAGTGTCGGAACGGCGCTTGAGTTCGAGCCGCACCTCGGCCTGAATCGAAGAGTTCAGCAGCCGCTTCCAGGCATCTTCGATGGCCAGTTCGAGTTGCGTCGTCCAGTCGCCCGGCGCGCGATGCACGTGCTTTCGCAGAACGGCCAGCGCGCGCTCCTCTTCGATGTCGATCAGGAAGTAAAGAACCTTCTCCGACTCGCCGCGGCGGATCGCCAGCATGCGGTGCGACGGGATCGTCTTCACCGGCTCCTTGTACTCGTAGTACATCTTGAACTTTTCGCGCTCGTCGACCGCGTCCAGCGTCTTGCGGCTGACGACCACGCCCTCGTCAAAGACCAGCGCGCGCAGCGCCTTGCGCAGATCGGCGTCCTCGCTCACCCACTCCGCCACAATGTGCCGCGCGCCTTCCAGTGCCTCGTCCACCGTCGCGACTCCAAGCTCGGCGTTCACGAACTTCGGTGCAAAGACTTCGAGCGGCTCCTCGGCCGGCCGTTGCGCCCACAGATACGCGGCCAGCGGCTCCAGCCCTTTTTCCCGCGCGATGGTCGCTTTGGTACGGCGCTTCGGTTTGTAGGGCAGATAGAGGTCTTCAAGTTCGCTTTTGTCGAGCGCGGCTTCAATGCGCGCCTTCAGATCGCCGGTAAGCTTGCCCTGTTCGGCGATCGAGGCCAGGATGCTCTCGCGCCGCTCCTCCAGTTCGCGGAAGTAAGCCAGCTTCTCTTCGATAGCGCGGATCTGCACCTCGTCGAGATTGCCGGTGGCTTCCTTGCGATAGCGCGCGATAAACGGCACGGTGCCGCCGTCATCCAGCAGTTCGATGACTGCGCTGAGCCCGCGCAACGGAACGTTCAGGAGATTGGAGATATGAAGAAGTAGTGTAGTGGGGAGATTCTTGTTTTCCGTCATGGTCCAGGTCCCATCCTAAACGGAGGCGAGAGGAACCGATTGTGCAAAACGGGTGTCGCTCCCCGGCGTTTGTCGCAAGAGCCAAGTTAGTCAATGGGGCGCTCCATCCCAGGGCGCGCAATCATGGCTGAGCAACTTCACACTTTTGGAGACCATTCAGCCTGCGCCAGCATCTCTTGGATGTGGTCTTGGAGTGGAGGGTGAAAACCTGGAGCAGAGCGTCGGTTCGCAGCCAGCGCTGCTTCGGCTCATGCCGTGAAGCCCGGATTGGTCCCAGCTTCGGACACACTGCCTGTAAGCAGTTGATTTGGTGGGCGCTATAGGATTCGAACCTATGACTTCCACCGTGTGAAGATGGCACTCTACCGCTGAGTTAAGCGCCCGGATCAGGCTTTTGGAGGGTATTCTGCCGCCATTCAGTTCGAAGGATGTTCCCTCGCCCTACGTGGCGCGGCCTGCCGGTCATTACTTTCCTGAAGACGGGGTCAAAAACACCACCTTAGGAAGACCGCCCGGGAAGGCGTCCCGTAAGGTAGAGTAACACCAGTAGGGCTTTGCGTCCAAATCCACTGGAGTTCTGAGTCTTCCCCAAGCCGAGCCAGGGGGATAATTGGACGGAAAACCGGGCTATGTTCAGGAAAGCGCGCCCAATCCGGCAGGAACGCGAGGCTCCACTCGAAGGAGAGGCCTTGCTGGGCCATATTTCTGGGGCTGCAGGCTCCGGATTGCCCCCTTCCGGCTTAAACCAAAAGGCCCAGAGGGCCGACTTTCCCGCTGAAAGCGATCCTGATTCCGGCGATGACGACCCGGAAATCGAAGATTCCGATCTGCAGACTGCCTACGGGCCGCAACCTTCTGGGCCGGACGGTGTTTCAGAAAGTATGGCAACGATGGTCCTTGACGGGCCTGTCCTGGGTGCTGGTTCGGCCCTGCGGCCGGGCACGGCTCCGGAACCGCGTGCGGGCGAAAAGGCAGGACTGGACCCGGCCAGCGATGCGGCCATCATGCTACGTGCGGCTGCGGGGGACGAAGCAAGCTTTAATTACCTGGCGGGAAGATACCACCGGCCGATGATCCAATTTCTCTTCCGGATGGTAGGAAACCAGGCCGTTGCGGAAGAACTGGCCCAGGAAGTGTTTTTGAGGGTCTATCGAGCCAGGAGCAGTTACAGGGCCGAGGCCAAATTTACCACCTGGCTTTACCGCATCGCGACCAACCTGGCGGTGAACTACGCCCGCGATACACGGCACGAACGTACCGCGCAAAAGGTTTACCTGGACCAGCCGGACGAGGAGAGCGGCTCAACTCCGGACTTGGCCGACGACGAGCCAACGGCAGAAGAGCGGCTCCTGCGTGAAGAGCGCATGGCTGCAATTCGCCGCCATGTGATGGCATTACCGGAGCGGCAGCGCATGGCGGTGCTGATGCACAAATACCAGGGGATGGATTACCGCCAGATCGGAGAGGTGCTGAAGTTGAGCGAGTCGGCGACCAAGTCGCTGCTCTTTCGCGCCTATCAGACGCTGCGAGAGAAACTGAAGGATTTTGTCTGAGTGGAAAGTAAAAACAAGCCGGAATCAACCGGCAGATTATGGAGTGGCAAGCCATGAGACAGACAAAGACAAGGTGCAAGTTAGTGGACGAGAATCTGGCCGATATGCTGCTCGATCCACACGCAGTATCTGCCAAGGTTCTAACGCACGTTGCCGAGTGCAGCGACTGCCAGGGCGAACTCGTAAAGTTCAAGGCCACGATGCAGTTGCTGGACACGTGGCAAGCTCCCGAGCCAGGCCCTTACTTTCTGACGCGGCTCAGCGCCCGCGTGCGTGAAGAGCGCCAGACCGCGCCGGCCGGCTGGCTGGCCAGCCAATGGGCTCGCCTGCGCGCCGGCATGACTTACGGCTCGGGCCTGCACGCTCGCCCTCTGGCTGCGATGGCGTTGACCGTCGTGCTGCTGGTGGGTGGGGGAGCGTATCTTAGCATTACAGACGTTTTGCAGAAACAGGCCGTGCAGCCATCCCCGTTGGCTGCCACCGTACACGACCTGCAAACACTCGACAGCAACGCCCAGGTGCTGGACCAGATGGAAGCCCTCACCGGCGGCAATGAAAGCGGGGATTGATTCTGGCGCTGTCGGCTCAGGGGCTCTTGGAGTAACGATTGTGAACTGGACCCGGAACGCGGATCGCATGCGCCCGGCGGCGTTGGTTGCTGCCCTGGCGTGGTTCCTCTGTCTATCCGCCACCGGGCTGTGCGCTCAGAATCGCGGCCAATCTCATCAGGCTGCTCCCATGCGGACACATCCTGCCCCCAATATGCCGCGGACCGGCGGAAGGATGCTTCAGAATCCGCAGCGCGGCGCTCAGAATAGGCAGAGACAGGGCCTGGGGCAGCCGCTCTTCCAGAATCCCCAGGGACGGATTCAGAATCTGCCGCAAAACGGTGAACAGCGATTCGCTCCCGAGTTGCCATCCGGCAGCCTGCATGGCGCGCAGAATTCGCAATTCAGTCGGCCGAATGACTCCAATGCCCCGCATATCGGAGGGTTCTATCCGGGCGATAGCCAGCCCGGGCATCTAGGCGACTGGCTCAACCGGCATCCGGGACTTCCTTTACCGAAACAGGAACAGTTGCTGCGCAGCGATCCCAGCTTCAACCGTCTGGCGCCAGCCACACAGCAGCGGCTTGTGCAGCAACTGCACCAACTGGACAAGATGCCACAGGCGCAGCGCGAACGCCGTTTGGCGCGCAGCGAGATGCTGGAGCGTATGTCGCCGCAGCAGCAGATGCAGGTGCGCCAGGCCGGCCGCCGCTTCGAAGCCCTTCCTGCCGATCGCCAGGCAAAGGTCAAGCAGGCTTTTCGCGATCTGCGCTCCGTACCTCTCGATCAGCGCGACACCGTGCTCAACTCCCAGCGCTACCAGAACCTCTTCACTCCGGACGAGCGTGGCATTCTTTCGAACCTGTTGCGCGCCGAGCCTTACGAACCGGCACGTTAAGGCTGGCTCGCTGCGCTCCCCTGCGCGAGTTTTCCGCGGAAGTAGCTCAGCGACTTTTCAAGCCCTTCTCTGAGCTGGATGCGGGGCTCCCATTCGAGTAACGTGCGCGCCTTCGTGATGTCGGGCCGCCGGCGAGCAGGGTCGTCGACCGGTAGATCGACAAAGCGCAGTTCGCTCTTCGAGCCCGTCACCTCCAGCACGGTTTGCGCGCACTCCAGAATCGTGAACTCGCCGGGGTTGCCGATGTTGACCGGGAGGTGCTCGCTGCTTTGCGCCAGACGCACAATACCCTCGATCAAATCGTCCACGTAGCAGAAGCTGCGCGTCTGCCGGCCGTCGCCGTAAACGGTCAGCGGCTCGCCACGCAGCGCCTGCATCATGAAGTTCGAGATGACGCGTCCGTCGCCGGGATGCAGCCGCGGGCCATAGGTGTTAAAGATACGCACCATATGTGTATTCACGCCGTGGTAGCGGTGATACGCCATCACCATCGCCTCGCCAAAGCGCTTGGACTCGTCGTAGACCGAGCGCGGACCAATCGGGTTCACATTGCCCCAGTAGCTCTCATTTTGCGGATGCACGTGCGGATCGCCATAGCACTCCGAAGTGGAGGCGTGCAGATAGCCGGCGTTGGAGCGCGCGGCAATCTCGAGCGTATGTTCTACGCCGATCGAGCCGACGTGCAGGGTCTCAATGCCCAGTCGCAAATACTCCGGCGGGCTCGCCGGTGACGCCAGATTGAAGACGTAATCCACCGGCCCCGGATCGAAGCTCGTGCAAATGTCCAGCTCCTCAAACTTGAAGCGCGGATGATCTGCGAGATGAGCAAGGTTCTCAAGGTTGCCCGTGGAAAGGTTATCGGCTCCGAGAACCGAATGGCCTTCGTTCAACAACCGGTCGGTCAGATGAGAGCCAAGAAATCCGGCGGCGCCGGTGACAAGAATGTGCATGGTGAAATCGAAGTTCTCCTAAAAACAGGTGTTAGATTTCAGAGGTCAGGGGTCAGCTGACAGTTGGAATTCTCAGTCCCTCAGTCCCTAGTCCCTCAGTCCCTACCCTTCCGCGGCTTTCCTTCCTGCGCATGGTACACCGTAGGGCGGCCGACGCTCACGTACGTAAAGCCGTGGCTCTGCATCTCGATCGGCTTGTACAGGTTTCTGCCGTCGATCACGATGGGGAAACGCATGGCGCGATTCAGTCGCGCCAGGTCGATTGCGGCAAACTCCTTCCAGTCGGTCAGAATCAGCACCGCATCGGCGTCTTTTGCTGCATCGTAGATGTCGGCCGCATAGCGCAGGTTCTCCGCCGGAGGCAGCACCTCCCTGGCGCGCTCCATCGCCGCGGGATCGAAGGCTGCAATTTTGGCTCCTGCCTGTAGCAGCATCTGAATCATGCCAATGGCGGGCGACTCGCGGATATCGTCAGTCTCGCCCTTGAAGGCCATGCCCAGCGCCGCCAACCGCTTGCCGCGCAGCGTCCACAAGGCCGAACGCACCTTGTTGAAGAACACTTCCTTCTGCGTCTCGTTGATCTTGCGCACCTCTTCGAGCAGTTGGAAATCGACGCCCCGTTCCTGCGCCACCCAGTGAAATGCAGCCACGTCCTTCGGGAAACAGGAGCCGCCGTAGCCGAGTCCCGCGCGCAGAAATTTGGGGCCGATCCTGCTGTCGAGCCCGATCCCCGCTGAGATGTCTTCGATGTCGGCATCGACGGTCTCGGCCAGGTTGGCCACAGCATTGATGAACGAGATTTTCAGGGCCAGAAATGCGTTCGAGGCGTGCTTGATGATCTCCGCGCTCTGCGTTGAGGTCACCAGCAGCTTGGCCGGATTCTCTGTGCTGCACGCGCCCTTCAGCGCGCTGGCCTGCGCATAGTAGCTGCCGCTGGTCAGCGGCTCGTAAATCCGCTGCAGAATCTCGGCCGAGCGCTCATTGTTGGCTCCAACCACAATCCGGTCCGGGTGCAGAAAATCCTTGACTGCCGTCCCCTCGCGCAGAAACTCGGGGTTTGAAATCACATCAAAGCTCTCTGGATCGATACCGTGGCGATGCAGCACCCGCCGAATCCAGTCGTTGGTGTAGACCGGAACCGTACTCTTCTCCACAATCACCTTGTAACTGGTGATCGAGCGCGCAATCTCCGCCACGACGGCCTCCACATAGGACAAGTCCGCGGCGCCGCTGTCGCCTTGCGGCGTGCCGACAGCGATAAAAACTGCTTCGCTCTTCTCGACAGCCTCCGTCAGATCCGAGGTGAAAACCACCGAGCGGCCACAATGACGGGCAAGCATCTCGGGCAGGTGTTCCTCAAAGATCGGGACGCCCCCCTCGCGGAGCTGCTTCACCTTGGCCTCGTCGTTATCCACGCAGATGACGCTGTGGCCGATTTCGGCAAAGCAGGCCGCCGCCACCAACCCCACGTAACCGGACCCGATCACACAGATCGAAACTTGCTTCCCCATGCGCTCTTGTCTTCTCCTTTTGGTCGTTCGCTGGCTCAACGCTATTCTAACCGCATGTTGTTAGAGTTCAATGCGGTAATAGACAGTCAATCGCAACGACAGTGATCCGCCACTCGTCCCGGGCGCCGCGCCAAACCCCGGCTGGGCTACAATAAATAAAGGCCAAACGGCAAATTTCATTGCGCAATGCGCGCAAATCCAGCAAGGAGCTGTAACCCTTATGGCGATTCCCGCCACGCAACTTCGTCCGGGCATGATCATCAAGCACAACGACCAGCTTCACCTGGTCTTCAAGGTTGAGCACCGCACGCCCGGCAACCTCCGCGCCTTCATCCAGGCCAAGCTGCGCAACCTGAAGTCCGGCGCCATGTTTGAGCACCGCTTCCGTTCCGCCGACGCCATCGAGAAGGTCGTTGTCGACGAGATCCCCATGGAATTCCTCTACGCCGATGGCGACGATTACTACTTTATGAATCCGGTCGACTTCGAGCAGACCATCCTCAAGAGCGCGACTCTCGGCGATGCAGTTGAGTACCTCACAGCTAACCTGCAAATTCGCGTCAGCTACTTCGACGGCCAGCCCGTCGGCATCGAGCTTCCGCAGACTGTCGATCTCGAAGTCATCGAAACCGAACCCGGCCTGAAGTCGGCAACCGCCTCCAGTGTGACCAAGCCCGCAAAGCTCGAAACCGGCCTCATCGTGCAGGTTCCGCCCTTCATCAATGAGGGAGAAAAGATCCGCGTCGACACCAGCGAAGGCGCCTACCTGAGCCGCGCATAATCTTCAGCATCCGCAGTGGCA
>JAJYFA010000094.1 GCA_021790995.1 Acidobacteriota bacterium
TCTTCGGGTTGTGCTTCGCCAACACCTTGGTGATCGCCGCCGTCAGGGTCGTCTTGCCGTGATCGATGTGACCGATCGTTCCCACATTTACGTGCGGCTTGCTGCGATCAAATTTCTCTTTCGCCATTGCTTTCCAATCCTCCGTCGAACTTAACTAGTAGCCGGCAGCGTGTAGCCGGTAACCCATCTGCCGCCAAGCGGCAGGCTACTGACCCCTGCTCATTTCCCCTGTGCCCTGCCGATAATCTCATCGGCAATCGTGCGCGGCGCCTCTTCATAGTGCGCAAACTGCATCGAATACGATGCTCTGCCCTGCGTGGACGAGCGAATGTCGTTCACATAGCCGAACATCTCCTTGAGCGGAACCATGGCTTTAATCACCTGGGAGCCGCTGACGTGCTCCATACCCTCAATGCGCCCGCGGCGCGAGTTGATATCGCCGATAATGACGCCCATGAACTCCTCGGGCACCGTCACTTCCACAGCCATCACCGGCTCCAGCAGCACCGGCTTGGCCTTGTGCGCGGCTTCTTTGAACGCGACGGAGCCGGCAATCTTAAAGGCGTTTTCGTTCGAGTCCACTTCGTGGTAGCTGCCGTCAAAGAGCGCCACCTTTACATCGACCATCGGGAAGCCAGCCAGTACGCCGCCTTCCATCGCACCCCGCACGCCCATATCGATGGGCTTGATGTACTCCTTGGGCACCACGCCGCCCTTGATCTCGTTGATGAACTCGTAGCCCTTGCCCGGCTCGTTGGGCTCGATACGCAGCCAGCAGTGACCGTAGTTGCCCGAGCCGCCGGTCTGCCGGATGTACTTGCCCTCGGCCTCTGCGACTTTGCGGATGGTCTCGCGGAAAGCCACCTTGGGCTCGCCCACATTGGCCTCGACCTTGTGCTCGCGCTTCATGCGGTCCACAAGAATCTCAAGGTGCAATTCGCCCATGCCGCTGATAATTGTCTGACCCGAATCCTCGTCGGTGCGCACCTTGAAGGTGGGGTCTTCCTCGGCCAGCCTGGCCAGCGCGATGCCCATCTTTTCCTGGTCCGCCTTGGTCTTAGGCTCGATGGCGACGGAAATTACAGGCTCGGGGAAGGTAATGGCGCCGAGCGCGATGGCATGATGCGGCGCGCAAAGCGTGTCGCCGGTCTTGATATCTTTCAGGCCCACGCAGGCGCAGATATCGCCGGCCAGAATCTCGGTCACGTCTTCGCGCTTGTTGGCGTGCATCTTCACCAGGCGCCCGATGCGCTCGGTTCTGCCGGTACGCGGGTTCAGCACCGTGTCGCCGGTCTTGAGCGTGCCCGAGTAGACGCGGATAAACGCAAGCTTGCCGAAGGGGTCGTTGATGAGCTTGAACGCCAGCGCCGAGAATGGTTCATTGTCGTCGCACTTGCGGTGTTCGATTTTCGAATGATCGCGGGGATCGATGCCGTCGACCGGGGGCTTATCGAGCGGGCTGGGCAGGTAGTCGACCACCGCATCGAGCAGCGTCTGCACGCCCTTGTTCTTGAATGCCGATCCACAGATGACCGGAAAGACCTTCAGGTCGATGGTAGCCTGACGAATGCCAGCTTTCAGCTCCTCGACCGTCGGCGTTTCACCCTCGAGAAATTTCTCAAGCAGCACATCATCGGTCTCGGCAATGACTTCAATCAACTGCAACCGGAAGGCTTCGGCCTTCTTGCGCAAATCGGCGGGAATCTCTTCGACAGAAAACTCGGCGCCCAGAGTCTCGTCATGCCAGACGATCGCTTTCATCTCGATCAAGTCAATGACGCCCTTGAAGTGAGCCTCGGCCCCGATGGGAATCTGCAGCGCCACAGGGCGCGCGCCCAACCGCTTGCGTATGGTCTCAAGAACATACTCGAAGTCCGCGCCGTTCTTGTCCATCTTGTTGACGAAACAGATGCGGGGAACCTTGTACTTATCGCCCTGCCGCCACACAGTCTCGGTCTGCGGCTGCACGCCGGAGACAGAATCGAAGAGTGCGACAGCGCCATCGAGGACGCGCAGGCTGCGCTCGACCTCGGCAGTGAAGTCCACGTGGCCCGGGGTATCAATGATATTGACGCGAACGTCGCGCCAGCTGCAGGTTGTCGCGGCCGAGGTGATCGTGATGCCGCGCTCCTGCTCCTGCTCCATGTAATCCATGGTCGCCGTACCCTCATGCACCTCTCCCAAACGGTGCGTGATGCCGGTATAAAACAGGATGCGCTCTGTCGCTGTCGTCTTTCCGGCGTCAATATGCGCCATGATGCCGATGTTTCGGCAACGATTCAGAGGTACGGTGCGAGCCACGTCGATTCCAATTCCTTGCGGGCAGAAGACCCGCTGTTACTTCTAGCCGCTAGCCACCAGCCCCTAGCTTCTAGCTCTTTGTTTCCAGAGCCGCCTCGCGCAGCTCCAACTCCCAACCCATCGCAGATCCGCTAAAAGCTAGAAGCTAGTAGCGGAGGCTGCCTCTCTACCACCGGTAGTGCGCGAAGGCCTTGTTGGCTTCAGCCATGCGGTGCACGTCTTCCTTCTTCTTCATGGCCGCGCCGCGCCCGTTGGCAGCGTCGAGCAGTTCGTTCGTGAGCTTCTCCGTCATGCCCTTCTCGCCGCGCGAACGCCCGTAGGTAATCAGCCAGCGAATGGCGAGCGAGGTCCTGCGATCGGGGCCGACTTCGATCGGCACCTGGTAGTTGGCGCCGCCCACGCGCCGCGTCTTGACCTCAAGCAGCGGCTTGCAGTTTTCGACAGCCTTTTTGAAGAGCTTGATCGCCTCTTCGCCGCCGCCCTTGGACTCCAGGTTCTTCATGGCCTGGTAGAAGATGCCCTGCGCGGTCGACTTTTTGCCACCCCACATCATTGAGTTCACAAACTTGGTCACCAGTGTCGATCCATAGACCGGATCCGGTGCCACTTCCCGCTTCGCAATGTGCCCTTTTCTTGGCATAAATCCTCAAACAACAGCTACTGGCTTCTAGCCTCCAGCTTCCAGCTCCACTCGCGGACTGTAACCGCAATCGCCTGCACCAGCAAGAAAGAACTGGAAGCTAGGAGCCGGCAGCTAGAAGCTGCTTTACTTTTTCGCCCCGCTCTTGGCACGCTTGGCGCCGTACTTCGAGCGACTCTGATTGCGATTGGCTACGCCTACCGAATCCAGCGTGCCGCGAATCACGTGATAGCGCACGCCCGGAAGATCCTTCACGCGCCCCCCACGGATCAGCACGATCGAGTGCTCCTGCAGGTTGTGCCCAATGCCGGGAATGTAGGTAGTTACCTCAATCCCATTCGTCAGCCTCACGCGAGCCACCTTGCGCAGGGCCGAGTTCGGCTTTTTGGGCGTCTGCGTATACACGCGCGTGCAAACGCCGCGCCGCTGCGGCGAAGACTGCAATGCAGGCGACGCCGTCTTATAACGAGGCGCCGTGCGCCCCTTGCGAACCAACTGGTTAAAAGTAGGCAAACCACAACTCCTTACCGCAAAACCCTTGACTACCGCCCCTCAGCCGCGCGCGCCTTTCGGGCCCTGCATGGTCTCCGAGCCATGCATTGCACGGACCAAGAGCACACAGAATCCCTGTGGCTACCGCTTCGCGTCTGTCTTCGTTCCGATCTCAGACGAGAACCGGGACGGTTTGCCGGTCGTTTTCTGCCGAAACCACAGAAAAGCCAGCGCCGTATCCCGCTTCAGGCCCGCATAGCCCCTCAAAGGTGAGGAACGCGCGCGCCGTCAATGCGAGTGTTTCCTGCCCTCCACAAGAAGAGAGCCATGCCGGAAACCTGTCTGGCCGGCCAACTTCGCCGAGCCCGGAACGCCAGCCCCATCGACTCTGCCGGGGCGGCTGTTTCCCAACGCAGCCAGCGCAGACACACACGCTTAGTTGCGTTCTTGCGAACCTTCATAAGATAGCAGGAAAACGCCGGGGGAGTCAACGATTAGGCCATCTTTTGCGTTCTGCAGTGCCCGCAGGCTCGATCGCATGATTACGCAATAGCCAGAGGCTAAAGGCTGGAAGCTGGGTGATGCTTTCCATTCCCCGCTTCTTCCTTCACAATCTGCCCGTCGCGCATATGGATAATCCGCCCCGCGATGGCCGCAGCCTCGGGATTGTGCGTAATCATCAGTGTGGTCTGGCCCAGTTCGCGGTTCGAGCGCTGGAGCATGCGCAGCACGGCGTCGGAAGTCTTGGTGTCGAGGTTGCCGGTGGGTTCGTCGGCGAGCAGGATCGCGGGCCGGGTGATGAGAGCGCGCGCGATGGCTACGCGCTGCTGTTCGCCGCCGCTCAGCTCGCTGGGCCGGTGATGAAGCCGTCCCTTGATGGCCAGCATCTCGCTCAGGTGGTCGAGGTAGCCGCGGTCCATCGGCGTTCCATTTGGGCCCGAGGCGCGCCCGCTGATGGAGTAGGCGATCTCGATATTACCGAGGCCCGAGAGCGTGGGCAGCAGGTTGAAGCGCTGGAAGACGAAGCCGATGCGGTGTTTGCGCAGGCGGGTGCGCTCGCCGTCGTTGAGCGAGGCAAAGTCGATGCCGTCAATGACGACGCGCCCGGTGGTGGCCTGCGTAAGGCCGCCTAAGAGATAGAAAAGCGTGGACTTGCCTGATCCCGAAGGCCCCACGATGGCGACAAACTCGCCCGGCTCGACGGCCAGGGAAACTCCGCGCACAGCGGCCACCTGGATGCGGCCCACGGCGTACACCTTGGTCAGGTTTTCGGCCAGAATGATATGTTTTGACTGTTCTTGCGGCACGATTGCAATTGTATAGGCAGGGGCCAAAGAGACGAGGGGCCAGGGAACAAGGGCGCAAGGGTAGGAAGAATTCGCGGGACTGCTCGCGGGCGGCAAGTTCTACAATAGTCTTCGACAGATCACTTCGATAAGGTTCTCCGCATGGCTACCGAACTGAAATCATCTCTTGTTTCCTCTCTTGAAGCGGCCGCCGCCAAGGCAGGCCTCACGATTGTCGCCATTACCCAGGGCAAGAGCTTCGACGGCCGGCCGACGACCATTTTTGAGCTTGGGCTCACCGCGAAAGAGGCTGCGGGCCGCTCGCTGAGGCTCCAACTGAGCGACGCCTTCAACTTCGACAAGCCTCATCTCTTGCCAGAGATGGAAGCCCACCTGGCCGCCGAGGCCAAGCGCCTGCGCAATCCGCGGCCGGACTGCTATGTGACCCTGGGCGGACTGCCGTTGGCGTTCGGCGAGTTCGAGTGGCCCTTCCACCGCTCGACCTCGGGCGCCGACACGCATATTGTTCACGGCGAGATCCACCTGGCCGATGGCGGCGGGCACAACCTGCACGCAAAAATCTCCGCCAGCGTCACGCTGACCTTTGCCGAGATCGTGCCGGCCATGGAGCAGCCGTATGCCGAAACCTTCATCTACAACGCGGTGCGCAAGACGGTGGACATGGGTCAGCTTGAATTCTTGAAGTCGGGCAACCGCCAGCCAGTACCCGTCACCACGCGCTACTACAGCCGCTGGCAGAAGAAGTTCCTCTTCACCGAGACCGACGATCAGGCACGGTTGCGCTACCTGCTCAGCAAGGTCTACTGGCTCTCGGGAGTGCTGGGCGGAGGCAAGCCGGTGTGGATCGCCGATCCGCGCGACGCGCAGTACCTGAACACGACCGAGGCCGATCTGCTGCGCATGGCAGGCGACGAGGCCGGCGAGGGACTGTTGCGGCTCAATGGCGAGTTTGCCGCGGCCACGCCCGTGCTGATGGCTCACGCAGCAAAATACCAGGCCGCGCTCGAAGCCGCGCTCGACTTCACCAAGCCCAAGTTCAACGAAGAGATGCGCGCTGGGCACGCGAACATGTAGCGGGCATCAACCCAAGCCTCGCAAATTCGGCACCGGAGAAAATGCAGGAAGAGAAAAGGCCCCAATGAGGCCTTTCTCTTTCCCGCAGATTCGCTTCCTGTTCCCTGCTCCCGATTCTCCTGCTCCTGCGCTTACAGCGCATTGCCGCAACCTGAGCAGAACCGCGCACCGGCCACATTCGCCAACTGGCAGCGCGGGCAGATCGTCATCGCTCCCGGCTGCGGGGCAGCAACCGAAGGCGCCGGCATATTCACCGGCTGGCCCCACAAGGGGACGGAAATCCCGAGTGACGCTGCGATGGCCGCGGCCTGCATGGCGTTGTACTCGCGCACCCGGCCGGGCATGAAGAAACACTCGAAAAAGCCCAGGATTGCAGGAATGCCGGTCCAGAAGAAGCAGGCATAGAGAATTCCCAGCCCGGTGCGCCGGAGATAGAAGTGATGCAGTCCAAAGCTACCCAGAAAAAGGGCCAGCAAGACACCAACCACTTCGTCGCGGCGCATGGCCTCGTACTGCTGATAAAAGATGGCTTGCGGATTGGGATAAGCGTAGGCGCTCATGGGTCTCTCTCCTTGCCGTCGTTCAGTGCCTGGACAAACTACGCAGCCGCTCGGCCAACGGTTCCCGGCATATCGAAAAGCATTGTGCCACAGCCCATCGCATGGCTAACATCGAAATTGCCATGAATACGTTCACTCCCTCGATGCAGCCTAATGCCGCGGAAAGTGGCACATTTCTGATTGGCGGCGACCTTCCTGTACACCGGCTGGGTTACGGAACCATGCGCCTGGTGGGTGAGGGCGCGTGGGGCGAGCCAGCCGAGCCGGAGGAATGCCGCCGGGTGCTGCGCCGTGCTGTCGAACTCGGTGTTACGCTCTTTGACACAGCCGACGCCTACGGACCGGAGATCGCCGAACGGCTCATCGGCGAGGCGCTGGCACCGTACGCGCCGGGCGTTGTGGTGGCCACCAAGGGCGGCATCACGCGCCAGGGACCGGCGAAGACCGAATACGTGGGCCGCGCCGGCTATCTCATCCAATGCGTCGAGATGAGCCTGCGCCGGTTGAAGGTCGAGCGCATCGATCTCTATCAGTTGCACAGGATCGATCCGCGCACCCCACTCGAGGAGTCCCTGGGCGCGCTCAAGCGAATGCAGGAGCAGGGAAAGATTCGCCATATCGGCCTGAGCGAAGTGGCGCCTGCCGAGATCGAAGAGGCGGAAAAGATCGTTCCCATCGTCAGCATTCAGAACCGCTATTCACTGGCCGACAGGCGGCATGAGGAGACGCTCAACTATTGCGAACGGCGGGGCATCGGCTTTTTGCCGTGGTATCCCTACGCGGGCGGAAAGATGCTGAAACCCGGCCATCCGGCGGCGCAGGCACTCAGCCGCATCGCCGTGCGCCACGGAGCCAGCATTCCGCAACTCTCGCTGGCCTGGCTTCTGCATCGCTCACCGGTTTTGCTGCCGATTCCCGGAACCTCGAAGGTTGCGCACCTTGAAGAGAACATCGCAGCAGCGCAGATCCGCCTGAGCAACGAAGGCTGGGCCGAAGTGGAAGCCGCGGTTGGAGGAGCAGCCTGATGTGGAACGAGCAACTGCGAGTTCAATGACCGGCGCCGGCTCGACAAGTTCTTCGTTGGCAGTCTCTCTGTTCCCTGCTCCCTGTTCGCTGTATTCTTACCTTCGATGCCGAAGATGCTCTCGGTCGCGATCATTACCCGCAACGAGGCGGCGAATCTGCCGCGCACATTGGCCAGCGTGCGCTGGGCAGGAGAGATTGTGGTTGTCGATTCGGGATCGACGGACGCAACTCTCGAAATCGCCCGCGACGCTGGGGTGCGCGTCTTCGAGGAGTCGTGGAAGGGCTTCGCCGCACAGAAAAACTCCGCGATCGCACACACGACCGGCGACTGGATTCTCTCGCTTGATGCCGACGAAGAAGTTAGCCCCGAGTTGGCCCTGGAGATCCAGTCCCTGCTTGGCGGCGAGCCGGCCTTCGGCGCGTATCGCATTCCGCGGCTCAATCATTTTCTCGGCGAGCCTCTACGGCACGGCGGTTACTGGCCCGACCCCAAGCTGCGGCTCTTTCGCCGCGGCGCGGCGCGCTTTGCCGAGCGGCCTGTGCATGAAACCATGCAGGCTGACGGGCCAGTGGGCCAGCTTAAAGGCCAGCTCATCCATCGCTGCTACCCCACGCTTTCCGAATACATCGAGCACATGAACCGCTATAGCTCGATCGCAGCCGAGGCGCTTGAGGCGCAGGGTCGCGCAGGAGGCTCATGGCTCTGGCTGATCTGGAATGCGCTGCTCAACCCTGCCGCGACGTTCCTCTATAACTATGTCTTCCGGATGGGCTTTCTCGACCGACGCGCGGGACTGCTACAGCACGTCAACCACTCGTTCTACATTCACTGGAAGTTTGTGAAGGCGTGGCGTCTGGCGGAGGAAAAACGATCTGCCGATCGTTGAATTTGTCTCCGGCTCCCTGATTTTGTCTCCGGTTTCCTCGTTCGTCAGTGGCGGCTCCGCACATGCGCCACATACTCAATCATCCGCAGCAGAAGCAGCAGCACCACTAGCGCCAGGCCCAGAATCACGAGCAGATTCCCGCCGCGCGCCGGAGTTTTCGCAGTCTTTGCCTTGCGCTTCATGCCGAAGGTTGAGATTCATCTACACGTTTGCGCGGCTGAACGTGAGCGAGGCGGAGTTGATGCAATAGCGCAGGCCAGTGGGGTGCGGACCGTCGGGGAAGACATGGCCCAGGTGGCCCCCACAACGGGCGCAGGTAACTTCGACGCGCCTCATGCCGAAGCTCATGTCCTCATGCTCCTCGACCGCCCTCGATCCGGCTGGGATCGTAAAACTGGGCCAGCCGCAGTGGGAGTCAAACTTCGCGTCGCTTGCGAACAGCAGAGCGCCGCAGCCGGCGCAGTGGTAACCGCCCGTCTCGCGATTCTCGGTGAGTACACCGGTGAAGGGCCGTTCGGTGCCCTTCTCGCGGAGCACGTGATACTGCTGGGCCGTAAGCACGGTACGCCACTCGGCGTCGCTGCGGACGACCTTCTGTTCTGAATCGCTCAAGACAGACCTCCTGCGCTGGGTCGCGATTCGCGGATCAGACCTCGGCAATGACTTCGATTTCAACCAGCAGGTTGCGCGGCAGCCGCGCGACTTCGACCGTCGTGCGCGCGGGCAAGGAATCGGAGCCGTTTTCAAAGTACGATGCGTACACCGCGTTCATGGCCGCAAAATCGTTGATGTCCTTCAGGTAAACCGTCGTCTTGACAGCCTGGCCCAGACTGCTTCCCCCGGCTTCAAGGACGGCTTTGAGGTTTTCAATGGCGCGCTCGGTCTGTTCCTTGATGCCGCCGGAAACTACCTGCCCGGTAACGGGATCGAGGCCACCCTGGCCGGCAGTGAAGATGAGATTGCCAACACGAACGCCCTGCGCGTAGGGGCCGATGGCAGCTGGCGCTCCGTCTGTTGTGATAAGAGATCGTGTCATAGGTAAATTCCAAGGCTGCGAGTGCGTGAAGGGGCAATTCCCTCAGAGGGAATTGCCCCTTGAACGTTTCGAGCCAAAAACCGTAGCGCAAGGCTGCGGCTTAGTGAAACGCTGCCAGGATCGCGCCACCGAACGCCATGGCAAGAAGCCAATAAGCAGCGTTGATGACACAGAGATTGACGCGGCGTCCTTCGAAGATATGCTGCGCGAAGAGTGGCGGAGCCATGAAGCCCAGCCAGCAAACGACACCCAGCTTGAACCCGGAGGTGAAGACCGCGGCTCCCGCCATTTCAATCACGTGAGCCAGAACGAAGGAAAGAAGCAGGTTCGCAATAAAGACGGACCCCAGAGCGAATACCTGGTTCTTCGGCTTCTCGTCCTCTGCAAGGCCGACGAGCTTCTTCCAGGACTTCTTGAACATCACACCGTACCAAAACAGTCCAAACAACCACTGGATAAGCGCGGCAATCACGATCCAGGTGTAGCTAATATGCATTGGTGGTTCCTCCAAGATGGAGTGAGTATTCGGCTCCCAGGTACAAATAGCGGAACACCAAGGAAAGCTGTCCCCTGAAGGGAGTCATCGCAATCACTCTGCGGGAGACATCAATACCATGTCAAGGTAATTCGGCAAAGATGACACGGAAGTGTTACTCATTCGTAACCCGCATGAATTGAGGACTTGGGCGCAGACCGTCCAAGGGCTCGGGAGATGGTCCCTCGGGAGGGGCACGCGATCGAAAGCGCGACTGAAATTCGTGGTCGCGCGCCGTGGCCTGACGTCTTTCTGCTGCTCAAGGCAGTATCGCGTTATCGATGAGCCGCGTGGAACCGGCCCACGCCGCGACGGCGAAGAGCGTGCCGGAAGCAGCTATTTCGACAGGATCGAGCGTCGCCCAGTCGAGGAGGGCAATATAGTCAACGCGTACTTCTGGCACGGCGGCAAAGACGCCGTGCGCCGAAGCAAGAAGGATCGGAGCGCGCCGCTCGCCGCCGGCAACAAGCGATTCCACGTGGCGGACGGCGCGGCTGAGGACCAGCGCCTGCGTGCGCTCGGCTGGCGTGAGATAGGCATTGCGGGAGCTGAGAGCAAGCCCGTCTGCATCGCGGACGATGGGGCAGACGACTATTTCCGTTGCGAGCCTCAGGTCAGCGGTCATGCGCCGAAGCACGGCGACCTGCGCCGCGTCTTTCTGGCCGAAGTAGGCGCGGTCTGGCTCGGCGGCGAGAAAGAGCTTGGTCACCACGGTGGCCACGCCGCGAAAATGGCCGGGGCGCGACGCGCCGTCCAGACGATCGCTCAGAATGGGAACGTCGACAAACGTCGATTCGGCGCCATTGGGATAAAGCTCCTCGACCGTGGGCGCGAAGAGCACATCGGCACCCGCGGCTTCGGCCAGCGCGCCATCGGCTTCAAACGAGCGCGGATAGCGAGCGAAGTCCTCATTCGGCCCGAATTGCGTTGGGTTGACGAAGAGACTGACGGCGACCTGCGCGCAGCCGGCTCGCGCAGCGCGGATGAGCGAGGCGTGGCCCTCGTGCAACGCACCCATGGTAGGCACAAGGCCGATGATGTTGCCGCCGGCTGCGCGCAAGGTGCGCGACCAGCGGCGAAGTTCGGCAACGGTGCGGAGAACCTGCATCATTCCTGTTTCATCTTCTCCTGCGCGGAGCAAGGACTTTCATGGTTTTCTGCGGCTTGCAACTTGCGGCGTGCAGCCTCGGGCAGGTGGTAGCTCTCGCCGTCAGAGGGAAAGGCGCGGTGCTCCACGTCCTCGCGGTAATGTTCAACGGCGGAGCGGAAGAGCGCGGAGGCGTCGCCGTAGCGGCGGACGAACCTGGCGGGGGGCGCGAAGGTCAGATTGACGAGATCGTGGAAGACGAGGATCTGCCCGTCGCAATCAGGACCGGCGCCAATGCCGATGGTGGGAATGGGGAGCGCCGCGGTGATGGCCGCGGCGGCTTCGCGGGGAACGCCTTCGAGAACGATTGCACCCGCGCCGGCCGAGGCGAGAGCGACGGCGTCAGCCTGAAGCTGCATGGCCGTGTCCACGGTGCGCGCCTGCACGCGATAGCCGCCCATGCGGTGCACGCTTTGCGGCGTGAGGCCAAGATGGCCGACCACGGGAATCTCGGCTTCAACCAGGGCGCGGACCAGTTCCACGCGCGGGCCTTCGATCTTGACGGCTTCGGCGCCCGCTTCCTTGACGAAGCGGATGGCGTTGGCTTGCGCCTCACCGATCGAGCCGTGATAGCTGCCGAAGGGCATGTCGGCCACTACGAGGGCGCGGCGCACTGCGCGGCGGACGGCGCGTGTGTGGTGCAGCATCTCGTCCACCGTGACGGCGAGGGTGTTCTCGTGGCCCAGCACCACCATGGCGAGCGAGTCGCCTACGAGGACGAGATCGATGCCGGCCTCGTCGACCAGGCGCGCGGTGGCGTAGTCATAAGCCGTGAGTGCAGAGATGGGCTTGCCCTGGCGCTTCATCTCGCCAAGCGCGGGCATGGTGACTTTGGGAAGGACTGCGTTGTGCGGCTCGAGGGGCGCGGCCGCAGAAGATCCGGTGAGACTCATGGTTGGCTCCAGTGCCGCTCCGCATAATCAGGATGCGACCCGAACAGTCTCAGTATACGATGCAGGAACTCTGGGAATGGAAGCGGGAAAGTGGAGCAGCGGGACAACGGCACGCAGCGCACGGGCAATCGCAGGAAGATGAATTCCGAACCTGCAAAGGGATCGCCGTGGGGGCCCCCCTCTACGGTCTCTGTAAAGAACTCCTTCATTTTCAATCATCTGGCAGGCGCAAACCAGGGTAAGTTCCTTTGTTTCAATGATCTGCGGCCAGAATCGTGATGGCAAAGGAGTTACGCGGACCGTGGCCCACTCTGGAAGCGCGAAGGTTGAGGCGCATGCACCTGGCGCACGCGATTCCACCTGGAAGCATGGTAGCGGATTGGGAGAAATACTCTGCAAAGAATGGGAATCGTGTTCCTCACCGGTCCCCAAAGGCAAGGGACCGGTGGCACCCTCAGTTTGTTTGGAAGAGGATCGGGATCGCGGCCACCCGCCCGGTCCTGAACCCTGCGCAGGAGCCGGGACCGCTTCTTCGCAAGAAGATGGCCGTGCCGACTGCCTCCTTCGGCGGGATGATGCGGTAACCGGGACGATCGGAGCGACGGCCCGCGCCGCGCCTCTTCGGCAGGTGGCAAGGTCAAGGACCGCGATGATGCATGCTGCCTGCAATGAAGCTGTGCCCTGTTCATCGCGTTCTTTGCAATGAGCGGGCGGGTGGGGAACCCGGAGTGAAAGAACTTGACCGAACCTGCCGATTGCCCTGGCCGAAGGCCGCTTCATTTTACCTGCCTGAAAGAGCCATTTTGTTCATTTGGTTCCTTTAGTTTCCTGTCCCCGGTCTCAGTCTTTGACCTGGGTCGATTTTGCTCGTTAAGATGTTGCCATTCCTCTATCGCCGTTGACCCGTTGCGGAGTGCCGGATGCAATTCACAAAAAAAACAATACACGAAGGCCGGCTATCAGAAAGCGATCAGGCTCGGATCAGAGACCATTTATCGAAGCTCTTGGAGTCTCCAGCCTTCGTCCACAGTCAACGCAGTCAATCATTCTTGCGCTACATCGTTGAGGAGACACTCGCCGGTAATACCGATCAAATCAAGGAGCGGAATATTGGTGTAGACGTTTTCGGCAAAGATGAGAGCTTTGATCCTCAGGAAGAGTCCATTGTTCGTGTCGGCGCTGGAGAAGTCCGAAGGCGACTGCTGCAGGCCTATCAGAAGAGTTTCGAGGATGGCATTCAGATAGAACTTCCTGTGGGTTCCTATTGCCCCAAGTTCACGATCAAGGATGCTACACCGCCTCCTCTTCCGCTAGACTCGCACCCATCAGAACAAGGCACAGAAGACAAGTCTCCAGCCCTACAGAACCTATCTCCCATATCGCCATCTCGCAGGTGGATCAAGCGCGGAGTTCTTTACAGCATCGGGATTCTGTTGTGTGCAGGTCTGACAGCCGTTGTAGTCAGTATCATGCTGCGGCCACGGCAGCCATTGGATCCATTGTGGCAAATGTTTATCGAACCTGCGCATCCAGTTTTGATCGCATTGCCCGCACCTCCGGCGCTAGCGCCGCTGCAGCCGAGTTCCTCAAACTCGCCTGACAGTCGCGCTCTGCCATCGCAAACGCCACCAGTCAGGCAGGGTGCCCTAAGTAGCGGCTACACTGGCATCGGAGCAGGCTGGGGCGCCGCGCGCTTTGCGGAACAACTTGCATTCCGGCATCAGAGCTTCATCCTCCGATTTGGAGGAGATATCAGCTTCACTGATGTTGAGCAGCATCCAACCATTTTGCTCGGCGGCCTCTCCTCCAAGATTGGCGTAGAGATCACCAGTCAACTCCGATACAAACTCATCGAAGGAGATGGCAAAATCTCCATCGTCGACACATCAGGCAAAGATCCGGGTTGGAATGTTCCGTTGAATCAGCCTGCTTCAGGAGGCTATGAGAGCTACACACTGATTAGCATTCTTCGCAACGGAAGCTTCACTTACCCGGTGATGGTAGTCGCAGGGATGCGCATTGCAGACACGCGGGCAGGGGCTGAATTCCTGACAGAGAATCAATACTTCCAGGTTTTTTCGCGAGCCGCGCCGAAAGGCTGGCAAGATAAGAACTGTCAGATCATCCTTCGAAATATTGCATACGGCGATTCGCCCGGGAAACCAGAACTTGCTGGCTGGTACGTGTGGTAATCAGCTTTAGCACCCCTGGCTAGGGCTTGGTTCAAAAATAAGTTAGGCCTCAAATCAGGCACTTACACATGAGGTGTCCGTTCTGCTGATGGACGCGCTTGAAACATATGTCGGAGCTGGCGTCTACGAATTGAAAGAAGCCGATGAGCGCGCATGGTACAGAGTGATTTACTTTTCTAAGATCGAAAACAGGATCTACGTATTGCACTGTTTTGAGGAGGAAAGTCGCAAAACCGACCGGCGGGACATCGCAATTGCGAGTCAGCCCCTCAAGCTCGTCAAAGAGCGATTAAAGGAGCAGAAGAGTCATGAAAAACGCCGTCGAAAATAGGCCGACACATATTGTGAGAGGCAATGCCTTCGATGCGCTGGGATTCTCTGGGTCGGAAGCGAGCGCACTCAAGATCAAGGCTGAACTCCTGTCCGCCATCTTGGAACATGTCAAAGCGAAGGGCTACACACAAGCGCAGCTCGCGGACGTTTTGGATGAGTACCAGCCGTCGGTGAGCAATCTGCTCAGAGGTAGGATCGCGCAGGTCAGCATCGAAAAGCTGTTGCGGTATGCAGACCGGCTGCATCTCCATACAAGCATCGCCGTCCGTCCCATCGAAGGTCAAAGCCGTCGCACAACGACTCGACGAAAGCAAACCGCGCAACGCCCAGCGCGAAAACTCGCTGCGGCGGTTTAGGTTCCCTTGCGCCTCTGCTCCCTGAGCAAGAAGGAAAATGTCGCGAACAAGACCCGGAGCTTGACCCGCCTTTCGCGGTCTTGCAATCTGCAGTGAATGCAGGTATTGCGATGGACAAGAGACATGAAAATGTGTAGCAGATGTGCAATTCTTGCGCTCTAGCATTTTCAATAAGCTAAATATTTTCAGTGGGATAGGTTTTACGTTCGTGTTTAGGTGAGGGCCGAAGTCGGCCGCGTCTGTCGCAGAGTGTTTCTCATCCGTGACTCAGGGTCAGCGAGCCGCTTATTTTGTGGGATTCTTGTTGGTGCCCGGAGGGGGACTTGAACCCCCACGACCTTGCGGTCTGCGGATTTTAAGTCCGCTGCGTCTGCCGATTTCGCCATCCGGGCACGCCTCTATATTATGTGACCAGATTGGCCTGGCGCAGAACCTGCCGCCGAGACAGCTACCTTCGCCGCCGGAGCGCAGGTGTCGCGATGTGGGCGCTGGTCTTTCCACAACTTGCCCTGAAACGCCAATCCCTCGTATCATCCGGCAAGAGCAACGATCATGAGCGAATCGAAGAACAAGAACAATCTGCGTGTCAAAGGGCGGCTCATGTCCGCCTCGGAGATTGAGCGAACCCTGGTGCGTCTGGCCCACGAGATCGTGGAAAAGAGCAACGGAAGCGACGATCTGGCGCTGGTGGGGATCAAGCGCCGCGGCGTTCCCCTGGCCGAGCGGTTGGGCAAGCTGATTTCGGCGATTGAGAAGCGCCCCGTGGATACAGGGGTGCTCGACATCCAGTTCTATCGCGACGACCTTTCTACCGCGGGCGCGCGTCCGGTCGTCACGCCGGGGGCTATCGGCTTCAGTGTGGAGGGCCGCGATGTCGTGATCTGCGACGACGTTCTCTACACCGGCCGCACCGCACGAGCCGCGCTCGACGCGCTCTTCGATCACGGCCGCCCGCGCCGCGTGCAACTGGCGGTTCTGATCGATCGCGGCCATCGCGAGCTACCCATCGAGGCGACCTACGTGGGCAGATATGTGCCCACGAGCAGCCGCGAGATCATCGAAGTCAAGTTCCAGGAAGTCGACCAGACCGAGGAGGTGCTGCTGGTCGAAAAAGCCAGTTGAGCCTTCAGGCTTTCAGCCCTCAGCCTTCAGTTGAAAGCCGGCAGACGCGATTTGAAACCGAAGTCCGAAAGCAGCTTGTCCCATGAACTCGGCCGTAACGACGACTCGCCGCCAGCGCAGCACTCCGCCTGTGCCGGCTTCTCTGTTTCCATACAATCCAGGATCGCTGCTCTCGATCCTCGACCTCAGTGTTGAGGACGTGAGCAAGCTTCTGATTCGCGCCACCGAGCTCGATAATGAGGACGCGATCGTTCGTGACCATATCCTGGCCAAACGCCGCATCGCACTCCTCTTTTATGAGTCGTCGACGCGCACCCGCACCAGTTTTGAGCTGGCCTCGAAGGCTCTGGGCGCGGACACAACGCTGGTCTCGAACCTCAGCTCGAGCATCGAAAAGGGCGAATCGCTGAAGGATACAGGGCTGACGCTGCGCGCGCTAGGCGCTGAAGCCATCATCCTGCGCCATAACTACTCCGGCGCAGCCTGGCTGCTCGAAGAAGCAACGCGTCTGCCTGTGATCAACGCGGGCGACGGCATGCACGAGCACCCCACACAGGCGCTGCTCGATCTGCGTACGATTCTCCAGCATCTGCGACCGGGCACTACTGGCGTTGCTCCCGATACGCTCGCCGGAGTGACGGTGATGATCACTGGC
>JAJYFA010000095.1 GCA_021790995.1 Acidobacteriota bacterium
GGCACGCGCACCGGCGACATCGATCCCGGCGTGCTGCTCTTTATTCTGCGCAAGATCGCCGAAACGGCTGAGAGCGCTTCGGCCGCGGCAGATCAACTGGAGACGGTCGCCAGCAAAAAGGCGGGGCTGCTGGGCGTGAGCGAGCTCTCGAACGACATGCGCGATCTGCGCGAAGCCATCAAGAACGGCAACGCCAAGGCGCGTCTCGCCGTCGACAAGTTCTGCTGGACCATAGCGCGCTGGATCGGCAGCTATGTGGCGGAGTTGAACGGCTTCGACATGCTGGTCTTCACCGGCGGCATCGGCGAGAACGACATCGCCGCACGCGCCGAGATCTGCGCAGGACTCGGCGCGCTGGGCATTGTGCTTGACCCCGAACGCAACAACGTGCGCGGAGCGGCGACAATCTCCGCGGAAAACTCGCCCGTGACGGTGTGTGTGATTCCGCCGCTCGAGGACCTCATCATTGTGAACCACGTGGTGCGGCTGCTGGGCAAGTAATGCGCTCAAGTTGACCGCATCGCAACCCCGCCGAATTGCGCAACAGGCTCATCGCTCAGCAGCAAACTCGCCTATGTTCTACACTGGTGAGTTCGCTGCGGAGTGACCTGATGTCTGCGACTGTCGTTCCTGTGCACACTCATCGTCTGCCCTCGCCAGCGCTGCGGCGCTTTGCGTGGGGCGTGCTTGCGTACTTCATTGCCGTCATTCTGTGGGGCGCATTGGTGCGCGCCACTGGCTCCGGAGCAGGCTGCGGGGATCACTGGCCGCTTTGCAACGGCACGGTCATTCAGCACTCGCCGCGCGTCGGCACAATGATCGAATTCACGCATCGCTTGACCAGCGGCATCTCGTTCTTCGCGGTTGTGGCGCTGCTCTGGTGGACCTTCGCAGGTACGGCGCGCGGGCACCTGGCGCGCGCGACCGCTGTCGCATCGGTCGTCTTCACGATCATTGAAGCCGCTCTGGGAGCTCTCCTGGTCGAACTGGGGCTGACGGCGCAGAGCCAATCGCCGTTGCGTGCGCCTTATCTGGCCTTGCACCTCACGAACACGCTTCTGTTGCTGGCCGCGCTCACCCTCACCGCACACCTCCTTAGCCGCCGTGCCGGTTACTTGCGCGGCAAAGTTCATATTGCCGCGCCCTTTGTGGGAATCGCCTCTATCGTAGTGGTGCTCGTGGTCGGCGTTACCGGATCGCTGGCCGCGCTGGGCGATACGCTCTTCCCGGCCAGTTCGCTGGGCGCGGCATTTGTGCATGATTTCTCCGCAACCAGCCAGTGGCTGGTGCGCTGGCGCTGGACGCATCCCGCCGTGGCGTTTCTGGCCAGTATCTTTCTCATCTGGCTGCTGGTGCGGGCCGCGCAACGCCGCTCGCCCTGGGACAATCGCGCGCTCTCCGCACTGGTGCTGATTCTCCTCGCCTTGCAGTATTTACTGGGCATTCTCGACGTGGCATTTCTTGCGCCGGTCTGGCTGCAGATCGTCCACCTGTTCGGCGCCGATGTCCTCTGGTCGGCAATTGTGGTGCTGGCCGCACGGCTCACAGTCGAACCTGTGGAAGCAGCTTAGCTGATCAGCGAATCGGCAAGTTAGCCAGTTAGCGAAAAGGCCCCGTACGGGGCCTTTTCTGCAGATCGAATTGAGGCGCCAGCGCAGCTATTCTTCGAGCGACGGATGGTAGTGGCTCTCCCAGCCGAGGTAGCGGGCAGCTTCGTGCACTGCCTTCGATACATCGCTGAAATTTGCTGCTACGTGGTGCTCAAAGCCCTCGCGGCAGATGTAGCGAAGCAGCTTCTGCAGCTCCGGAATCTCGGCCACACCCGCGCCGCCAAACGTCTCCAACGGATCGTCGGTGAAGCGGCCCGGGCCGGTGTAGCCGCGCACAATACCGCGGCGATCGTCGGTCGAGAAGCGCGCGAAGCTCATGGCTCCGGACTTCACGCGGCCCACGCAGGTGCCGAAAGTGTTCAGCTTGCCCACCGTGCCGGCGATGATCTCCTGGTAGTCCATGCGCACTTCGTTAAAGAAGTGCTTGGGCAGGTTCGAGCAGTGGAAGCAGACGCACTTGTTGGGATCGCCGCCGTAGTTGTTGTTCCAGTCGAGCAGCGCCGAGGGCGTCCCCGAGGCCAGCGCCATCATGTACATGCTGAGCACGCCGGGCACGTCGACCTCGCAGGCCGACGGAATCAGCTCGTTCGACATCATGCTCATCACGGTGCAGGGCACCACGCCCAGAAATTCTTCCATCGAAGTCCAGCACTGCACGGCGGTGATGTCCACGTGGCACTGCTTCATCCAGCCGTCGATCACCGCACCCAGCTTCGCCATCTTCAGGAGCGCCTCGTCGGAGATACCAGCCGTCGTCACATACTTTTTGATCGCTGCCAGCTTGGACTGCGCGGCGTCGTCCGTATCCTTCATGCGGTTGATGCGGCCAAAGATCTCAGAGAGGTCGATGGTCTCGATACTGATCCCGCTGGTTTCAAAGATGCGCTCGGAGTAGCGCACGGTGTTGAAGGCCGTGGGCCGCGCACCGATGGCGCCGATGCGCAGATTCTTCAGCCCCTTCACAATCCGGCAGACCTGCGAAAACCACTCGAGATCGGCCTTGAACTCAGGCGACTGCAGGGTCTCGGTGTGCAGCGTGGTGAGCGAGTAAGGAATGCCGTACTGCATGAGGTTGTTGCAGGCGCTCATCTTGCCGCAGAAGCTGTCACGCCGCGTGGCGATGGTCATGGCGTCTGCGCGGTCCGGCGTAGCCTGCACCAATACCGGCACCTTGAGGCCGGAGAGGCGGATGGCGTCGACGATGCCGCGCTCTTCGCCGAAGTTAGGCAGGGTGATGATGATGCCGTCGATTTCGCTGGAGTGTCTCTTGAAGAGTTCCGCGCACTTCTGCGCCTCAGTGTAGGTCTCCACCGCGCCGTAGTGCGACTCTTCAGGGCTGAGGACGATGGCCGTGGCGCCCGCTGCTTCAAGCACTGCGATGATTTCGTCGCGGCCTGTCTTGGCCAGATGATCCGGGAAGAAGCCGCGATTGCCTACGATCACTCCAAATGTCATCTTGCGTTGCGCTGCCATATCTCGCTCCTTTTATCGGTGGCCGGAGCGCCACCTTGTTGATTCTGTTTTCGAATTTGAATGCGCGGATCTGGAGACCCGCACTACTGCCGGCCAGGAAACCTGGCGTTCCATGCAGAAGCCATTGTTATTTGCTGCGGCCGGGACGAAATTTGACGACATAAAACAAACCCAGAGCGCCAAGCAGGCCACCCCACCACACCGGCGTATGCAGGTATGCGAGCTGCACACCCGGGGAGATGCCCGTGACCCACTCCACAACGCCATAGCCAAAAATCAGCACGCCGTAAACAGTAAGCAGCACGCCGATGAAGAACCAGATCGAAATTCCCGAACCATGCATGATTTGTTATTCCATTCCTCTCTGCGCTCGCGCGAGCCTTTCGCTCCAGGGTTGAATCGATCCTCTTACCAGAACAGAATATTGAGCACTGCGAAGATGACCACCGCGACAGTTGCCCATATCCACTCCCGCTTGTACCACGGCGCCGGCTCCTCGGTCGGCAATTTGGTGGCGCCGTAGACCAATCCGTCCAGCTCCGCCACTGGGCGCGGTTTGGTCATAAGGCTTACGAGCACAATAACGGCGGCACTGAACAGAAACGCCCATCCCGCGCGAAAGACGTTTTCGGCCATTGGCTTGGCTGCGGGCGAGAGCGCCACATACTTCAGATTTGCGGGATTCATCTTGACCCAGATGAACAAACCCGCGGAGAAGATGATGCCTGACAGCAGGCCCAGAAAACCGGACAGCCGCGTGGCGCGCTTCCAGAACATGCCGAAGAGAATCGCGGCCAGCAGCGGCGCGACAAAGATCGAGAACAGGGCCTGCACGTAATCCATGATGCCGTGGAACTGCTGCACCAGGTAAGCAGCTCCGATCGATATCAGCACGCCGATAATGATCGAAAGCCGCCCGACAAGAACGTAATGGCTATCGGTTCCGTTCTTGTGGATGAGCGGGCGGTAGATGTCGTAGGTCCAGACGGTCGAGAATGCGCTCACATTGCCGGCCATGCCGCTCATGAAGCCGGCAATCAACGCCGTGATGCCGAGACCAAGCAGGCCGGGGCCCATGTAACGCACCATCATCAGCGGCAGGGCCTGGTTGTAGGTGTGCAGTTCCGCGCCCGGCGCGCCGCTCAAGACTTTTTGTTGATAGGCAGGCGAGAGATTGGTCTTCGCCATGGCTGCCGAGCACGCCTGCGCGTTCACGATCCGGCCGCTCGACGCGGAGCAGGCCGCCACTACGTCCTCGCCCACAAGTTGACGGCGGCTTCCATCGGGATTCTGCAACAGCACAAGGCCGAGCAAGCCGGGCAGGATGACGATAAAGGGAGTCGCCATCTTGAAGAAAGAGCCGATAATGGGAGCCATGCGCGCGGCGCGCAGATTGTGCGCCGCCAGCACGCGCTGCACGACGAGAAAGTCTGTGGTCCAGTAGCCGAAGCTGATGACAAAGCCCAGGCCGAAGACGATCCCGGTCCAATGCACACCCATGGGGTTGGCGGAGAAGCTGCCGGTGTCGCGCCAGAGATGGAAGTAGCTGTCGGAGCCGAGATTAGTGAGGATCTTCGCTTTCAGTCCGGTCCAGCCGCCGGCCTGTATCAAGCCCAGAATCGGCACCAGCAGCGCGCCGCCCCAGATGAGCACGAACTGCAAGACCTCATTAAAGATGGCCGAACGCAGTCCGCCTAGCCCAACGTAGACCGCCACGGCCACCGACGAGACGATGATCGAAAAGTTCAGGTCCCAGCCCAACACGACCTTCATGACCACGGCCATGGCGAACATGTTCACGCCGCTCATCAGGATCATTTCCAGCGCGAAGGCGATGGCGGCGACGCTGCGCGCGTGCCCGCCGTAGCGCAGGTTCAGGTAGCCGGGCACGGAGTGTGTCTTCGAGACGTAATAGAACGGCATCATCATCAGGCCCAGGAAGAGCATGGCGGGAATGGCGCCGATCCAGTACCAGTGCGTGGCCAGGATGCCGTACTGATAGGCTGAGCCCGCCCAGCCCATCAGTTCGAGTGAACCGAGATTCGCGCTCACAAAGCTCAAACCGGCAATCCAGGCGGTCATCTCGCGGCCAGCCATAAAGAACTCCTCGCCAGTGTTGGAACGGCCCTTGAGGTAAAAGCCGATCCAGAGGACCATGGCGAAGTAGAGGCAGATCACCACCACGTCGAGCGTATGCAGATGCGCCAGCGGCTCCGCGTTGAAGAGGAGCAGCGCAGGCAGAAAGCCTGGCAGACCGGCGGCTAGAAGACCTGGAAGCAAACCGAACATGAGCGTCACCTGGAAGGGCGAAGATGCGTCCGCGGAAGATAAGACGTTCGCCCTTAAGTAAATTGCTTTACTCGCACACTTGTCAAGCGCACAAGCTGCGCGCGCGCGGAAACCTGAATTCACGCTTTCCACGATCCGCGGGCTGGGGTGCCGAGGACGGCAAGCTCAGTCGAGCAGGGGGTAAGAAAGCGTTTACTCAAGGAAGTTTACCACAGTGCATAAAGCACGTCCTGCCGTGCGTGATGGTTGCTGCGCCTCTTCGCGCGCCACGTCCCTCGCCATCCACCGATCAACACGATTCGGCAGGACGATGGTGTGCGCCTGAATGCAGGCGCTCATGCGGCTTGTCGCGCATGATGCCTTCGCCCTTGGTCAGCCAGGCAAGGCCGAAGGCGCAAAGCGCCACCGTTTCACTCCAGAAGAGCCAGTGGCTGGGATGCCGTTCCGCGATAACCGCGCGGATCGTGATAGCGACCATCGCGATGATGCAAACGATCATCACAAGACCGCTGCTCTGGTAGATGCGGTTCCGGTGCCGCTTACCGGGCGTAAGGCGTCGACCCGGAGCGGACTTGCGAAAACGGAAAATGCAGATGTAAGAGAGCACAAGAAACATCAGCGAGGCGAATGCGGTATGAATGAGACCGATTGCGAAATCCAACTGCGTAAAGTGACTACTGTGCGGGTTGAATGAAGGAAATAGCGCCACGCCTGAGGCGCAGGCCCCGGCAACATAACCGGCTATTTCGTCGTGAAGATCATATCCGCGCGAGCAGGCGAGAAATGTAGCAATGGCGCAGAGACTGCCGACATAGAGATCGCGCATGGGAGTGTAGTAGTAGTCGCTGATGGATCGCTGAAGAATCGGATGCGGAAGATGGCTGGAGATCAGAAGATCCGTGAGAATGGAACCAGCGGCGAGCGCAAAAGGCAGCGCGAGCGCAAGGATGCCCACCACTCGGCGCATCGTGTAGTAGGAAAGGACCGCGGGATTCGTCGATGTGCTGTGCGGCAACATGGCTCCCTATGCGGGCGAATCCTCCCGGAAAGAAGGATAGCGCAATCGGGCGGAGATCGGCGCCGCAGGGCCTCCGCCGGAACCTGTGTCTTTCATCTGCTGCGCGAGGGTTTGAGACGAAAGCGCGTGTTCTGAGTCCCTGAAGCGAGACCCGGAACACGCACAAGATTGTCTTGGCATCGCTATTCGTTCGTTGCGGCCACCTCATGCAGCCAGTTTGGGGCCTTCAGAAGTTCGCGGGGGCGCGGGCCGTCGGCGGCACCAACCAGGCCGTCGCGCTCCATCAGGTCGATCAGATGCGCGGCGCGGCCGTAACCGATACGCAGACGGCGTTGCAGGAGCGATGTGGAGGCCTTGCCAAACTCGAAGACCAGGCGCACGGCGTCGTCGAACATGGGATCGTCGTCTTCGCTGCTTGCGCTCTCGCCTTCCGTCGCGACGCGTTCGTCCTTGGGCGAATCGAGAAATCCCTCGACGTATTCGGCTTCGCCCTGGTTCTTCCAGAATGCGACGACGGCCGCGGTTTCCTTCTCGCTGACGTATGGCGCGTGGAGGCGCATCAGGCGGCTGGTGCCAGGTGGTAGAAAAAGCAGGTCGCCGCGGCCCAGCAGAGCCTCTGCCCCATTGGTGTCGAGGATGGTGCGCGAATCGACCTTCGTTGCCAGGCGGAAGCTGATGCGGGTGGGGATGTTGGCCTTGATGAGGCCGGTGATCACATCGACGCTCGGCCGCTGCGTGGCCAGGATGAGATGAATACCCACGGCGCGCGCCATCTGCGCCAGTCGCGTGATGGACTCTTCAACATTGGCGCGATCGAGCATCATGAGGTCTGCCAACTCGTCGATGATGATGACGATGTAGGGCAGCGGCTCCTCCTGCTGCTCCTCGCTGTCAAACAGCGATGGTGTTGTGCCCTCGAAGAGTTTGTTGTACTGGTCGATGTTGCGCACGCTGCGGCTGGCGAGCAGTTTGAGGCGGCGCTCCATCTCGCGCACGGCGTTGCGCAGAGCGTTGGCCGCCAGCTTGGGCTCGGTAATGATGGGAGTAAAAAGATGCGGAATCCCCTCATACATGCCCAACTCGACGCGCTTGGGATCGACCAGAATGAGACGCACCTGCTGCGGGGTGGTGCGGTAGAGCAGGCTCATGATCATGGCGTTGATGGCCACCGACTTGCCTGAGCCCGTAGAACCGGCGATCAGCACATGGGGCATCGACGCAAGATCGGCCGTGACGATGCGGCCGTTGATATCCTTGCCCATGGAAATCGTGAGCCGCGAACGCGAGCGGGCAAAGGTTTCGCTCTCGATCACCTCACGCAGATGGATGGTCTCCTTTTCGTGGTTTGGCACCTGGATGCCGACTGTGCTCTTGCCGGGCATACGCTCGATGAGGATGCTTTCGGCGCGCATGGCGAGGCACAGATCGTCGGCGAGGCCCGTGACGCGGGAATACTTCACCCCGGCTTCGGGCTTGAACTCGAAGGTCGTCACCATGGGGCCTGGATTGATCTGCACCACCTGGCCGCGCACGTCGAACTCGGCGCACTTTTCCACCAGAATCTTGGCTTCTTCCCGCAGTTCGTCCTCACGCACCGACTGCGGGCCTTCGCCCTCGCTGAGCAGCGTACTCGCTGGCAGCTTGTAGCCGCTCACGTGCTTGGGCGCCACAGTTGCCGAGGGCGTTTCCGCGTCGGCGCGGCTGTGAATGGCGATCTCGCTGTCAGGCTGCGGCGCTGCGGCTGCGGCAGAACGCTGGCTGGCCGGAGACTCGCCGCCCCACGGATCGAGCGGAGCATTGGGGGAGGCCTTGCGCTCGGCTTTCAGCGGAATAGCTTGTTGCGGGGCTGCTGCCGCAGGCGCGGCAGGCGGGGTCATCTCTGGCGCAGCGGCTCTCGAATTCGCTTCGCTGCTCTCCCAGATGCTTGTGCGGCGCGGCATGACGATTGGGTTCGCGGCTTCCGCGCGCTCCGGCTGCGAGGACGGTTCGGCCCGCGGCCGAAAATCGGCACGCTGGTAGGCGGGAATCTCGTCGATGGGATCCTGTTTGGGGGCGCGCTTGCGCAGGAAGAACGCGAGAAATCGGTTGGGCTTCTGCGCCGGAATCTCGCTCTCCATCTCCGGGTTGGTTGCGGCATCGAACTGCTCAAAGGGGAGCGGGGAGTCTTCTTTGGCGCGCAAAATGTTGCGCCGTGCTTCGATCTCTTGCTCCTCCTCACGCAGGTCGCGACGGCGATCGCGCCACTCCTGAAAGCGGGCCCAGCGTTCCGAGAGCAACTCGCGAATCTCCGAAAAGCTAACACCGGAGGCGAAGTAAAGTCCGCCCGCAGCGAGCACCGCGGCCACCATCCATGCGCCCTGCGGATTGAGATAGTCCACGAGCAGACCGGACATGAGGCGACCCACAACACCTTCAATGGGAACCACGTGCAGCCAGCGCCAGTGCCAGGGCAGCAGACCCAGCACAGCGGGCAGGAACGCGAGCGTGAGAAACGAGCCCATCCCGCGCAGAATCGCCGATCCGTTGGGCCGGGAGCGCATCCAGGTCCAACCCACTCCGCCTGTCCACAGGGGAATCAGAAAGCCTGTAATTCCAATAAATTGCAGCAGCAGATCGCTCAGATAAGCGCCGAAGAGACCCACCCAGTTCTGAGGCTTAAGGGTCCCGGTGGCCGTATTCAAGGAGGGATCGGAAGCATGATAGGTGGCCAGCGCGAGGAAAAGAAGCAGCGAGACCAGCACCAGAACCATCCCGAGAAAGATATTCAAGGGGCGGCTACGCGTGGGCGCGAGAACAATGCGGATGGGCTTCATGATGAGAGCAACGCCACACTCCAACTGCTGCCTTTGATGGATCAAGCGGCCGGGGAATCTGGCAAAACGTCCCAGAGCAAGTTCTATTATCGGCGGTCACCGGGCGGAATCAGGGCAAATCCGTACCGGGGGAACCACAGGGATTAACCGCAAAAGCTGATTGGATGAGCATTTCGCGGGGATAGGGGCTTTTGAGGACAATGCTGTCCCCACCTTCGCCGATTCGCAAAGGGCGCGAATCTGCGAAGATGGGGAACCTGCAATGAGCAAACTTCCTGGCCCCCCGGCCGGAGGTATCGCCTATCCTCCGATGAGCTTCGCACCCCAGATGAGCAGCGCGATGCCGAACACGATGCGGTAGATCGCAAACATCGCGAAGCCGTGGCGGCGCACCCACATGAGGAACCACTCGACCACGCCCAGGGCCACGATAAAGGAAACTACGGTGCCAATGATGAGCACGATCCATCGCTCGGGGTTCATGATCACATGCGCGGTGGCCACACCGGCTGCTCCGGCGGCCTTATGCGGGTGAATTTCCTTGACCAGATCCCAGCCGGTGGCGGCAATCATGGTAGGAATCGACAGCAGGAAGCTGAACTCAAGCGCCGAAGGGCGGTCGAGACCAACGATCTGGCCGGCAGCGATCGTCGACATGGAACGCGACGTTCCGGGAAAGACGGCCGAAAAGGTCTGGCAGAGGCCAATCCAGATGGCCTGTGGGAGCGTCATCTCCTCGACATGCGTTGTGCTCGGCTCAACGCGATCGCTCCACGCATCAACTGCCCACATGATGACTCCACCCACGAGGAAGGCGATGGCCATGGCGTTCAGGCTGCCCAGATTCTTTTCGCTCCACTTGCGCAGCAGCAGCGCCGGCGCCGAGGTGCAGGCAAAGGCCACCAGTGTGAGCGAGATGGGATGCGTGAGCCAGTTGCGGTCACCTCTGTCTCCTTCCGGAAAGGTGCGAAGAAAGCCCACGATCCGTTCCAGAAAGAGCAGGCACAGCGCGAGAATTGCCCCCACCTGAATCACAATCGTGTACATCTCCCAGTACCTGACGTCCTGGAGACATGCCGCATTGCCGGCCAGGCAGGCGCTGTTGTCGAGCGGCAGCTTCATCAACGCTTCGGCGATGCGCAGGTGCGCGGTTGAGCTGACCGGCAAAAACTCGGTCAAACCTTCCACAATTCCCAGAAGAATCGACAAGATGTACGGGTTCAAGAGAGCTCCATGCGACTGGCGATGAAAGTCTTGTGGCGCATCCGTCGTGCATCCGGGAAGCCTGAAGCCCCTCAGTCCTGGTCGATGCCGTAGACAGGAATGCCCTCATCCAATTTGTACACCAGCGCACCCGCTCGGTAGGTATAGTCAGAGTCGGGAAAGTGCGTTTTCATCTGTGCGGCTACGGTGCGCGCCTCGTTGTGGGCATCCTCGCTTTTGCTTTTGTTGCCGTCGGCGGCAAACATGTCGGAAAGCACGGCCAGGCGGTAAACGGCATCGTAGAGCGCATGCGCGGTGCGCGGACCATCGGGATACTCATCGGCGTATCGGATGTAGAGTTCCGTTTCTTTCGCCGGGCAACTCTCCGATCCCTGCCAGTCACCGCAAAGTTTGTTATCAATGAGGTCGAAGTCCGCGAACGCCGCCCATTTGGAGCGTGGAAAATATTTGATCACTTTGCGCAGTTCGTCTTCATCCATCTGCTGGCGGAAATCGGGATCTCTCTCGTGCGCGGAGGGCAAGGTTGCGGCATCGGCGCGCTGGATCTGCCACTCGATGTCGGCCGCACGCCACATGGCCTCGGGCACGAGCGGCGAACGAGGGAACATCTCCACCAGCCTGCGGTAGAGAAGACGCGCGCTACGGGCGGCGTTGGCCGGGCCGCGCGGATTCGAGGCGGCTGCCTCCTGGCTGGCCGCCGCGCCCATCAAAATGGCGTCGCCGTTGGGCGTAGTTTCCTCGACAACGCCTTTGGCTTCGATCCAGCCGGAAACGGGCGGCGCGGTTTCGTTGCCGCCAACCATGGGCTCGTCTTTGTCGTTATGCAGTTCTTCGATGTCGGTGTTGGCGTAAACGCGCAACCAGGCGCCGCTCTTTTCGGCCACCACCATTTCCCGGCCGATCTGTACCCTGTCGATCTTCTGAGCGCTGGCCGAAGGCGCGATGTAGAGCCAGGTAACGCGCAGCACCGTGGCGCGCGGCCCGGCCATGGGTTTTACAAGCTGCGGCTGGTTCTGGCTCGCGCTTGCCAAAGCTGCGAAAAAGGCCAGCAACAGGACAAGGGCAAAGATGCGAATCGTGAAGGTGGGGCGCTTCATGGCAAGCAACATCCTATTCAACGACGTTACGATTCGTTTTCCGTGAGCACCTCTGCCAGCATGGCCGGATCGACATTGCCGCCGCTGACCACAGCAACCGCCTTTTTGTAGGCCGGCAGCTCATGCGCGTGGAAGAGCAAAGCCGCGGTCGAAACGGCGCCGCTCGGCTCGGGCACAAGGCGCGTGACCGCCACAATCGCCCGCATGGCGGCGCGTATCTCAGCCTCAGTCACGGTGACGACGCCATCCACAAAAGCTTGCAGATGCGCGAAGTTGCGCACACCCACGCTCTGCGTGCGCAGCCCGTCGGCGATGGTGCGGCTGGTCATCTCCGCCGGCCAGGTAACGATCTTGCCGGCGCGAAAGCTCTCCGCCGCATCGGCGGCAAGCTCCGGTTCGACGCCGAAGACTCGCGCTTTCGGGCTCAACTGCTTCACGGCCGCGGCCACGCCGCTCAGCAAGCCGCCACCCGAGACAGGCGAAACCACCAGATCGACATCGGGCAGTGCTTCCATGATTTCCAGGCCGCAAGTCGCCTGGCCAGCGATGATCTGCTCGTCGTCGTAGGGCGGAATGACCACGTAGCCGTGCTCACGTACCAATTCTTCGGCCTTGGCCAGCCGCTCGCTCGAAGCCACGCCCACGTCGACAATCTCCGCACCCAGCGCCAGCGTGGCGGCGCGCTTGATGGCGGGCGCGTTCGAGGGCATCACAATGACTGCCTTGGCGCCAACCTCGCGTGCCGCGTACGCCACGCCCTGCGCATGGTTTCCGCTCGAATAGGTGATGACGCCGCGCGCGATCTCTTGGGCCGAAAGTTGCAGGATCTTGTTCGCCGCGCCGCGAATCTTGAAGGCTCCGATCGGCTGCAGACTCTCGGCTTTGAGCCAGATCTCTCTGCCGAACCCGTGGCCTGAAGTCGAAGGAAATGCGGCCCGCACAAGCGGGGTCTTCATGGCGATAGGCACGATGCGCACCGCCGCGGCGCGAATGGCGTCAAGAGAGACGAGGTTTTGTGTTCCTGCGGTCATGGCTGTGCTTGGGAGTTGGCCCACAAATTCAATATCGCCGATTGGCGCTCATCTCTTGCGTGCACTTCAAAACGATAAATATCAGGCAGATTTCCAATCCCAGACCCTGTTACTCGCACTATCCACGCACAGAGATACCAGAGAACGACAGCACAGCCAGGCCGCGGACCGGCTGGCCGTAGAAAAGCGCCGGGGCGAAACGGCTGAAGAGCAGCAGGTTCTCAACCCGGGAGCGCGTGGCCGGATCGTTGGGTCCGGAGAGAATGCGGTAGTCGTAGACCTCGCCGGAGGGGTTGATGTACGCTTCAACCACAACCGGACCGTTGATCGCGTCAACCTGATTGCCGCCCTGAGCATTGGAGAAATAGAGCAGATGCGGCGCGGTGGCGTCGCCCAGCGGCTCATCGGGCGTAGCCGCAGCCACCTCTGGTTGGGCGAACATCGAAATCAGAAAAACGATGGTCCCCAGCAGCATCACCGCGCTCAAAAAACCCGCTCCGGCATGAAGCAGGAAGGGACCGACGGAGTTCTTCCACACCAAATCCCACCCCGTGAAGATGCTGCGATGGCTTCGCGCGGTTTCGTGGCTGACGGCCACGCGGATGCGCAGGGGAAGGTCGGCCGGCTCTTCCACCGGACCGAGCCCGGCCAGTGCGGTTTGCACCTCACACAGAGACTGCCACTCACGCGCACACTCGTGGCAATGCTGGAGATGGGCATTAAGCTCCTGCATCTCGCGCCCTGTCAACCGGCCATCCAGATAATCGGAAAGACACGACTGCATCTCACGGCAATTATTCATCGCGCCTCCTCTCCCAGAGTCAATTCCAACCCCGGAAGCACTTCGGTTCGCGAGCCCGGATGGGGATCTGCGAGCAGCGCCTTCAAGCAGGCGCGCCCACGCACCAACCGCGACTTCACCGTTCCCAGATTGACTCCTTCGATCGCTGCCACTTCTTCATAAACAAAACCTTCAATGTCGCGCAGAATCAGCGTGGTGCGAAAAGGCTCCGGCACCTGGCGCAGTGCCTGCTCCACGCGGGACCGATTCTCTTCGCGCAGGGCGTGGTCGTAAGGCGACTCCGAAGGATCGACCAGCATGTCTTTCAGGAGCATCTGCCGGCTGCCATCGTCTTCACCCATCTCCTGCTCGATAGGGATCTCCTGCTGCTGGTGCCGCATCCACCAGCGCCTCTGATTCGACGCTTCCCGCAACGCAATGCGGTAGATCCAGGTACGCAAAGAAGACTCGCCGTGAAAACCGCGAATGCCGCGAAAAACCTTGACAAAGACTTCCTGCGCCAAGTCTGCGGCATCTGCGGGATTGCGCACCGTGCGCGCGAGCAGCGAGTAGATCGGCTGGTGGTAGTGTGCGATGAGCCAGGCAAACGCTTCCTCGGATCCCGATTGCAACTCTGCTACGAGAGCCGCTTCATCGGGTTGGAACACGAGTACGCTTACAACATTTCCCATGGTGAGGTCCGCCTGCAAGTCAGTATCCTCCCACGTTATCGCACTTGATCCACCTTTTGCACCTTCCTGCGTCACAACGCATGAGGAACAAGCTCCGGAAAGGCGCGCCCTGGTTATTTTTTGTCTGCCACCAGCCGCTGGTATGCGCTGGCAACAAGACTGACACGATGCAAGCACGACGGCGTTTCGCCAAGCGAGACATGCATCTGTACTGTTAGACACCAGCCAGGACGGAATGTTCCCGATTACCTGGGCAGTTGTTTGAGTCGGCGGACACCCTTGACCACTTTAATCTGAAAATAAACAAGTTAGGCAGTGACGCGATAGGGAGGGACCCTACCGTATAGGCGCCATGCGTACTCAAAGACCATGACATTAAGATGGAATGCGGAGACGTTGCCATGTTCACCCCTCAACCCATTGGATTTGTTCATAGCCCCTACCACGATACACACGCCATACCCAAAGGCCCCGGCGCCAAACACGACGCCGAAGGCGCGATCGAGATGATGGGGGAGTTCGAGGCGGGACTGACCGATATTGAGGGCTTTTCGCACCTTTACGTCATCTGGGAGTTCGACCGCTCCGATGGCTTCGACCTGATCGCGCACCCACCGACCGACGGCGGCCGGCCGCACGGAGTCTTTTCGACGCGCTCGCCGCGACGGCCCAACCCAATCGGGCTGACGGTAGTGGAGTTGCTGGGCCGTGATGGCGCGTTGCTGCGCGTGCGCGGCGTGGACATGCTGGACGGTACCCCAGTGCTCGATATCAAGCCGTATCTTTCCAGCGTGCCTGCGGAAAACCTCAAGCGCGGGTGGGTAGTCGAGGCGGAAAGCAGGGGTCAGGAATCAGAGGGCAGGCGCAAGTAAGAAGCGGCGCGCTATCCCGAACCTGATCACTGTTTCATACGGAACCAGGATTTCTAGCTCCCCTGTTCCCTTGCCCCCTGCCTTTACGGGATTCCCAGCAGCTTATGCGTTTGCAGGCTCAGGCGCCAACGCGGGTGAGCCAGGCAATAGCGCAGCGCGGCTTGCGTGTTGGCTTCGCGGTCGGGGCCATCCATGGGTTGCAGGAAGAAGTGACGGAAGGCGAGCGGCTCGAAGGTGGCCGGATCAACGCCGGATTGCGGATAGACGAGCTTCAGCTCGTCGCCAGCGCGCTGGTTGAGCGGAGCGCCACCCTTGGGGCTCACGCAGATCCAGTCAATGCCGGGCGGCGCGGCGACGGTACCGTTGGTTTCAACGGCAATCTCAAAGCCGCGTGCGTGAAGAGCGTCGATCAGTGGAGCATCGAGCTGGAGCAGAGGCTCGCCACCGGTGCAAACGGCGAACCGCTTGCTGCTTTCGTAGTCCTTCCACCCTCTTTCTGCATTGTCATCCTGAGCGAGTCCGCCGAAAGACGGACGAGTCGAGGGATCTGCGGTTGCTTTTCTTTGCGGCCCCGGCGGCCATTTCCCTTCAATCGCCGCTGCCAGCTCTTCCGCCGCCGTGAACTTTCCCCCGCCCGGCCCGTCCGTATCCGCAAAATCCGTGTCGCAGAAGCGACAGATAGCTGAAGCGCGATCGGATTCCCTGCCCGACCACAGGTTGCACCCCGCGAAGCGGCAGAACACCGCCGCGCGCCCGGTCTGCGCGCCCTCGCCCTGCAACGTGTAGAAGATCTCTTTGACCGCGTACATAAAAACAGCTATCAGCTATCAGCTTCTAGTGTAGTCCGCCATAAATGGAGTTGTTTATCAATCGAGGTCATCTCGGAAGAGGAGGAGACTTCGATATGCGTATTGCGCAGCCATTGTATTGTCCGGCGAGGTCCGGCTTCGGCTGGAAAAGCATAAGCGGTTCCATGTCCGCTTCACGCCCACCTCGGCTTCATGGCTCAACATGGTGGAGCGATTCTTCCGCGACATCACCCACAACCGCATCCGGCGCAGAGTCTTTCAGGATCTGGAACAATTCATCACCGCCATCGGTGACTACATCGACGTTCACAATCAGAACCCCAGGCCCTTCATCTGGACCGCCAGGGCCACAGACATCCTGGAGAAAGTCACTCGCGCCCGGGACGCTCTCAATAAATGACCACCTGCGTGGCGGACTACACTGGCGCCCCCAAAGACTACGTAGGATGAAACCCCTGCGGGCAGGTATGCCTGCCCTTCTCTTCCCTCCCGGTAAACACCGAATTGCGAACATGCTTACTGTCCGAAGGGAATTTCGATTGAGGCGCCCACGGCCTTT
>JAJYFA010000096.1 GCA_021790995.1 Acidobacteriota bacterium
GAATGCCGAGGGTGAGAACACCGTCGATCATGGCGGCGGATTCGGCTGTTCCCACGCCGATAACGGCGTCGGCCGAGGTTCCCTTGAGCAGACGGCCGCGGGCGTAAGCGGGGCCGAAGCTGTTCTCCAGATCCATGGCCGTGCGCAGGCCGTCAACCTTCGATCCGATGAAATGCCGTGTGAGCACGCGCTCGAGGAGCCGCTGGTAGTTGCGCCGGGCTGTGTCCCGCGTGGTGGGCGTGCGGCGGTCGTTCGTGGGGGTGATCTCCAGAAACTGCGGCCGGGCAGCGCCCATCTTGCGCGTGGCCAGGCGCAGCGATTGCGCGCGCTGCTTCACATCGACGACGGTGCGGATGAGATTGCGCTCGTCGCTCCAGAGCTGGAGCAGGCAACGGCCATGCGACTCTTCAACAGAGCAGCGCGCGGTGCGCATGTCGAAGAGCACGCGGCCGTCTTCAAGCACCGCTGCGGCGGGATGCGCCGCAAGGTACAACTCAATCGCCTCCATGAGCTGCGCGGGCGAGGCGGTTGGCGCTGTGGATTCCTGCCGATCTCTGGGGGCGCCGGCGTGCATGGCGTTCCTCTACCACCCCATGCGCTGGCGCAGGCTGGTAATGTGCGCAGTGTGGTGCCGTGCATGCCACTCGTAGAGTGCGAGCGCCGCGGCGAGCTCTTGCCGTCCCACCGCAGGATGGTTAAAGCCGCGCCGGAAATCCTCCTCTGACATGGAGTGCAGCAGCGCCACCCAGCGCGCATGAAGCGCATCGATGAAGACCAGCGAGCCGTCGATGGGCAGGCGCGAGTCGGGCAGACGCGCCCAGGCAGCCTCGTCGTAAGTCTTAATGGCGGGCCAATCCTCGGTAAGCGCGAGCTTGAAGCGGAGGAAAGCGTTGGCGTGGCTGTCGGCGAGGTGATGCACTACCTGGCGCACGGTCCAACCGCCGTCGCGGTAGGGTGTGTCGAGCTGCGCTTCGCTGAGTCCATTGACCGCGGCGCGAAGGCGCTCGGAAAACACGCGCAGGGTTTCGATGTGCGTAGCGCGAATCTCTGGTGAGGTTGCGGCGGGAGGCTGAAAACGCCCCACGGGATAGCGAAGATTGTCCTGATCCGTCATGGCAAGAACCTTAGCATGATTGGATGCTTGAGCCAAACGCGATCGGGAAAGGAAACGCCACGGCCGAAGCCGGAGCTGAATGGGGCAATCCGCACCAAACGCCGCGCTTACACGTGGTGATGATGGTGTTTGTGCATTTTGGGGTGGTGCTGTTTCGGGTGATGCATTTTGGGATGGTGTTGCTGTCCCGGGTGGTGCTGATAGTGGTAATGGTGATGATGACGATGAAACCACGATGCGAAGGCGGGAGTTGCAAACACCATCGACAGCAGCGCCATTGCAAGCAGTTTCTTCATGGAAGGAATGCTAACATGTGGGGAGTTCCGGGCAGAAGCGATTCGTCTCGGAACGTATCCAGATGGACAATGCGCCGGCAGAGTGATTTTGGCGCCGCGCGCAAAATGCATTGTTGCCGGGCCTGGCTCTGCTAGCTAGGCCTCGCACGGACCGGCGTACACTGGGACTGCGATGATGCAACCCGAAACTTCCCCTGTTCCCAGCCATAGGCGCTACTTTTTCGAGAAATTTGGAATCACGGAAAGATTGCTGGAGCGATGCCTGGGCGAGGCATTGAGCGCGGGCGGCGACTACGCGGATCTTTATTTCGAATCGGTTGCCGCCACGGCCCTGGGCGTGGACGAGCAGATTGTCAAGTCGGCGAGCCAGGGCACAAGCGCCGGTTGCGGCGTTCGCGTGCTGAGCGGCGAACGCACGGGCTACGCCTACACCGACAACCTGAACCCGGAGAGGCTGCTGCACGCGGCGCGGACCGCTGCGCTGATCGCCGCAGGGCCGGCGAAGCAGCCGGTCGCGGGATTCGTGGAGACGCGAACGGCAAATCTCTACCCGGTTCCACCGGGCGGATACAATCCCGATCTCGCGGCCCGCCTGGATCTGATCCTGCGCGCCGACCGCGCGGCGCGAGCCTGCGACAACCGCGTGGCGCAGGTGCGGGCGAGCTACAGCGAGGAACTGCGGCGGATACTGATTGCCGCATCGGACGGAGCCTTTGCCAGCGATACGCAGCCGCTTTGCCGCCTGAATGTTTTCGTGATCGCGAAAGACGGTGCGGCAACGACGAAAGGCTCGGCGGGCGGCGGAGGCCGCGCGGGTCTCGATCAATTCACTGGGCGCAAAAGTCCAGAGCACCTGGCTCAGGAGGCTGTGCGCGGCGCCATTCTGCAGCTTGGCGCGGTGGCCGCGCCGGCCGGCGAAATGGAAGTAGTGCTGGGCCCGGGCTGGCCGGGAATTTTGCTGCATGAAGCGGTTGGGCACGGTCTCGAAGCCGACTTCAATCGCAAAGGCACATCGGCCTTCACGGGGCTGATCGGCCGGCGGGTGGCAAGCCCGAAGGTGACGGTTGTCGATAACGGAACCATCGTCGGACGGCGCGGGTCACTCAACGTCGACGATGAGGGCTCGGCCACGCAGGAGACGGTGCTGATCGAAGGCGGCGTGCTGAAGGGCTACCTGTCCGACAAGCTCTCGGCCCGTCTGATGGGTCTGCCGAACACGGGTTCGGGCCGCCGCGAGAGTTATCAGTCGATCCCCATGCCGCGCATGACGAACACTTACATGCTGGCCGGGGACGATGCGCCCGAGGACATTCTGCGCAGCGTCAAGCGCGGCCTCTACGCGGTCAACTTCGGAGGCGGGCAGGTGGACATTACCAACGGCAAGTTCGTCTTTTCGGCGAGCGAGGCCTACCTGATCGAGGACGGAAAGGTGACAGCGCCGGTGCGCGACGCAACCCTGATCGGCAACGGCCCCGAGGCGCTCAAATACGTGTCGATGGTGGGCAACGACCTGCAGCTCGATGAAGGCATCGGCACCTGCGGCAAGGACGGCCAGAGCGTGCCTGTAGGCGTGGGGATGCCGACGATCAAGCTGGACCGAATGACGGTGGGAGGAACAGAACGGTAAACGATCGCTGGAAAATTGCGATTTTGAGATACTGAAATTGTAGTCTGCTGGACTTTTGTGCCGGCAAAAGTCAGCGGAGGCAGAGGCGCCAGAGGAGTCTCTCAGTCCCTCGAACCCTGCCTTTTTACGTCGGCGTTCTCAGCAGCAGATACCCGCCCACCAGCGCGAAGAGCACATCAGCGGACCATGCGGCCATCGCGGCCGGCAGATAATTCACGTTGCCCATGGCGCCGAAGAGGTTGTCGATCACGAAGTACACGAGCGCTACGGCAATGGCTACCGCAACACCCGTGATCGAGCTGCGCCTGCCCATCGAAAGCGCAAAGGGAATGGCCAGCACCGCCATCACCACGGCGATCAGCGGATAAGAGAGCTTGTGCCACAAGGCCACGCTCAATCGCTTGGTGTCAAAGCCGCTCTGCCGCAAATCGCGGATATAGCGGTCGAGCTGGCCGAAACTCATCTCCTGCGATTGCAGGTCTTCTTTCTTGAAGTACTCCGGCGCGGCGCGAATCTCGGGAAAAGACGTTCTCAGGAAGGCGCGATAATCCGTCACGCTCGCACCGGCGACGTCGCGCACCCAGCCATTTTCAAAGACCCATCCATTGGAGTCGCTGCTCCAAATCACGCGCTTGGCGAAGATGCGCCGCGTGAGCTGGAACGTCGCCGGGTCAAACTCAAACACGGAAAGATTGGCAAACTCGTTGCGGTCCGGGTCGAAGAACTCGTAGTAATAAATCCGTTCCGGTTCGCCGGCCAGCGGTTTCTGGCCCATGATCCATTTCTGTCTTGGGTTCAGGTAGGTCTGCGGCGGACGCCCCTTGATAATGTTGCGCAGCGCCTCCTGGCGCCGGTTGGCCTGCGGCAGGTAATACTGATCGAAAAGGAACAAGGTCACTGCGAGCGCCGCGGCAATGGTCACGATGGGAACAACCAGCCGATAAAGACTGATCCCCGTGGCCTTGATGGCGACGACCTCGCTGTTGCGGTTCATCACGCCAAAGGTCACCAGGGCAGCGATCAGCACCGCGAGCGGCGCGATCTGGTAAATCATGCTTGGCGTCAGATTCAGCAGGTAATCGCCGACGATGGAGAGCGCAATGCGATTGCGCAGGATGTCGCCCACCAGATCGAAGAAGGTGAAGACGAGAATCAGCAACACAAACCCGGCCAGGATCAGAGAGAACGTGGTTGTAAATTCGCGCAGCACATACTCGTCGAGAATGCGTGGAAATACGCTGCGTGCCCTGGTTCGCCGCGCCCGCGGCTGGAGCTTATCCAGAAGCGTCGAAAGTTGAAGCCCTTTGCCGGCAAAGGGAACTTCGAATTGAGGCAGGCGCACGGCCCACGCCGAAATGGCGCTCAGGATGCGTCCGCCGGTCGCCATCTGCCACAACAGGAAGGTACCGGCGCCGGCAAATACAATGTTCGCCGTCCAAACGGCAAGGAACGCAGGCAGCCGGCTCTGATGTCCCAGCGCAATGCCGGTTGACGACAGGAAGTAGTAGACGAAAACCAGCAAAATCGTGAAGACAAAACCGGCGCTCTTGCCGCCGCGCCGCGAACTCACGCCCAGCGGCACGCCCAGCAGCATCAGCACCAGGCACGCCACCGGAAACGCGAACCGGTTGTACATCTCGATCAGGTAGCGCTTCTGCTCAGGCTTTCCTTTCAGGTCGTGAAGGCGCGCAAACAGCGCGTCCATGGGCATCGCGTAGAGCTTCGTATCCATGCGGCCCAGATGCACATCGCCTGCCGGGCCGAGCGACAGCGGCAGATCGGTGGTCGTAAACGTCGAGATGTTCGACTGCCCCGGCTCGCTGGCGACGGTCTCGTCGCGCAACCCGTCGCGCAGGCGCATGACGAGCTCCTGCCGGTTGTCGTTGACCACGGTGGCCGACTCGGCGGTCGTGATTACGGGATTCACCGGGTCGCTCACGTCGGCCATGAATACGCGGCGCCAGTTGGCCGCGCCCACGCCAGCACGCACGTCCTGCACGTAGAGAACAAAATTCTTGAAGTCCTCGTAGAAAACGCGCGGCTCGATCTCGTAGGATGCCTGCGAGGTCTCCAGCGTCTGCTCCATCTCAAGAATGGCCTGGTTGGCGCGCGGCGCCAGATAGATCGAGTTGCCCAGCCCCAGCAGCGTGCCGGCGACGGCCACGATCGAGGCCACGCGTACAAAGTAGCCGATGCCGAGCCCCGAGGCGCGCATGGCGACGATTTCGCTGTCGGCCGCCAGTCGGCTCAGCCCCAGCAATACGCCCCACAGCACGGCCATGGGAATCGTCACCTTGAACAGGTTGGGAAGCGTGAAGAGAAACACCTGCGCCACATCCGTCCACGTGGAACTGCTGCGCACCACCTCTTCGAGCACGTGCGGCAGATACGGCATGAACAGAATGAACGTGAACAGCGCGCAACCGATGAGCGTGAGGGAGAGAATCTCGCCGAGAATGTAGCGGGTGAGGATGCGCACAGACTGAACCTGCGTCTAGTTTACCGTGAGGACGGCCGGCGGTTGAGGACCGATCAGGCCGCCAGGAAGAGGTCGGCCGGAAGCTTGAATCGTGCAGATAGTTTCCTCACCTGCCCGGCGGTCAGCTTCCGCTGGCCCGAGAGGAACATGGAGACCGCACTCTCCGAGCCAAACTCCGGGACCAGATCGCGCTGTGAAAGCCCTTGTTGTTCGATGAGAAAACGCACCACGGAAACCGGATCGGCTGGAGGAATCGGATCGTGCTCCCGCTCGTAGCGTTCAATGAGCATCGTCAGCAACTCGATTGCCTCTCGCTCCGCCGCCGAGGGACGTTCGATCGCGGTCAACTGCAAAAGCGCCTCGGTGTACTCCTCCAGTTCCTCGTCGTTATGGATGACGCGGGGCGCGCCCCTTGCGATCATCTCTGCCGGATTGGCAAGTGCTGTGCTCATTAGGTTCCGTACCTCTTGTCCCAGTTGCCGCGGTTGTCGTACTCCCTGTGGGTCAGAAACGAGCGGATGTAAACATGCCCATCCGTTTGCTGCGCCCCATCCGTCTTCGCATAATGAACGACTGTAATCAACCTGTAGCGGTTCCTGCGAATGTTGAAGACGATGTACCCATCGACGAAATCGGCATCCTTGAACCAGCTTCGGATCTCCGAGAAGTTGTGCCAGCGAACGGCTTCGACGATCCCAGCCCACACCTTGATCTCGTTTGCCGCATCCGGGTAACGCTCCATCGCCTCGCGCAGATGCCGCCGGGTGACCAAGTGCATATCGGAACTATACTTCACATTTTGTGAAGTTGTCAAGGATTCAAATCGGCAATGCTGTGGGCAAGGGTTTGTTAGGACTCCGAGTACGCCGCACATTTCTAGCTAACTTTTATTAACTTTTATGCGTGTTGCCGCCAACGTAAGCACTACCCGCCAAAACTCCATCCCCGCAGCCGCAAACTGTTCCCCAGCACGCAGACGGAGCTGAATGCCATGGCCGCGGCAGCGACCCACGGGGTGAGCAGGACGTGAAACGCCGGATAGAGCGCGCCGGCGGCGAGGGGAACCCCGATGAGGTTGTAGCCCACGGCCCAGCCGAGGTTCTGGCGCATGACGCGCACCGTCTGCCGGGCCAGAGCCAGCGCCGCCGGAATCGCCATCGGCTGCGTGCGCAGCAGCAGCACGTCACCGGCCTCCTGCGCCAGGTCGGCACCCGAGCCCATCGCGATGCCGGCCTCGGCTGTGGCCAGCGCGGCCGCATCGTTGATGCCGTCTCCCACCATGGCAACGCGCAGGCCACTCTGCTGCAGGGTGCGAATCTGCTGAAGCTTGCCCGCCGGATCGAGACCAGCTTTTACCTCGTCGATGCCAGCTTTTTGAGCAATCGGCGCAGCTGCAGCAGCCGAATCGCCGGTCAGCATCTGCACGCGCAGGCCCGCGCGGCGCAAAGCCGTCACGGCGGCGGCAGCGTCTGGCCTGAGCGCATCGCGCGCGTCAAAGCAGGCGACAGGCTCGCCGTCGACGGCCATCCAGAGCCGCGTCGCGCCTGGCTCCGGTGCGGCCATATCAACGGGCAGCTTGATGAAAAACTCGCCAAAGAGCGCCTCGTTGCCGAGCAGACACTCGCGCCCTTCGACGCGCGCCGAAAGCCCGCGGCCGGGATAGATCTGCACCTCCTGCGCAGGCTCCCATCGCAGTTCGCGGCGCCGGGCATACTCCACCACCGCATGAGCCAGCGGATGATTCGACCGCTCCTCCGCCGCTGCCGCCATGCGCAGCAAATCGCTCTCGCTCGTCTGCTCAGTCCCTGCGTCGCCAGTCTCTAGTCCCTGGATCCTTTCCAGCACCGGCTTGCCCACCGTCAGCGTTCCCGTCTTGTCGAGAACAATGGCGTTTACGTGGGCCAGCCGCTCCAGCGCCTCGCCGCCCTTGAAGAGCACGCCGAGTTGCGCGCCGCGGCCCACGGCCACGGTGAGCGCCGCCGGTACTGCCAGCCCCATCGCGCAGGGGCAGGCGATCACCAGCACAGCTACCGTATTGGCCAGCGCCTGCTCGAACGAGTGCGCAGCCAGAATCCAGGCGGCAAATGTAACCGCCGCAAGACCCAGCACGACCGGCACAAAGATGGCGCTCGCCGCGTCGGCCAGCCGCTCCATGGGCGCGCGCGAACCCTGCGCCTGATCGACCATGCGCGCAATCTGCGCAAGCACCGTCTCTTCGCCGAGCGACTCCGCACGGCAGACCACCGCGCCGTCGTAGTTGAGCGAGCCGGCCAGCACGCGCCCGCCAGCCTCGCGTTCGAGCGGAGTGGACTCGCCGGTCAGCATCGATTCGTCGACCGTCGTGCGGCCTTCGGCAATCGTCGCGTCGACGGGAAAGCGTTCGCCGGGCAATACGACGATGCTGTCGCCGGGGCGCACTTCTTCGAGCGGCACCACGGTTTGCACGCCGTCCACCAAGCGCCGCGCCGTCGCTGGCCGCAGGCGCGAGAGCGAGTCCAGCGCGCCTAGCGCACGGCGCTTCGCGCGCGCCTCAAGCGCCTTGCCCAGCAACAGAAAGCCCAAAATCAGCAGGACAGCATCGTAGTAGACGTTTCTTCCCGGCGCGGGCCAGATGGTTGCGTACGCCGAATAGAGAAATGCCACGCCGGTTCCCAGGCTCACCAGCGTATTCATATTGGTGGCGCCGTGAAGCAGGGAGCGCCATGCGCTCACGTAGATCCCGCGGCCGGCCCAGACGGCCACCAGCGCGGTCAGCAGGAGCAGAAGCCAGCGCAGCGCGGATGGCGGGATCGCGTAGAGCCAGGGAAGAGCGCGCATCAGAGCGCGACCAGCTGCGCCCATTCCCGCGGCGAGTGGCATGGCCAGCAGCATGGCCAGAGCGCCTGCTACCAGCGCAGCCCAGGCTTTCTTCGTCGCGCCCGCGGTTGTGTCTTCAGCGTGCGCGCCGGTGTCGCCCTCGCGCGGCAGCACGGCGTCGTAGCCGGCACTGCGAATCGCCTCAACGAATTGCTCGGGCGCGGCCAATGCAGGATCGAAGACGACGCTTGCGCGATGCGCCATCAGATCAACGCGCACCTGTTCCACGCCGGCCGTCGTGCGCAGCGCCTGTTCCACGTGGTGCTGGCAGGCGGCGCAAGTCATCCCCAGAACAGGAAGCGTCAGCGATTCTCGCGTACTCTCGGCCATCGGGGGCTCCAGGTTTGCGCATTATGATTCGAGTTGTGCCTTGTAGCCGGCCTTGGCAAGGGCGGCAATGGCGAGTTCGACAGGCGCAGGCTCCTCGGTTGCAGTCAGCCGGGCCGATCCCACGCGAACGTCGTTTACAACCACGCCTGGAACCGCAGCCAATGCCTGGTTTGCGCGGCGCACACAGGAACCGCAGTGCATGCCATCGATCTTCAGGTTGAATTCCGCCATGTTTTGCTCCTTTGCCCGTTTATTTGATGATAGAAGGGAACATGCGATTCCTGCGCGGACCGCTTCATGAGACGCGCAAGGAATGCAACGCAGCAGAAAGGCCTTCGGCATGGCGAACGTACAACGCGAGTTTCCTCAAGCGCCGCTGGTCGGCGTCGGAGCGGTCATCGTCCAGGAGGACCGCGTGCTGCTGGTGCGCCGCGGGCGTGAACCTCTCAAGGGACATTGGACGCTGCCCGGCGGAATGCTGGAGTTGGGCGAGACTCTTGTCGATGGCGCTGTCCGCGAGGTACGCGAGGAGACGGGCCTCATTGTCGAGCCGCTGGAACTGGTCGAACTGATCGACCGCATCGATCACGAGTCTGGGCGCGAATCGGGGCGCGTCCGCTACCACTACGTGATTGCCGACTACCTGTGCCGCGTCGCGGGCGGCGAGCCGTGCGCAGCCTCCGATGCGGACGAGGTCCGCTGGGTGGAGCGCATCGAGTGGAGCAGCCACAGCGCGCTGGCCCTCGATCCCATCACCGTGCGCGTGATCGAAAAGGGCTGGCAACGGGCGCGCGCGCTGCAATTGGAAAGAAAATGATCTCATGACAAATTCCACAAATCGACCGAAGCGATGGATCAGGCGGACCTTTTGGTCCATGCTCGTGCTTGTGCTGATTGCGACAGGCGGATTTTTCCTCTATCCCGTCAGCTACTTCAACGCATGGACGTATCTGCGCGAAGACTTTTCCGGCGTCGAGAGCCGCGCGGTGCGGGTGGACAGCTATCGCGTGCATTATCTTGCCGAGGGGCCTGCCGATGGACAGGCGGTCGTGCTTGTGCATGGGCTTGGCGCGCGGGCGGAGGACTGGAGCAACCTCGCGCCGTATCTCGCGCAGGCCGGCTTCCGCGTCTACATGCCCGATCTGGTTGGCTACGGCCGCAGCGAGCGCCCCGCGAATTTTTCCTACTCGGTACGCGACGAGGCCCGTATCGTTGTGGACTTCATGAACACGATGGGGATCAGGCAGGCCGAACTCGGCGGATGGTCCATGGGCGGATGGATTGCCGTGCTCGTCGCGGCCCAGCATCCGGAGCGGGTCAGCCGCCTGATGCTCTTTGATTCAGCCGGTCTCTACGTGAGGCCGGAGTTCAACACCGCGCTCTTTACGCCTGTCAGCCAGGCGCAGCTCAGCCAGTTGCAGGCTCTGCTTACGCCGCGGCCGCTGCCGATCCCCGCCTTCATCGCTCGCAACCTCCTGCGCAACTACCGCCGTAACGGCTGGGTGGTCCAGCGAGCTCTCGCGACCATGCTCACGGGGCAGGATGTGGTTGACGGTCTTCTGCCACAGCTCAAAATGCCAGTGCTGCTCGCGTGGGGATCGCTCGACCGCATCACGCCGCTCGCACAGGGCCAGGCCATGCACAGCCTCATCCCGCAATCGCAGTTCGATGTCTTCGCCGGCTGCGGCCACCTGGCGCCGATGGAGTGCGCCACGGCCGAAGGGCCCAAAGTCGTCGCCTTCGCCCGGCAATGAGGATGCGGGCTCTCAATATGTCCCCTTGTTTTCCGCCGTTCCCATTTGACTCGCCCTCGCTCGATTTGCGAGACTCCGCCCATGGGGTACAGCGGAAAGATTGAATACGCCGGAGAGCGCAAAATCCGGGAACGCAACACCAGCCTTTACCGCCTCGCGCACTGGCCGATCTGGATCTGGGTTTTCTTTCTTGCTCCAGGGCCGTTCACTTTCAGTCTCTTCGCGGGCGGTTTTCATTGGTTCAATTGGGCGTGGCTCGCCGCGGTTCTCTTCGGAACCGGGATCGCAGGCTATAAAGCGCAACTGCCAGGGAGCGAACATCGCCCCTACATTCTGCGCTTCGACGAAGACAAGCCCAACCCGCTCTATCGCCGCGTCTGCTACACCTTTGCCTGGAACGCGATTCTGAACTACGCGCTGCTCAACATGGCGGCGTTGATTTATGCCACGGCCACGGGCCTCTGGCGGATGAAGCAGATTTACCTCTACGCCTACTCGCCGCTCTGCGCCCTGATTCTGCTGCTCGGCATTCTGGGCAAACTGCCGCGAGTTGGCCGCTCAACCAAGGGCGAAGGCTGGGAACGCCGCTACTTCTACGGCTCGGTCTGGGCGGTCACGGCCGCGCAAACTGTGCTGCTCGTGCTCTGGAAGACGCTGCCGGAGAACTCGACGGGGAGCCTCATCAAGCTGGTTGTTTTCGCGTGCGTGCTGATGGTGTTTGGGTTGGCAGCCGGGCGCGGCATTCTGCCCCGCACCCGTCCGATCGTTCCCGGCGAATTGATGGTCTCCGACTGAGCCGCATTTCGCGGTTACGCAGCCTTTGACGGAACGTCGCCTTTTCGTGCCTTTTTTGCTTCCTACTCCGCTGGATTAAGATGACAGCGCGCTGGTGAAAGCCTGCGGTACGCTCGCGCTGGAACCTACACGCTTCAAGCGGTTCTTGTAGCTCGCCTCAATGAATGCGTAAAACAGCGGGTGCGGCTCCAGAGGCTTGGACTTGAACTCGGGGTGAAACTGGCAGCCGAGGAAGTAGGGATGGCTGGGGATCTCGACAATCTCAACGTAGGTCTGGTCGGGTGTTGAGCCTGAGATGCGCAGGCCAGCTCCAGTCAGTAGTGCTTCGTACTCGCGGTTGAACTCGTAGCGATGGCGATGGCGCTCGCTGATCTCCCTGGCGCCGCCGTAGGCGCGTGAAGCCAGCGAACCCTCCTGCAACTGGCAAGTCCAGGCGCCCAGACGCATCGTCCCGCCCATCTCTTCCACGCCAAGAAGCTCGCGCAGCTTGTAGATGATGCGGTGCTCGGTGGCCGGATCGAACTCGCTGGAGTTCGCGTCCTTCAATCCGCAGACGTTGCGGGCAAATTCGATACACGCGGTCTGCATTCCCAGGCAGATTCCGAAGTACGGCACTTGCTTCTCGCGCGCGTAACGGATGGCGTTCAACATCCCCTCGATACCGCGCTTGCCAAATCCGCCGGGAACCAGGATGCCATCGAAGTCCGCGAGTTGCGCCTCGAAACCGCGGTCTCCCGGCGATTGCGACTCCAGACCCTCGGCCTCGATCCAGGTGACCTTGAGCTTGAGATTTTGCGCGATGGCCCCGTGGGTCAGCGCCTCTTTGAGCGACTTGTAGCTGTCCTCGTACTCCACATATTTGCCGACGATGGCGATGGAAACCTCGTCTCTTGGGTGGTAGCAGCGATCCACCAGATCGCGCCACTTGCTCAGGTCCGCCTCGGGCGCGTCCTTGTGCAGATATTTGAGGATGAGCTCGTCGACACCCTCCTGGGCGAAGTTGAGCGGCACCTCGTAGATCGAAGGCACGGTTTTGGCGCCGATCACGGCCTTCTCTTCCACATTGCAGAAGGCGGCAATCTTTTGTTTCATCTCGCGGCTCATGGGGCGCTCGGAGCGGCAGAGCAGCAGGTCGGCCTGAATGCCGATCGAGAGCAGTTCCTTGACGGAGTGTTGCGTGGGCTTGGTCTTGAGCTCCTGCGCGGCGGCGATCCAGGGCACAAGCGTGACGTGGACGAAGACCGTGTTTTCGCGGCCAAGATCCTGGCGCATCTGGCGGAGGGCTTCGAGAAAGGGCAGCGACTCGATGTCGCCCACCGTGCCGCCAATCTCCACGATCGTCACGTCGGCGCCGTTTGCGGCCACCTTGCGCATGGCGTTCTTGAGCTCGTTGGTCACGTGGGGAATCACCTGGACGGTCTTTCCCAGATAGTCGCCGCGGCGCTCCTTCAGAATGATCTGCTCGTAGATGCGGCCGGTTGTGTAGTTGTTATCGCGCGAGAGCGGCGCATGGGTAAATCGCTCGTAATGGCCCAGGTCGAGGTCGGTTTCGGCGCCGTCGTCGGTCACAAAGACCTCGCCGTGCTGGAAGGGCGACATGGTTCCTGGGTCGACGTTGAGGTAGGGGTCAAACTTCATCAAGTTGACGCGAAGACCGCGGCACTCGAGCAGGCAGCCGATTGAAGCCGCTGCTAGACCCTTGCCAAGACTGGATACAACTCCGCCCGTCACAAAGACATACTTTGCCGACATCGATGCAACCTCGTTGTTGAATTGTTGTGATTGGCCGAACCTGGTGGGCACATTCAAGTATGGCAGAGATGGTGCCCGCCGTGAAAGTGGAAAATTCGGCAAGCCCTGCCTGGCGCGCAGAATTTCAACTAAAAGTTTTGCAATGAGTGTTTTGCATTCGCCCGTGACGGCAACAGGGAAGGAGAGCTACGATGGCCTCGTGCGCGAGGCAGCCATGACAAGCAAGATCGAGGTTCTGAAGGCCGACATTACCACCCTGGCCGTGGACGCGATTGTGAATGCGGCAAATACCACCCTGCTGGGCGGCGGCGGCGTGGATGGCGCGATCCATCGCGCGGCGGGGCCGGAACTCTACGACGAGTGCTATCAGATCGGCGGCTGCCCCACCGGCGAGGCGCGTCTGACCAGAGGCTACCGGCTGCCAGCAAAGTTCGTGGTCCATACCGTGGGGCCGGTGTGGACGGGCGGCGAGCGCGGCGAACCCGAGCTGCTGGCCAGTTGCTACCGCTCGGTGTTCAGAATCGCGCGCGAAAACGGCATCCGATCGCTGGCCTTTCCCGCCATCGGTTGCGGGGTTTATCGCTTCCCCGTCGATCGCGCGGTAAAGATCGCCGTCGAAGAAACCGTCGCCGAACTCATTTCAAGCGACGCGGTCGAGAAAGTAATCTTTGTCTGCTTCGGCGATGAGATTTACAACGCGTACCGGCGGGAGGTGGACAGGCTTGGATAATTTGGGCGAAGCAATGGCCCACCTCCCGCGACTTTTCTAAGCCAAAGCGATTTGGACCTTAACTTTCCAAAAAGCGAATGATACGTTCCCGGAGACTGTCCGGCCTTCTTAGTTGGCATTCCCACACCGTCAGCACCCTCCAACCCAGGCGCCGCAATGCCCTTGCATGGATTCTGTCTCGTTCCACATTCCGCGAGAGTTTCGGCCGCCAATAATCGCGGCGCGAAGCGGGTATACGCCCTTCGTTGCAACCTCTATGCAGATGCCAGAAGCAGCCATGTACGAAAATGATCTTTTTAAGACGCGGGAGCACGATGTCCGGTTTCCCCGGCAATTCAGTTACGTGCAGGCGGAATCGGTAACCGGCTGAGTGCACAAGACTCCGGACAAACAATTCCGGGGCAGTATCCTCGCTCCGGATACTCCTCATGTTCACGGACCGCTGTACCTCAGAGAGCTTATCGGGCATGGGCGCCCCTATACGGCGAGGTCAAGAGGAAGGTCTGAAATGTCGCGCAACCGTTTACCCTCCACCATGATCGCCATCATCTCCTTGCCATCATCGCTTCCGCATTCCTCGACCGCATCGAGGAGTTCGGGCAGGGCAAAATGGTAGACGCAATCCATGTCCCCGGTGCCTATGGCCAGAGAAGCAAGCCGACTTGGGCTAGGCTCTCCTGTGACCACGACGATATGCGGAAGGCGTCCCTTCCGGTTCCGAATGAGGTTCAACGCCTCGGAGCGCGCGTTTTGAGCGCGGTCGCTACGAAGTGTCCATTTGCAGGAAATGCTCGCATGCAATATCGGCTTGCTCCCAGTGGAGGCTCTAAGGCTGGCACGTCCAGAAACACTCTTGTCGACAAGTGCCTGAGATACGTTAATCGTCGTATCTGGCTCCGGGTTCCGGATGACTACGATGTCGGGTGTGATCGTGTAGTCGTTGCCGAGCGCCGCCGCAAGTTCAATATTATCGGCAGCAGCTTTCCTCAGGGCTTGTAGGTGGGCATATTGATCGAATTCAGATAGGGCGCTACCCCCACGTCCTCCGACGCGACGAATATCCCAACGTCCAGGCCTAAGGTGCTCCAGTTTCTCAAAAGTTTGAACGAGAAACTTGCAGGTGATTGTTTCAAATTCGGTACCAGCCATCTGGCCTGCTAGCCGTGCCCCGGTCACTTCCGGTCCAAGACGAGTGAGTATACCCCTAGCGACATTGACGCTGGTTCTATTGTGTCCATCGGCGTTAGAAGGGATGCCATCTTTGTCCTTCTTGAGCACATTCTCGAACAGTGCTGCGTGGTAGCTTCGACGGGCTTCCGCGAAAAATGCCGAGGGGTGGTTCATGCGACTATCTTTCTGTAGACGGACCTGGCTTCCAGACAACGCCTAACCTGAAGTGCAATTTGTTTCGCGACCGGCGGCGGAAACGCGTTACCTACCTGCCTATAGGCGGCGGTTTTACTCCCCGCGAAACACCAATCATCCGGAAACCCCTGTAGTCGCGCCACCATTCTTACAGTCAAATGAGGCATTCCTACAAAGCTCGGTCCAGGAGCTTCCTTGGCAAGGAGGTGGCCATTTACACCTAGAGCTTCCCAAGCTCTCTTAGCTCGCGTGGGGCCCAGATCGGGACCACCGTGTTTCTTGCTCCCTCCGACGATTGTCGGTGCAACCTCGCTTGCACTACGCGCCCACGCACGAGCGCCTTTCCATCCGTTCGCTGCCATCAGGTCGTAAAGGCATTCTCCGACAGTCTGCGGCGAGGTCCCGTCTGGCTCCGGCCAATGAAATCCGGATTCCATACCCTTTCGAACTGCAACAAACAGCACACGGGGCCTAAGCTGAGAAACGCCAAAGTCTGAGGCGTTAAGGAGTCTCCAATCGCTCCAGTAGCCCAGCCTGCCGATCTGACTCGAGAACGCATTTCTGTAGTCGTCAAATACAGCGTCTAAAATCCCCCGGACATTTTCAATCACAACTGCCAATGGCCGTATTTTATTGACAATCCGAAGAGCAGCAGGAAAAAGATTGCGCTCGTCCCGCGAACCAAGCTGTTTGCCAGCCCGTGAGAATGGGGGGCACGGTAATCCCGCAGCTACAACCTCAGCGTGGCCGTAGGGGGTGGGATCGAACTCGTTTAGATCCCCTTGAATAACGTTCCATGCCGGGCGGTTGTAGCGCAATGTTTTGCAGGCGTATTCGTCAATTTCAACGAGCGCGGTGTGCTCAAATCCGGCTTGCTCGAAGCCTAGTGCTTGCCCACCTGCTCCAGCACACAATTCCAAGACACGCATACAGCAAAAGTTTATCGAATAGCTTCCAGTGAGTCATTAATAATCTTGACACCTGAAGTAAAATCCAGTGCAAAAATGGCACAGAATCAGAGAACTGCTTTTTTGCGTTCAACTCAAAAATTCACCGTAACCATCGCCGTCAGCGCCCTCGGCGTCACGTAGTGCGTGCCGCTGAAGGTCGACAGGAAGTTGTAGAGCGCGTACTTGTTCGTCAGGTTGATC
>JAJYFA010000097.1 GCA_021790995.1 Acidobacteriota bacterium
GGGCGCGCCAGGGAATTGCGTTGTACGGCAGGTTTCAGGGTTTTTTGTACGGTGTCGCATCAAACGTTCAGGACCGTGTTCTCCCTGCTTTGGGCCGAACTCTGGGCAACCTGTACCAATGGAAGAAACAGAAGTCATCCTGCGTGCCGCATAGGAGGGGTTTAATAATGAGTGTGTGCAGTTTTGGTCGGCTTGGAGGAGGACAAACTTCGCCAATCGATCAAGAATGAGAGTTGAGAGTGCGAGCATCCTGATTCGGACTTTGTCAGCCGGGCAAAAGAGGCCGGCAGGATAGGACGTCTAAGGCAAGCTCGATTGATCTCTGGGTGGAGGAGCAAAACATGATCTACAGCAAACATAGTTCGCGGTCCATGGCGGAATTGGACTCGAGGCTGCGCGACGCGGCCGCGAGGCATAAGTTCGGCATCCTGAACGTGCTGGATGTCACGGAGACGCTGAAGTCGAAGGGAGTCGATTTCGGAACGCCGTGCAGGGTTTATGACGTTTGCAATCCTCAGGTTGCCTCCGCTGCGCTCACTGTGGAGATGAGAATTTCCACGGTGCTGCCATGCCGGATCTCAGTCTTTCGCGCGGGTGACGGGTGCACGATCGCGACGGTGGAACCGACGGATCTGCTGCGGGCAACAGGCCTGGGCGGTGCGGAGGAACTTGCTGCAAAGATTGAGAAAGAGATTATCGCAATGATTGAGGAGGCGGCGTAATGCTCCAGGTCAGCGGTCACCGGTAGCATTTTGAGATAGTCCTTGAGGACTGCCCGCATGACGCGAATTACTCGTAACTGGAACGCTGAGCTTCGCATTGCAGATCGATATAATGCTGACTATGACGCCCGGAAATTCCAGCGCCGGCCGCATTCGCATCTTTATCGTGGACGATCACGACGTAGTCCGTCTGGGACTGCGGACGATGCTCGAAAGCGAACGCGACATGGCCGTCGTGGGCATGGCAGGCAGTTCCCAGGAAGCCATTCAAAAGGTTCCGGCGCTCTCGCCCGACATCCTGCTTACGGATCTGCGCATGCCGCGGATGAGCGGAGTCGACATGCTGCTGGAACTCAAGCGGCTGTGCCCCGAACTGCGCACCGTGGTTCTGACGATGTACCACTCCGACGAGGACGTGTTTGGCGCCATCAAGGCGGGCGCAAATGCGTACATCCTGAAGACCTCGTCTCTGGAAGAGGTCACTGCGGCCATTCGCAAAGTACACGCTGGAGAAAGCGTGATTCCGCCGCACATCGCGCAGCAACTGGCACAGCGCGTGAGCCGGCAGCCGCTGAGCACGCGCGAGTTGGAGATTCTCCGCCTGGTCGCGCGCGGCTTCAAGAATCAGGAGATCGCGGTACAGCTTTCGATCAGCACGAATACAGTGCGAAACCACGTAGTGAGCTTGCTCGAAAAGCTGGGTGTGCGCGATCGTACTGAGGCCACGGCGATCGCCATGCATCAGGGATTGGTACGAATCGACGAGCAATAGTCACAAGGAACAACCCGCTGGTATTTCCCAGCAACACTGACAGCGATCCTTCCACTAACGGCGGCTGGTTCGGCGAGAATTTTGAGATCGGCGCCGGGGCCGCAGTGACTCCTGAGCCGGGTACCTTCCTGATGCTGGGAAGCGGATTGGCCGGGTTGGCGGGAGTGCTGCGCCGGCGGTTTGCGCGCGGGTAGACGATTGAAGATTACTGCACAGCGCAGTGCGGAAGAAGGAGATTTGCAAAGCTTGTTCGTCGAAGGGGAGCGCAATGAAAAAAGGGGCAGCCCGCGCGACGCGGATTGCCCCTGTTTATTCATACCTTCTTTTGAGTGGTTCGCTCCATCCGCAGCGGTTTCTTCTCGCACAGTGAAGCGAATCTCCGGTCCCTGCTCCTACTCCGCTGCTTCGGCCGCCTTGGTCTGCGCTACGGTCCAGTCAGGCGCGCCGACCTTGAAGCGCGCAAAGCGGCGTACCGTGATGTTCTCGCCCAGCTTGCCGACCTTCTGCGCGATCAGTTCCTTGATGCTGACGGCCTGGTCCTTGATGAACGGCTGTTCCAGCAGGCAAACTTCCTCGTAGAACTTCGCCATCTTGCCGTCGACGATCTTCTCGATCACCGGAGCCGGCTTGCCGGTCGCAGCCGCCTGTGCGCGATAGATTTCCTTCTCGCGCTCCAGATCCTCGGCGGTCACGTCCTCGGGCCGGATGTAACGCGGATCGCTGGCTGCAATGTGCATGGCCACATCCTTCAGCAATTCCTGGAAGTCCGGCGTGCGCGCCACAAAGTCGCTCTCGCAGTTGAGTTCCAGCAGGACGGCAATCTTGCCGCCGGCATGGATGTACGAGCCCACCGCGCCTTCATGGGTGGCTCGCGCAGCCTTCTTCTGCGCCGACGCCATGCCGCGCTTGCGCAGCACGATAATGGCTGCTTCCTTGTCGCCCTTTGTCTCCTGCAGTGCCTTCAGGCAATCGCCCATGGGTGCGCCGGTCATCTCGCGCAACTCTTTTACTTGCTTGGCATCAATCTTTTCGCTCACTGTTGTTATCTCTCTTAAGTGTTATTCCGGCCTCAGCCGGCACCCGCAAACACGTCTTGGGTGATGGATTCAGGATCAAACTCTACGCCGACAATGTTATCGGCATAAGAAAAGCGTGGCCGACCATCGAAGCGGCCACGCTGAACCTGCTCCGCGCGTGGTCACGCGCAACGATGCGCTAATACGCGCCCTCTGCAACCTCGTCTTCGTCCGTCAGAGCCGCAACGCCGGCTGGCGCCTTGCGCACTCCGCTCAGAGCCGCTTCAAGGTCGACATCGTCGCCCGGCGCAGCTTCTGCAGCAGCCTCGCCGCCTTCTGCCGCGGCAGCCACGGCCACAGGCTCATCCTGAAACGCCTTGTCGCCCAGCAGGTTCACGCCCTCGGCAGCCGAATCGGCAATCTTCGAGGTGAACAGGCGGATGGCGCGCAGCGCGTCGTCATTGCCCGGGATCACGTAATCCACTACCGTGGGATCGCAGTTGGTATCCACGACCGCAACCACGGGAATGCCCAGCTTCCGCGCTTCCTTGACCGCGATCGCCTCGTTGTTCGAGTCGACCACGAAGAGCGCGTCAGGCAGCCGCTTCATGCTCTTGATGCCGGCCAAATTTGCCTGCAGGTGCTTGCGCTCGCGCTCCAGGCGAATGACTTCCTTCTTGGTCAGCAGGTCGTAGCGGCCATCCACGGCCATCTCATCCAGTTCCTGAAGGCGCTTCACCGACTTCTGCACCGTCACCCAGTTGGTGAGCAGTCCGCCCAGCCAGCGCTGATTGATGTAGGGCATCGCAGCGCGCGTGGCCTCTTCGGCAATTGCATCCTGAGCCTGCCGCTTGGTGCCGACGAACAGGATCGTCTTGCCGCCGGAGCACAGCTCAGTAACAAACTTCGACGCATCCTTGAACAGCTTGAGCGTCTTCTGCAGGTCGATGATGTAAATTCCGTTACGCTCCCCGAAGATGTATTCCTTCATCTTGGGATTCCAGCGTTTCGTCTGATGCCCGAAGTGAACACCTGCTTCGAGCAGTTCCTTCATGGTGATGGTGGCCAATGGTCCTCCTTCGTGGACTGCATCCGGACATTTCCTTAGCCCGGATTGATGCCCCTTGCGGGGAGATTTGAAAAATCAGAGACTCGGAACTGAGGGACCAAGGTCCATTGCCGGCTCCTTAGTCCCTCAGTCCCGAGTCCCTGGCAAACGCTTTAGCGTTTGCTGAACTGGAACCGCTTGCGTGCGCCCTTCTGACCGTACTTCTTGCGCTCCTTCACGCGCGCGTCGCGGGTCAGCAGGCCTTCGCTCTTGAGCGCCTTGCGGAGCTCAGGGTTGAACTCGATCAATGCACGAGCCACGCCCATCTTCACTGCATCGGCCTGGGCCGCAACCCCGCCGCCGCTCACGTTGGCCAGCACATCGAAGCTCGAAGACAACTCGGCCACCGCCAGCGTCCGCTTGGCTGAGGCGCGCTGCTGCTCGGTCACGAAATACTCGTCGAAGTTCTTGTCGTTAACCTTCCACTCGCCTGTGCCGGGACGCAGAAAAACGCGCGCAATCGCGCTCTTGCGCCGCCCCGTCCCGTAATACTGCACCAGATCTGCCATTCTTCTTTAGCTCCTAAGCCTCTAGCCTCTAGCTTCTAGCTTTTCCCCGCGCTGGCAAGCATTTCGCTTCCGCGGAGCTCTATACTCCAGCAAAAAACATGCCAGGAGCCAGGAGCTAGCAGCTAGTAGCTGCTCTACTTCAATTCCACCGGCTGCTGCGCCGCGTGGGGGTGCTTGTCGCCCCGGTACACCTTCAACTTCGTGCCCATGGACCGTCCCAGCTTGGTCTTGGGCAACATGCCCTTGACCGCCTCTTCGATCACCTTTTCCGGCCGGCGGCCGATCAGCCGCGTAAACGACTCTTCGCGCAATCCGCCAGGAAAGCCCGTATAACGCCGATAGACCTTCTTCTGATCCTTCAGGCCCGTTAAGCGGATCTTCTCCGCGTTAATCACAATCACATGGTCGCCCATGTCGATATACGGCACGTATTGGGGATTCAGTTTGCCGCTCAGTATATTAGCGGCTTTGGTCGCAAGGCGCCCCAAAGTCTCGCCCGCCGCATCCACCACATACCACTTGCGGCTGATATCTTTGCCGCTCGGAACAAAGGTCGACATGTCTCTTCCGTCCTCAAAAATCCGCAGGTCAAACCCGCGCAAATCTCAATTTCCCGCTCTCGCCCTGGCGAGAGCAAGGGTTCCCGGACTCGATTGAAGTACCGGGCTTGCACGAACCCGCGCAAACTGCTCTCGCCCGCGCCCCAAAAAGCGCAGGCATTGAAAAACTCCGCCCACTGCCAAACAATTCTGTTCGGGTGAGAAGCTGCGGGAGTCTGCCCTGAAAGTTCGCCCCCGAGGACTTGCCTCGAGTTTGTCTTCAATCGGGCCTTTGGCTTTGCCGACCCTCTGTCAAGGTTCAGCCGCCTGCCGCCTGTTCCGCTAGAGATCGTTCAGGGCCTCTCGCAGACCGGTCCGGGTGAGCACACACAGACGCCGGGCGCAACACCGCGCAAGGCTTTTAGAATACTGAAAAAAGCGGGCAGAGTCAACGCCAATTCGACTCGATCGAAGCAAAAGGCGGAGAAAAGATGCGGATCGCTTCACGAGGCCGCCTCCATCTCGCGTAAGCTGGTCCGCCAACCTGACAAGGCTGTGCGCAGAGACGAAAAGCGCCATCCTTGAGGATGGCGCTTTTGCGTGAATACACTTTGGTCACTGGCCTCCCAGCGATCTCTATGTCGGACAGCTTCAGTCTTCGCTGCTCTGATTGCGGAATTCCCGGCCGGCCTCTCCCTTTAAAGGGCCGCTCATGGGCGGTTACTCTAGCCGGGTTCCTCTTGTGGTTCTAGCGCGCTGGGCCTACCTACAGCGGCCGAATCATCACTGGCGCCTATTACCTAGCAATCTTCATGCCTTTTATGAAGAGACTGACTTTTAGGGAGTTAGCGGAGGATCTTCATGCCATTTTTATGGATTAAAGGATCTTTGCCCCTGGGTTCTACCAAAAAATGGAATTATGCCGGCCGGAAGGCGTAAATTATCCCATTTAACGCTGGCAACTGGGGCAGTAGTGGGTTCCGCGCCCGGCGAGTTCGATGCGCCGGATGGGCGTCTGGCAGCGGCGGCAGGGTTCGCCGGTGCGTTGATAGACGCAGTGCTCAAGCTGAAAGAAACCCCGCTCTCCGTCCGCGTCCACGTAATCGGAGACTGACGAGCCGCCAAGGCGGATGGCGTGGTTAAGAATCCGGCGCAGCTCCAGGCGCAGCCGTTCCAGCTCCGCCGCCGAGAGCCGGTTGGTTCGCCGGCGCGGGCCGATGCCGGCCGCGAACAGGCTTTCGTCGGCGTAGATGTTTCCCACTCCGGACAGGAGCGACTGGTTCAAGAGCGCCGCCTTGATCGGCATGCGCCGCCGATGGAAGATCTCGGCAAACTCGCGCGCGCCGATTGTGAGCGGCTCGGCTCCAGACGCCTGGAATGTGGCGGCGCCGTCGCGCAGATCGCGGAATTCGAGGCGGCCGAAGAGTCGCGGATCGACAAAGCGCAGCTCGCGTCCGCTGGCGAGATCGAGCCGCGCGTGTGTATGCGGAGCAACCGGAGAGTCCTGCGTGGTGACGAGCAGCCGCCCGGTCATGCCGAGATGGACAATCCACTGTGCGTCCGGCGCAACAGGAGGATTAGGAGCGGATTTGCTTTGCCGTCGCTGCGGCTGCATGGCCGCCTGCCCGGCGCCCAGCTCAAAGACAATGTGTTTTCCGGTGCGATGCACATCGAGAATGGTGCAACCCGCAAGACCCTTTGCCTGGCGCGCGGGAGGGCTTTTGAAGCTTTGCGGGCGGCTGCCAAACCAGGCCTCGACGATGCGATCGCCCCGCAGGCGATTCTTCACGCCGCGCGCGATGGTTTCAACCTCGGGTAGCTCTGGCATCGCTTCATTGTAAAGGGCTGCGCGTGGCGATTCCTTGCCTGTTCAACCTTCGGCAGAAACAATCGAAAGACGGAGTCGAATTTGACGCGGCTTTCAGCCTTTTTGGGAAAGAATCTGCGATGATGAAGTGTTGTGCCCGATGGGCAGACACGCGACAGGAATCGACCGTACAAGTGAAACCCGCCATGCGCCGAGTGGCGCTCATCTACAACCCGGCATCCGGCCAGTACTCCGCGCGGCGGAAGGCAGCCATCGAGCAGGCTCTGGCGGTGTTTCGCGAGGCGGGTGTGGCGGCAGAGGCGCTTGAAACGCGTGAGGCGGGGGAAGCGACACATCATGCGCGGCAGGCTGTGGTCGAGGGCTTCGATGCGGTTCTTGCCTGCGGCGGCGACGGAACGGTTCACGAGATCGTGCAGAGCCTGGTGGGCACGGACGTGGCTTTGGGTGTGATTCCGCTGGGCACCGCGAATGCGCTGGCCGCGGACCTTGGGCTCATTGGCGCGCCTGCCAGGGTGGCGCGCAAACTGCTCCAGGCTGAGCCGGCGCGCATCTCCGTGGGCCGCATTCACTACCAGAACCATGGCGGAGAACGGAGCGCGCGCTACTTCGTTGTGGCCGCGGGCATTGGCGCCGATGCGCTGGTGATGTCGCGCATGGACGCGGGTCTGAAGCGGCGGCTGGGCTACGTGCTCTACCTGATCGAGTGCTTTCGCACCTGGGCTACGTTTTCCTTCCCGCTCTTCGAGGCAGCCTTGCCGGCAGATGGAAACGGCGGGGCGCGCAAGATTGAGGTGTCGCAGTTGCTGGCGGTGCGGGTGCGTTCGTTCGGCGGAGTTCTGGGCACGCTGGCCCCGGGAGCTAGCGTGCGCAATGGCAGCCTGAGCCTGCTGGCCTTCAAGACGCAAAGCCGTTTGCACTACCTCGCGTTTCTGCTGACAGCGATGGCCGGACGGCACAACTTCAATGGCTCTGTGGAACTTTTGGAGACGCCCAGCATCGAGTGCCGCGCCCGCAATAGCTCCCGCGAATCTCTCCTGGTGGAAGCGGACGGCGAGGTGTTGGGAAGCCTGCCCGTGCGGCTCGAAGTTGTGCCTCACTCGCTCACGCTGCTGATTCCTCCCGGCGCAAAGCCGTAGCGTCTTCCGCCATTTCACTCTGTGTAGAGATAGCCCTTCGCGGTGGCGAGGAAGTTTGCGAGGTCCTTTGCCTTCCACTCGTCGCTGCGGCCGAGTTCGCGCGCCAGCAGGCCGGCGACCGTGGGCGCAGCTTCCATGGCGGCGCGCGCATCGAGCAGCAGCGCGCGTGTGCGCCGCGCAAGCACGTCCTCGACCGTGCGCGCCATTTCGTGGCGCGCCGCCCACACCACCTCACGAAGACGGAACGGAAGGCGCGGGTGCAACAGCGCGTCGAGGCTCGCATCTTCGCCGGCAAGGGCCTTCAGCGCCGGCAGGTCCGAGCCGTATCCACACTCCCATGCGGACATGGAGGTGGTTGGCTCCGGCGTCCAGCCGTGCAGCTTGAGCTCCAGCGTCCGCGAGGAGCTCTTCCTGAACCCCGCCACCTCGGCGGCGCGGTCGATTGTGTCCTGGCCCATGCGGCGGTAGGTCGTCCACTTGCCGCCTGTCACCGTTACCAGTCCGGTGGGCGAGACGAGAATCGTGTGGTCGCGGGAGAGTTTCGAGGTCTTCGCGTCGCCTTTGCGGACCAGCGGCCGCAACCCCGAGAAGACGCTCAGGATCTCCTCCGGCCGTGGCGCGTGATCCATGTAACGGCCGATGTGTTCGCACAGGAACGCCTTTTCTTCCGGCAGGGCGCGCGGCTCCGGCGATTTGGATTCGACCGGGACATCGGTGGTGCCGACCAGCAGCGCGCCGTGCCAGGGAATCGCAAACAGCACGCGCCCGTCGGCGGTTTTGGGAATCATCAATGCCGTGTTGCCGGGCAGAAAAGAGCGCGGCAGGACAAAATGTGTCCCCTGGCTGACGGCGACGAGCGGCCGGTGCGGGCTCGAATCGAAGCCGAGGATCTGCTCGACATGGACCCCGGTCGCGTTGACCACGGCTTTGGCTTGAATCTCGAAGTCTGCGCCGCCTTCCTTGTCGCGGGCGCGGATGCCGGCTACTTTGCCGCCGCGCTCGATGAGGCCCGTGGCTTCAACGTAGTTGATGGCCGCGCCGCCGAGATCCTCAAGCGTGCGCAGCAGCGCGACGGCGTAGCGGGAGTCATCGAACTGGCCGTCGTGATAGAGAATGCCTCCGCGGAGGCCCTCGCTCTTGACGCCTGGCAGCTTTTCGAGCGTTGTCTTGCGCGAGAGCATCTCCGACCGGCCGAAGGATAGTTTGCCGGAGAGCTGTTCGTAGAGCTTGAGGCCCATGCCGTAGTATGGCAGCGAAGCATAGCTGTAGGCAGGAACGACAAAGCTGAGATCGTGGACCAGATGAGGCGCGTTGCGCAGCATGTGGCCGCGCTCGCGCAGAGCGTCGAGAACCAGCGTTACGTTCATCTGCTCCAGGTAACGCACGCCGCCGTGCACCAGCTTGGTGCTGCGGCTGGAGGTCTCCTTGGCAAAGTCCGCGCGCTCCACCAGCAGAGTGCGATAGCCGCGCGATGCTGCCTCAACAGCGGCGCCTAGCCCTGTGGCTCCGCCGCCTATCACCAGTACGTCCCACGGCTGCGAGTTGCCGCCGAGCTCCTTCAGAATTTCGTTGCGAGTCATCACGGCAGTATCGTCCTTTCTTGGTTGCCAGAGAATGGAAAGCAATTCGAGGCGGGCGCGGAACCAACCGCTGCACGCAATGGCTGCGATGCGCCGGCACCGCGGCACACCCTCACCCCTGTTGAATTGAGTTGCTGTTTTTCCGCCCAGACTCTGGTCTCTAAGTGGGCGTGTAACCGCGCATGGATCGCCGCGGCTTCGTGATCAACAGCGCCTCACGCGTGAAGCGGAAGCACTGTTACTCTCAGTGTATCACCGAGATAGTTTCGCAGGGCTCTGCGGGTCGCACGGCAGAGAAATCGCATCACCCGATGATTTTTTGCGTTTTGTCCGGACTCATGCGGCATTCTCTTGAGCCGCGCCACTGAACCTTGCAAAATGGACGCGAGCCTTACCCCCAGAGCGCGTTACGCGAGCAGGCTCGTGGGAGCGGTCCAGGGCCGGTGCTGGCTCTCGGCCACGCCGCGATGCGTCACTGCGCCTTCCCAGGTGTTCAGACCCTCGGCGAATCCCGCGTCCTGGCGCAGCGCCTCGCGCACGCCATGGTTGGCGATGCGCAGAACGTAGGGGAATGTCGAATTGGTGAGCGCAAGTGTCGACGTGTGCGGCACGGCGCCGGGCATGTTGGTGACGCAGTAGTGCACCACGCCGTCGACCACGAAGCTGGGATTGGAGTGCGACGTTGGATGCGCGGTCTCCACGCATCCGCCCTGGTCGATGGCCACATCGACGATGACAGCGCCTTTCTTCATCTCGGAGACCATGGCGCGTGTAACCAGCTTGGGTGCAGTGGCGCCGGGAATCAGCACGCCGCCGATCACCAGATCGGCCTCGCGCGTTACCTGGGCGATGTTGTAGCTGTTCGAGGCCAGTGTGTAGAGGCGGCCGCCAAAGATGTCTTCAAGCTCGCGCAGCCGGTTCAGGTTCACGTCGATCAGCGTGGTCTTCGCGCCGAAGCCCAGGGCGATGCGCGCCGCGTTGGTGCCCACCACGCCTCCGCCCAGGATCGCCACGTGCGCCGGCGGCACGCCGGGAACGCCGCCCAGCAGAATCCCGAGCCCGCCACGCTCCTTTTCGAGGTAACTCGCGCCCACCTGGACGCTCATGCGGCCCGCCACTTCGCTCATCGGAGTGAGCAGCGGCAGGCTTCCATGGCGGTCGCGCACCGTTTCATAGGCGATGCCGGCGACCTTGGCTTCGAGCAGCTTATTGGTCAGCTCAGGCAGCGGAGCCAGATGCAGATAGGTGAACAGAACCAGCCCTGCGCGGAAATAGGCGTACTCGCTCTCGATCGGCTCCTTGACCTTGACGACCATGTCGGCCTTGCCCCAGGCGAAACCCGCATCGCCCACAATCTCCGCGCCCGCATTCTGGTACTCTGCATCGGGAAAGCCAGATTGCGCGCCGGCCTGGGTTTCGACCAGCACCTTGTGGCCAGCCTCGGTAAGCGATTTCACACCGGCCGGGGTGACTCCGACGCGAGCTTCATTGTCCTTGATCTCTTTGGGTACGCCGACAATCATGGTTGCTCCTCTTTCCATGACCTCCAAGTCGATTACGCGCCGGGGAGGGCTGCGAGCCGGAAGCCGCCGCGTGCATTGAGCGCGTTCCCTAGTGGAGTGCACGTCATGCGGTATCGGCAGAATGCCAAACTGAAAGGAATTTTACGGCGAATTTAGCTTCCAATGTGTGCAAACTTTGTGATAGAAGAGCGTAATGGGAACAAAACGTGATGGTGAAAGCGGTACTGTGCAACAATCGACCGACACACAGCAGGAGCCGACGCCCATCGAGGGCATAGCGGCCGGGCTTGACGAGCTCGACGTCGCCATCCTGCATCATCTGGAGCGGCACGGCCGTGCGACGAACTTCGAGGTGGGCGAAGCGGTGGGGCTGTCGGCTTCGGCGGCTTCGCGGCGCATTCTTGCGCTTGAGGCAACGGGCGCCATTCGCGGCTACCGCGCCGTCATCAACGACCGGCTGCTCGGCAAGCACATGACGGTCTATATCCGCGTCACGCTCGAGCGGCAATCGGCAGCGGTGCTGAACGCATTCGAGGCTGCCGTACGCCACTGTCACGACATTGTGAGCTGCCACCTGCTGGCTGGCCAATACGACTACATCCTGGTGGCTCGCGTGGCGGGTATCGACGACTACAACCGCCTGCACCTGAACGAACTCTCGCGTCTGCCCGGCGTGCTGCGCCTGGAGACCAGCTTCGCCCTGCGCGATGTGCTGGAAGGGAAAGACCAGCTCTAAGTTCGTTGCATCCGCGTCGGTGGTTCCCAGGTCTCAAGATCGAGACCTGGAATCCCCTCCTGCTTTCGCGCTGAGCTTCCGTTCAAGACGTTGAACGGAGCGGCTACGCCATTGACTCGCGCGCCTGCTTCCAGAGATCGAGGCCGCCCTCCTGCGCGTAGCGGTCGATCTGCTTGAACTCCGCGGGAGTGAAGTCGAGCTTCTTGAGCGCATCGAGCGAGTCGTCGAGCTGCTCCACGTTGCGCGCGCCGATCAGCGCGGAGGTAACGCGCTGGTCGCGCAATACCCACGCGAGCGCCATCTGCGCCAGAGTCTGTCCGCGGCTCTTGGCAATCTGGTTGAGCGCGCGGACGCACTTCAGGTTCTTCTCGCTCAGGAACGTCCCCGGCAGCGACGAGTTTTCGACTTTGACGCGGGAGTTTTCCGGGATGCCTTTCAGGTACTTGCTGGTGAGCAGGCCCTGCGCGAGCGGCGAAAAGGCGATGCAGCCCACACCCAGCTCGGCGAGCGTGTCAAGCAGGCTCTCTTCAATCCAGCGGTTCAGCATGGAGTAAGACGGCTGGTGAATGAGCAGCGGCACGCCCATCTGCTTGAGGATCTGCGCCGCCTGGCGCGTGCGTTCGGGGCTGTAGGACGAGATCCCGACATAAAGGGCCTTGCCCTGCTGGACGGCGGAGGCCAGCGCGCCCATGGTCTCTTCGAGCGGGCAGTCTTTCCACGGCCGGTGCGCGTAAAAGATGTCGACGTAGTCCAGGCCCATGCGCTTGAGGCTGTCGTCGAGCGAAGCGAGCAGGTACTTGCGCGAGGCTCCGATGCCGTACGGCCCGGGCCACATGTCCCAGCCGGCTTTGCTGGAGATGACGAGTTCATTGCGCAGGCCGCGGAAGTCCTTGCGCAGAATGATGCCGAAGTTCTCCTCGGCCGAGCCGTAGGGCGGGCCGTAGTTGTTGGCCAGATCGAAGTGCGTCACGCCGCGGTCGAAGGCGCGGCGGATCATGGCGCGGCCGGTCTCGAAGACGTCGGCGCCGCCGAAGTTCTGCCACAGTCCGAGCGAGATAGGCGGCAGCACCAGGCCGGAGTTGCCGCAGCGGCGGAAGGTGGCTTTGTCATAACGGGTGGGATTCGGAACGTAGGCGGTTTCCATAGGGCTCCTTTCAATGTTTTACACGTCTTACCCAGTAGTCTGGACGGCGCTTGGCGTGGGCGACGGCGACAATTTGAATGTCGTGGAGCCGCTCGCGAAAAACAACGGAGAAGGGGTAGCGGTTGAGAATGACGCGGCGAGTTCCGTACAAGTACGGAGGACAAAGCATCGGATGGACACTTAACATCCGATAGGCATCGCGAAGTTCTTCATCGAGGCCAAAAGCAGCGTCCGGACCCTTGGTCCAGTAATAATCGAATGCGATGTCTGCTTCCGCTTCGGCTTCAGGGTGGAACGCATAGGGCTTCAACGCTGGCGCGCGACTTGCTCGCGCCTTGCCTTGAGTCTGGCGTCCATGCGGGCCAGAACCTCTTCGCCTGGAATCATTCTGACGGCGCCTGAGTCAATCTCATTGAGGCGGCGCTTGATCTCCGCGTCCCAAGCGGCGTCTGCTTCGGCTGCGGCAAGCTGTTCGTTCGCGGGATCGTTACTCTGTTGGAGCATCTCCCCGAGAAGCCAATTAAATTCGGTAGCCGGCAAGCGGCGGGCGTCTTCGAGGATTTCCTGGGCACTGCGGTTCATGAGGAGATTGTAGCGCGAAATGCAAACAAAATTGCGGAGGGCTGGACAGGACTTGACTCCCTTGCTCCGCTGCGCATGGCCGCTGGCTGTTGCTTCACGCCGTCAGCCACGATCAGTGGAATGTTGCCAAGTACCTGTTCTACCTCCGCATTCGTGACGCCGTGTTTTTCGTTCTTTACTCCGCGTTGTCGATCTGCGCGCGCTGCAGCTTGTCGGAGTAATCGACGCAGACCGCCTTCCAGGTGATGAAGAAGTCGATGGCGCCAAGGCCCTCGCGGTGGCCGTTGCCGGTTTGCTTGACGCCACCGAAGGGCAGGTGCTATTTGGCCTCGCGGCGCACAGCCGAGGGACTACGGGTCAGCGCCGCGGCCCTTTCGGCGATCCAGAGCTTGATGAGGGATTGATACGGCACGTCGAGCCGGCGCGCGTGATTCCTGATGTTGTTGAGAACATCCTCGGGCATGCGCAGCGAGATCGTCTCCGTAGAGGGCTTGAGCTTCGGAAAACTTGCGAGCTTCGCTTTGCTCCAGTCCAGGTACTCGGTGCTATCGTTCTTCGGCGACTCCCAAAACGCGCGTTCCTCCTCCTCATGAGCGAACTTAGGGATTGGCTTTAACCGCTTGCTCATAGACTGTCCTCTCCTTCCTGCTCATGGCGCGAGCTGAAATGGGACGGATCAATGTACCGTTTCCGCGCTCCGCAAAAGTTACATGGAGCCGGCGGTTCTCATCGGTCCTTCCCAGGGCGTGTAACCTGCGCTCCTTCTGACTGTGCTTGATTTCATCGGCAACGATCAGCGGCTTGTTCAGAAAAACCTGTTCAACCTCGGCATTCGTAACGTCGTGCTTCTTGTTCTTTCGCGCGTTTCCTGCGTCCCAATCGAATCCCAGATATTGCATCGATTGCCTCGCTTGCGACTGGACAGGTCCTGCCTCTAATTCCATGTATATTGTTCCAATATACGCGCCGCTTGTCCCCGGCGCAAGGTTTGCGCCGGGGCAGCGCCATTTACTCCGCGTTGTCGATCTGCGCGCGCTGCAGCTTGTCGGAGTAATCGACGTACACCGCCTTCCAGGTGGTGAAGAAGTCGATTGCGCCGAGGCCCTCGCGATGGCCGTTGCCGGTTTGCTTGACGCCGCCGAAGGGCAAGTGCACCTCGGCGCCGATGGTCGGCGCGTTGATGTAGGTGATGCCGGCTTCGAGGTCGCGCATGGCGGCGAAGGCGTGGTTCACGTTGCGCGTGTAGAGCTCGGTCGAGGGCGCGTAGTCGATGGCGTTGGCGATCTCGACGCCTTCCTCGAAGGTCGAGAACTCGAGCAGCGAGACCACCGGCCCGAAGACCTCTTCGCGCGCGATGCGCATGTTGGGCGTGACGCCGCCGAAGGCCGTGGGTTCGAAGAAGGTTCCGTGCGCGTAGGCGCCGCCGGTCAGCGCATGGCCGCCGCAGAGCAGCTTCGCGCCTTCGGCGATCGCGATCTCGACGTACTCCTTCGAGGTTTCAATTTGCGCGGCGTTCACCTGCGGGCCGACTTCGACGGACTCATCGAGACCGTTGCCGATCTTGAGCTTCTTCGCCCGCTCGACAAACCTCTCGGTGAACTCCCTGGCGATGCCCTTCTGCAGCAGGATGCGGCTGGTTGCGGTGCAGCGCTGACCCGTGGTGCCGAAGGCGCCCCACAGTGCACCGTCGAGCGCGAGGTCGAGGTTGGCGTCGTCAAGCACGATCTGCGCGTTCTTGCCGCCCATTTCGAGCGAGACCGGCTTGAAGGTGGCCGCGGCGCGCTGGCCCACAAACGAGCCTACGGAGCTCGAACCGGTGAAGCTGATGGCGCGCACGTCGGGGTGCTCGATGAGCGGCGTGCCGGTGGCCGAGCCGCTTCCGCATACGATATTCACCACGCCCGGCGGCAAACCGGCTTCGACCAGCGACTGTACAAGGTTGTAGGTGGAGAGCGGCGTGTCGGTGGCCGGCTTGATGACGCAGGTGTTGCCGGCCACGAGCGCGGGAAAGAGCTTCCAGCTCGGAATGGCCATGGGGAAGTTCCACGGCGTGATAAGGCCGACGACGCCGACGGGCATGCGCACACTCATGGCAAATTTGTTAGGCAGCTCCGAAGGCGTGGTGACGCCGAACAGGCGCCTGCCCTCGCCGGCCACGTAAAGGGCTTCGTCGATGGCCTCCTGCACGTCGCCGCGCGTCTCGGCCAGCACCTTGCCCATTTCGCGCGTCATGTCGCGCGCGTACTTCTCCTTGTTCCCGATGAGGATGTCGCGTGCATGCAGCAGGATCTCCGCCCGCTTGGGTGCCGGTGTCAGCCGCCACGAATTGAATGCCTTCTTGGCTGCCGCCACGGCCGCGTTCACGTCTTCAGCATGGGAAGAAGGGAATGCGCCGACGATGTCGAAGTGGTCGGCAGGGTTGAGGTTGAGTATGGTTTTGCCGCTTGCAGCCGGAATCCACTGGCCGCCAATCAGATTGTGATAAGTAGGATAGGACATTAAAAACCTCGAAAGACAGGGATCAGCATCAGGGTTCATGGATCAGGGCCGAAAGCGGCCGCTGGATCCTCGCCTGAAGCTGTCGCAGTCCGCAGAACAGCATAACTCCCCGATTGCGGTTCCGGCCAGTCGCGTGGGCCGGCAAAAACTCCAGAAAGCGAAAGCTCAAGGAATTCATGCAGGGCGGAATCCGGCTCGTATACTGCCTCCATGCAGCCTGTGAGCATTGTGGCCACGGTTTTGAACGAGGCCGAAGATATTGGCCGCGTGGTTCCGAGCCTGCTCGG
>JAJYFA010000255.1 GCA_021790995.1 Acidobacteriota bacterium
ATTGCGGATATGCGCATGAAGATCCACAAGGACTCCGGCGGAACCGTGTGGGCCTTCGCCAACAACGACGCTCCCAGGCGCGCTGACTACTCCGGCCCCCTTGGTTTCCAGATCGGCAGCCGCAACAACCTGCGCGGTCCTGTCTACTTCAACATGGACCTTGGGCTGGGAAAGACCTTCCCAATCCATAAGGAGCTCAACCTGAAGTTCCGCGCCGACGCCTTCAACGCTCTCAACCACCCCAGCTTCGACACGCCAACCACTGACATCACCGAAGCCAGCGGCCTCTTCGGTGTCATCACAGGCACCGCCAGCACCGCACGCGTTCTCCAGGGAGCATTGCGCCTGGAGTTCTAGCGCACGGCCATCGTTGATGTTCGAAGCTATAAACTCCGAAGCCCCGCCCAATCTTGGGCGGGGCTTCGGTCGAATGGGCTCATTGACTAAACCGCACGTACCCCATCCTCTTTTCGAGCACTATGCGGAAAAAGCGTGGGAGGCCACGTAACGATTTATTTGGTTTCCGGAGCCTTCAGAAATTCCAGGGCGCGGATGATGTAGGACTTCATCTCCTTGCGCCGAACCACGGCATCCAGAAAGCCTTTTTCAAGCAGGAACTCGGAGCGCTGAAAGCCTTCGGGCAGCTTCTGGCGAATCGTCTGCTCGATGACGCGCGGGCCGGCGAAGCCGATCAACGCGCCCGGTTCGGCAATGTTCAGGTCGCCGAGCATGGCAAAGCTGGCCGTCACGCCCCCGGTGGTGGGATCGGTGAGCACAGAGATGTAAGGTACGCGCGCGTCGTCGAGCTGCGCGAGCGCGGTCGAGATCTTCGCCATCTGCATCAGGCTCACAACGCCTTCCATCATCCGCGCGCCGCCCGAGGCAGCCACGACGATGAGCGGCCTGCGCGTCGTCCGGGCGCGATCGACGGCGCGGGCGATCGTCTCGCCAACAACGGCGCCCATCGAGCCGCCGATGAAGCCGTACTCCATGACGCTGAGCACCACGTCGTGCGGGCCCATTCGACCGAGCGCGTTGAGAATCGCGTCATCAAGGCCGGTCTGTTCCTGCGCCTTGCGCAGCCGTTGCTTGTAGGGCTTCACGTCGACAAAGTTGAGCGGATCGGTGGAGCGCAGCCCGGCATCCACCAGCTCGTAGCCAGGCTCGAGCAGCAGATCGATGCGCGCCCTGGCGCCGATCTTGAAGTGATGCTGGCACTTGGGGCAGACCATCAGATTGGCTTCGAGATCGCCCTTGTAGAGAGGCTGACGGCAGCCGAGGCACTTGACCCACAGGCCCTCGGTGCGCACGTTCTTTGCGCCCGCATCAAAACCGCTGCCCGAAGCGGGATAGTCGCCGTTCTCACGCTTGAACCAGGTCATATCGAACCCAATTGTACATGGCGGGCGCCCCACGCCGACGCGGCGCTGTGACCAGAAAACGGTCACATGGTCACAATCTCCGGTCACAATGTGACAAGGCCATGGTATGGTCACTCGATCAGGCATCCTGCTCACGCCGTGTGGTTACATTGTCAGCGTCGGAGAGAATCAGCCGATACTTTGGTCACAATCCCAGAAAGAATCGGTCACATTCCACCGCTCAGCGCGTTAGAATTCGATCCCGCGCTGCGCCAAAATCCCCTTCTGGTACGCGTGCTTCACCTCGCGCATCTCGGTCACCGTGTCCGCCAACTCCACCAGCAGCGGGTGCGCGTTGCGCCCGGTAAGGATCACGTGCACCATCTCAGGCTTTGAGCGCAGCGCCTCGGCTACCAGCTCCACATCCAGCATTTTGTAGCTGATTGCGTAGTTGATCTCGTCCAGGATCACGAGATCCCACTCGCCGGAGTCGATTGCCTGGCGCGCCTCGGCCCAGGCCTGCTCCACCAGACGCACGTCTTCCGGATCGGTTTCCGCGCCGCCAACCTTCACAAAGCCTCGGCCCATCTGCTTGAGGACGAAGTTTCCGCCGAAGGCCTCGGCCGCGTCCAGCTCGCCGTAGTGCCACGACCCTTTGATGAACTGCAGCATGAGCACCTTCATGCCGCAGCCAACGGCGCGCATCGCCGTGCCCAGCGCCGCCGTGGTTTTGCCCTTGCCCGGCCCGGTGTTGATCAGGATCAAACCGCGCCGGCTGCTTGCTTCTGAATTCATTGCCTTGTCCCCGGGCAAAGATCACCGCCTATCGGCCGCACGGTCCAAATCACTGACCACTGCTCCCTACCCCCTGTGGTACGGGTGCCCTGTGAGGATTGTACAGGCGCGGTAGATCTGTTCGGCAACGACGAGGCGCGCCAGTTGGTGTGCCAGCGTCATCGGCCCCAGCGAAAGCAGATGACCCCGGCGTCTGCCCTCGGCCAGCGCCTCCCGCGACCAGCCGTCCGCCGGCCCGATGGCGAAGACCACATGCTGCACACCGGCGTCGCGGTGCCGGCCAAGCCACTCCGCCAGCGACTCCGAGGACATCGCCTTGCCATGCGGATCCAGAAACAGGACTGCGGGTTCCGTCCGTCCTCGCAGCTTGTTGAGCCACTCCAGCAGCGCCGCTTCCGTGCGGAAGGCCTCGGTCGAGCAGCGGATAAATCCAGCGCAGCGTTTGAGATAGCTGTTGATGAGCGCCTCGTATCCATCCCTCGATGCGTCCCGGGCGCCCACATGGGCCAGAGCCACTTGCATGAACAGGAGGATACAGCAAAAGCATGAACAACGGCGCAGGCTCGAGCCGTAAGCTGTCCCCAAATCTGGAATTCGTGACGAAAATTGGGAATGCGAACTTTATCTTGTATGAAAAACCATAGATTGTTAACGATTCCAACATGACAGTTAAATGAATTATTCGTTTATTTTCTGTTATTTACTCGTTTCCGTGTGCCTCATTCGAGAATGGCATGAATCGTGCAGTGAGATCACAGGTCACGGGCAAGAGGCTTCCTGTGCTGGCCAGTCACACTCTGCGGGCTGCCGGCGGGACCATTGCACCGGAACACGAGACTGATTTCAGCGCGCCTGCACTCGCCTGAACGGTTTCTTAGATGTATAGAGTTTTTGCGAACGGTTTTTTCAATAACTTGCGAAGATCGGACTTGCCCTCCCCAACGAGCCTCCGAAGCGCCAAACCTGCCCTGTGAGGGACCCTTACGGGTTTTTCCAGAGCAGATTCCTGTGGAGGAGTTCTGATGCGTTTTACTCGGTTGCA
>JAJYFA010000256.1 GCA_021790995.1 Acidobacteriota bacterium
AAGTGCGAGCGCACTTCTCCAGCAACCCTTCAAAGGCCCGGCGAATATTCCCCTCATTGTCGAATTTGCTGCGCGCGTACTTCGCCAGCGTCTCGTAGTAGGCCTTGACCGGCGCGTGGGTTGCCTTCAGCTTGAAGTTGCTCATGGTATCAACACCACAATAAAGTATATTTTCCCGCAGGACTAAAGCTCGCGTTGATTTTGCGGAATTTATGTACGGACTGATGCCCGTACCCTTCACCGCACTACAATCAGTCATTGCTCACCGAAGCCCAACGCGATCGCATCGAAGTCGTCCTCGTCTCCCCGCGCAACCCTCTCAATATAGGTGCTGCGGCGCGGGCCATGGCGAACTTCAGCTTCTCACGCCTCTCGGTTGTTGCGCCTTACGAGCCGCACTGGCGCGAGGCAAAGTCGGCGGTCGGGGCCGAGGAGCTTTTGCAAAACGCCAGAAGAGCGGCGTCTCTGAAGGAAGCAGTCGCGGACTGTACCCTCGTCATCGGTACGGGAACACTTACGCATCGCCGGCCGGAACAGCCTGTGCTGGCGCTTCCCGGTCTGGGACCGCGGATTGAACAGGAATTGGAACGTGGCGGAAGAGTGACTCTTGTCTTCGGGCCAGAAAAGCACGGCCTCACCCGCGAAGATCTTGCCCAATGCCACCTGCTGGTCGAGATTCCCACCGATCCCCGCCAGCCTTCGATGAACCTCGGCCAGGCAGTCGCTGTGTGTCTCTACGAGTTGGCGGCGCAGCGCAACGCCAGCGCAGGCCAGCGCGCTGGCGGAAAAGAAAAGAGCGCCGCAAGGATACCGCCCGCAGATCCGGATGAATCCTCTGCGGCGCCCGTATCGATGCGCGACCTGGATCTGCTGGCTGAGGTTATCGCTGAGACGATGCAGGCCGCAGATTATTCTCCCGCGGCCATGCAGAAGGCGAATCGTCACGATCTCGATGTACTATTGCGCCGTCTGGCGCTCACGCGCGGCGACGCACGCCGGATTCTCGGACTTTTCAGGCGCATTCTGTGGCGGCTCGGTCAGTAGTCGAATCGCATTCCTCGCCGGTTGTTACTCTCGTCATCTTTCTCACAGCAGAAGAGCGGAAATTCCTGCTAGAGTGACCTTCATAGGCTCCCATGCTTGTGCGTCGGTTTCGTTTTCATCTCGTGTCATTGGCAGCACCCACGACGCGGTCCGCTGTGTTGTCAATTCTGGGCGCAGCGGCGCTGCTGCTGAGGCCGGCTGCGATGGGAGAGCGCGCGCAGCAACCGGCAACACCGTCTTCGCCGGCGCATCAGACAAGCCCGGCTCCGGCGGCGTCCCTCGCCACTGCACAATCTCCGGCTTCCACAAGCATCACGGAAGACGAACTGCGGCGCGAACTCGTGGGCAAGGATCTTTTTTTGCGCGGCAACTATCTCGACAACACACTCACTTTCGATGAACACGGCGCGCTGATCGGCCAATCGCCGCAGGGATCGTTTACGACGTGCAGCATCCGCATCAACAAGGTGCATCTGCTCAAGCGCAAATTGGAGCTCGAAGGCACGCGCTATGGTCTGCACTTTCTCGACGCTTTGGCGAGCGAAGATCCGGCCATGAATGTGGAGCGGATCAACATCACGCCCAAAAAGAAAGCAGTGCGCATCTTCATCGCACGCGAGCGCGTGGTGCGGGCGAAAAAAATCAAAGACAGGAAAAAGGGTGCGCCGGCTGCGAAACCTGCCGCAGATGCCGGGCCCGCAGCAGCAGCAGGCACCGAATCGGGCCAGTCGGGCACGGCCGGGGCAGCGATCGCAGCCAACCCGCAGGCCGAGGAATTCGCCCGCGCGAAGAGAGCCACGATCACCCACTCGCAGTCCCACGCCGACCAGGTTCTCAAGACCGCGATCGGCAACGTCTTTGCGCAGGGGCTGGATGAGCGCGCGATGGCCGCGATGCCGGGCTACTGGAAGCCCTACCATCAGAACGCATTTGGAAAAGCCGCCTCCTGGCCCGACGATCCCAGCGTGCCGCGCCAGAGCGCCGTCGACCAAAAGGCGCGAATTCTCACGGTTTCCGAACCGGCCTCGAACCAGTTCGCGCAGGACCACGGCGTAGCCGGCCCGGCGGAGTATCGCGTGGTGGTCGGCGCCGATGGCAAACCACGGGAGATCGCCGTTGAGCGGCCCATCGGCCTGGGCCTCGACGAAAACGCAGTCGCCACCATCCAAAGGGCGGTCTTCGCGCCGGCCATCAAGGACGGCAAACCCGTTCCCGTGGTCCTCGACGTGACCGTCGAGTTCCGCATCTACTCCAAACGCACCGCGGCCGAATCGGGGTCCGCGCCCAAGCAGGCGCCGGAAGCGCCCGTTCTGCCAGGCCCGTACAGTATGCAGCATTGATCGCGGGAGCAAAAGCATCAGGCGGGGTCACGCGATATCTTGGCCGTCGTCAGCGCCGTCAGCTTCGTCTTCTTCGTCATCTTCGTCATCTTCGTCGTCTTCGTCGTCGGTGGATTCATTCTCGGCGGCGAGGGCGGCGCGCGCGGCTCTGGACCTGTCGTACCGGCAGCTCTCGAGGGTAGGACAGGACGCGCAATCGTCATCCTGGGTGCAGACCCAGAGTTCGGGCGCGAGGTCGTCGCCGCTCCTGGTGCGCGTGAGGGATTTGACGGGATTGAATGCGGCGGTGCGGCCAGATGGCGCGAACTGGGCGGCGACCTGGAAGCCGTAGATGAGCCGGCCAGCGCGATTCGAGTCGATCCGTCCGGCGGCAAGGGCCCCGAGGACATCGGAGAGGGCCATCAAGACGGAGGTCCGATTTTCGAGAGGGGGCAGCTCGATCGTTTTCTTCCTGTGCGCCTGCCGGGATGTGGTGCGGTGCAAGCGGTCGTGGTGATAGCAGTAGGGCATGCCCTTGAGGGCAGGGGCCTCGCATCTGGCTCCGTCGGGCATGATATGCCGGCACAGTTTATACATGGCAGGAACTCCACCTTTGACTGGTTTGGATTCCATCGGTTTGGCGCAGCCGGTCGCGAAGACTGCGGTGATGCAGCAGGGATTGAGCCGGGGCAGGCCAGGAACTGCCGGTCATTTGCGGCTGGGGGGGGCCTGTACGGTTTCTGCAAAGAACCCCTTCATTTTCAATCACCTGGCGAGCCCAAACTGAGGCAAGTTCCTTTGTTTCAATGGTCTGCGGCCAGAATCCTGATG
>JAJYFA010000257.1 GCA_021790995.1 Acidobacteriota bacterium
TTACGCAGCGCGTGACAACGCTACTCACCTTCTGGCCATCGGCAGGGCCGGCGTGTGGGCGCCCGATGGCATGTTACCGGCATATCCCTCGCTGACCTTCCCGAATCACTACACCTTGGTGACGGGTCTTTATCCCGAGCATCACGGCATCGTGGCCAACAGCTTTCTCGATCCAGGGCGCGGCGCGCGCTACTCCATGTACGACCGGAAGACCACAACCGACGGTTCCTGGTATGGAGGCGTGCCCTTGTGGAGTCTCGCCGAGAGCAAGGGCATGCGCACGGCGTGCCTTCTTTGGGTCGGGTGCGAGGCCAAAATCGCCGGTTTCCGTCCGTCCTACTACGCGACCTTCGACGGCAAAACCCAGGCCAGCCATGAGGCCGAGCAGGCGCGCATCGACGACACGCTTTCGCTGTTACACCTGCCCGCCGCCGAGCGGCCGCATTTCATCGCCATCTACTTCTCCGAGCCGGACCACGAGGGCCACGAGTTCGGCCCCGAAGCGCGCGAGACCCGCGCCGCCGCACTCCGCATGGACGCACTCGTGGGCAAGCTGCGCGACGCCCTCGCCACGACAGGGTTGCCCATCGATCTCGTCGTCGTGAGCGATCACGGCATGGTGAAGACCGACGGCGATTGGATCGACCTCGACCAGTTCGCCAGCCTCTCCGGCTTCGAGACCGTAGGCGACCTGCTCTACGGCAAAACCGAGTCGGATCGTGTTCGCCTTTACGAGCAACTCAAGCACGTTTCCTCGAAGTTCATGGTCTTTCGGCGCCAAAATGTTCCCGCGGATCTGAACTACAATGAGAATCCTCGCGAGGGAGACCCGATCATTGTGGCCACGGGGCCGTATGCCATTCGGGCGCAGGAGCCACCCGCGGGCGCTGCCAGCCGCCCGCCCACCGCCGGTATGCACGGTTTCGATCCGCGCATCCTGCCGGAGATGAAGGCAAGCTTCTTCGCCGCCGGGCCGGATCTGCTCGCGGGAAAGACGGTCGCTCCGTTTGATAACGTTAATTTATATCCATGGATGGCGCATCTGCTTGGCATGCATCCGCCCAAAAACGACGGCAGCATGTACATCCTGTCGGGCACGCTGCGCGACGACGGCGTTACATCGGAAAAATAGAAAGGGATCGTATCAGCGATGAGTGTAGTTCTGGGGATTGACGGCGGCGGCACCAACACACGGGCCGCAATTGTCGCCGATGGCAAGATTGTGGGCAGTGGGCAAAGTGGTTCCATCAAGAGATTGCGCGTGGGCGCCGAGATCGCGGAAGCGAACCTGCGCACAGTGCTGAAAGAGGCCTTTGCAGAGGCCGGCGTGAAGGGCGTCGATGCCGCCTGTTGCGGCGTGGCCAGCGCCAGCATGCCCGGAATTCCGGAGTGGATCACGGCAGTTTTCAACGATTTCGGTGTCGCGCGCTCCGAGGTTGTGGGCGACCACATCATCGCGCTCGATGCGGCTTTTCAGGGTGGGCCGGGAATTTTGCAGATTGCCGGAACCGGCTCCAATTGCGTGGGCCGCGCACCCGATGGCACCCTTGAAACCGCTGGCGGCTGGAGCTCCCGTCTCGGTGACGAGGGATCAGGCTACTGGATCGGCATCAACTCCATTCGCCGCGCGCTCCACGCTCTCGATCATGAGGATCCCTGCCAGGTGATTCCCGCCGTGATGAAGATCTGGGGCACAAAGGACATGGACGAGTTCATCGATCTCGGCGACGGTACTCCGCCGCCAGACTTTGCCGCTCTCGCGCCAGTGATCAACGAGCTCGCCGAAGCTGGGGATCCAGTGGCTGTGGGTGTTCTCGAACAGGCCGCAATCGACCTGGTTGGCTTCGTGCTTCTTGTGCGCTCCAAGCTGCGCCGCAAGCACAACATTGCCGGTGAGGTTCCCGTTGCATGGACCGGAAGCGTGATCGCAAAAATGGAGATGGTGCGGAATCGCTTCGTCGCCGGCCTTCACTCAGCCGCGCCCGACATGCCGGTAGGAACCGAAGAAGTGGTCGCGCTGCATGGCGCAATCTGGCGCGCGGAGCGCATTGCCAGAGTGGAGCATTAGAGCTTCCTGCAAACTTCCATTTATCGGAGAAACCATGAAAGGGCACGACTGAGGCCGTGCCCTTTCACAAAACAGCACGACTGTTTCACCGGTACTTCCGCAGCACGCCCAACACGCGCCCCTGGATTGCACATTGCCCCGCAGGCACGTAGATCGGCTCCATCTCGATATTTGAGGGCTGCAGCCGGACCACTGCGCCTTCCGGATAGAAACGCTTCAGCGTGGTCTCAGAGCCGTGCACCAGGGCGACCACAATCTCGCCCTGGCGCGCGGTGCGTGTCCGCTCTACCAGCACGTAGTCGCCGTTGATGATGTGCTCGTCGCGCATGGAGTCGCCGCGCACCTCAAGGGCGAATACGTCGCGGTTGCCCACCACGTCGTGCAGCGAGATCGTCTCCTGGGTCTCTGTCGCTTCGATCGGCAGCCCCGCGGCAATCCGCCCCGCCAGCGGCAGCTTCAGGCTCGATCTCGTGCGCGCCCCCGGCGGCAGCACGTCGATCGACCGGCTGCGGTTATGCACCCGGTCCAGCACACCCTTCTTTTCGAGATTGGTGATGTGCTTGTGAACGGTCGCCAGACTCTTCAGGTTCATGCCGCGCGCAATCTCTTCAAACGAGGGCGAATACCCGTTGCGGCCTACGAACGACTCAAGAAAATCCAGAACTTCCTTCTGTCTGCGTGTAACTGCCATGGGCGCATTATAGCGAATAAAAAGCGAACTGCAAGAGGTGTTTTTCTGGGTGGTTTACTCTTTCGGCACATTTCGGCAGTTAGCTTCCACTTCAGACTGCCTGGATTAGCTCTGGCTCCCATCGACTTCAACCCGCTTCAACGGGCGAAGAATCCGCGCTGACAGAACCCTATGGGAAAGCTCTACACCCGCTGCCGCCTCAGACTCCTTCGTCCTACAATCAATTCATGATCATCGAGACCTTTCCCGTTGGCCCGCTCGCCTGCAACTGCACTATCATGGGCGACGAACAGAGCCGCGAAGCCATCGTTATCGACCCCGGCGATGACGTGTCTCGCATCTACAGGCGACTCACCGAGTTGGGCCTCATGCTCAAACAGATCGTTGTCACTCACGCTCACATCG
>JAJYFA010000098.1 GCA_021790995.1 Acidobacteriota bacterium
GCCAGAACGTCTCTCGTGCGGCACTCCTACTCTAGGCGATTCAGCCCTAAAGGACGCGTAGCTCAACTGGCAGAGCATTCGGCTCTTAACCGACAGGTTGTAGGTTCGATTCCTACCGCGTCCACCATTTAATTCAATCAGTTAAGCCGCTTTGCTTCCGCGCGCCCATCCCATACCGGGGAAAATACCGGGGATCCCGCTTCAATTCCGGCCCCATTGATGCTCTCTACAGCGTCCCGCAGTTCATTCAAAGAGAAGTGACCGTGCCGCGCTGCCATGAGCGCCATTGTGGACGTGCTCCGTCCTGCGATCTTCGCAACCTTGGCAATCGGGGTTCCTGCATTCAGGATTCGAGAGACGGCCGGAGCATCTGTTCTCGGCACAATCCTGCCCGACCGTCAGCGGCGGCGGCCTTGGTGAACTGTTCGTCAAAGCGACACCGGAAGGGCTGGATCGGCTCACAGAGATTATCGAACGCAACACGTCTGATCAGGCGACGAAGGAGTTGTCCTGCGTTGAGACGATCGAGCCGGTGATCATTGTAGACTGGGGACTCGATTGGTTTGTACTTTTCTGTTTGCGGCGCCAACCGTATCGCGTGCCGATGAGTGAAAGGGGACAAAGCTGGAAGATGATTGTTACGGGCTCTACGAACGCGCCAACAGCCGCAGGTTCTTCGCAGGTGATGGATTCCCCCGCGATACGCCGTTACAACGCATTTTTACTCCTGGTGGCGGGCCTGGGCGGCCTGCTTTATGGCATTGACGTCGGCATCATTGGCGGCGCTTATCCCTACCTGGCGGCCACCTCGGGGCTGACGGCCGCGCAACTCTCCGTCATTGTGGCCGCAGTGTTGCTGGGCAGCGTGTTTTCGACGCTGTTCGCCGGAGTGCTGGCCGACTGGATGGGCCGCAGGCTGTTGATGACCCTGAGCGGATGCGCCTTTGCGCTGAGCATTCCGGTGATTGCGCTGTCGCACGGCTTTGGGGTGCTGTTCTTCGGCCGCCTTTTGCAGGGCATGAGCGGCGGATTGATCGGCGTGGTGGTGCCGCTCTATCTGGCCGAATGCCTCTCCGCCGCGAATCGCGGCAAGGGCACGGCCACCTTTCAGTGGCTGTTGACGCTGGGCATCGTGGCCGCGGCGCTGATCGGAATGTACTTCAGCTATCGCGTTGCGGACGTGACGCGGCTAAACGATGCCAAGGCGCTTTTCGACTTCGAAAGTCAGGCATGGCGCAGCATCTTCTGGGTTTCGCTGCCGCCGGGACTGCTGTTCGTGCTGGGCAGCTTTTTTGTGACGGAGTCGCCGCGGTGGCTGTTCCGGCACAACCGCCGGGACCGCGCCTACGCGGCGCTGCTTCGCTCGCGCAGCCCCGAGCAGGCTTCGCTGGAGATCGAAGAGATGGCGGCAACGGCGCACGCCTTTGCCTCAAAAGGGGCGCAGGTTCGCGATTCTCTGCTGCGCCGCAAATACCTGATCCCCTTTCTGCTGGCCTGCGTCATTCTCGCCTGCAACACGGCCACGGGCATCAACTCCGTGATCGGTTACAACACAGGCATCCTGATGCAGGGCGGTTTGAGCGATTTCGCGTCGCACTGGGGCTATGTGGTCTTCACGGTCATTAACTTCCTGGCGACCTGGATCGGCATGATGCTTGTGGACCGCAAGGGCCGCAGGTTTCTGCTGATCATGGGCACAAGCGGCGTCATCCTGGCCTTGACGGGCGTGGGACTGCTCTTTCGATCGACCGAGAAAAATGCGGTGGATTGCCGAGGCGCCGTGCAGGCGCTGGTAACGCCCGGCCAGGAGCTGGCCATGCACTTCGATGCCGCCGAAGCGGCGAAGCTGCTGGAATCCGCGGGCGAAAAGGCCAGCGCCATCGACAGCGCCCGCGCTTCGCTGGCAATCATTTACTCCTACGGTGACTTCACGGCCGCCACCAGCTTTGTGCGTTCGGACGATGCGGAGTCCGCGCCGATCGAAATCGCGCGCGACCGTTGCGTGCCGTCGAGCAAGATCGAGGCCATCTTCAAGAATCCCGTCGCCAATCTCAAGGCGGCGCAAACCGCTCCGCTCAAAATCGAGAAGGCGCTGGTGGGGAGCGTGCCCGACGCCCGGCACGGCTGGTTCGTGGCCGCCGGTCTTTACCTGTTCATCGCGTTCTTCGCCATGGGGCCAGGCGTAGTGGTGTGGAATGCGCTCAGCGAGTTGATGCCCACGCGCATCCGCTCGAACGGCATGAGCGTTGCGCTGGTGATCAACCAGATGGTGTCGACGACGCTGGCCGCAATCTTCCTGCCCTTTGTGAGCAAGCACGGCTACTCGTCGACGTTCTTCCTCTACGCGGGCTTTACTGTGGTCTATCTCATCACCGCGATCTTCTTCCTGCCGGAAACGAAGGGCAAAACGCTTGAAGAGATTGAAGCGCATTTTGAGGGGAAGACGGCACAGGCGGTCTAGCGCAGGCGGTAGACTCTCGGGATACGCGCAACTCGAATGGACGCCGGTCACCTTCACAATAACCCGCCGTCTCCCGAGATAACCAATAACGCAGGACGCGCATCCAAGTGTCCATCGTAGGTTCCCGGCGCCGCACCGTTCTACCCGCACCGGACAATCTCCTGTACGCGATGAAGGTTTGCACGCAGACAGTGCAAGCTGTGTATTCATCGGCACGAAACAGTATTTCTGCCAGGAGACCCGCCATGAAGAGTACAGCATTTGCTCTGTTCCCTCTGCTCGTCGTTGCAGCATCGCTGGCTCATGCCGGCCAGCTTGTTCCTGCCGGTTCGTTAATCACATGCACACTCTCGGACCCGACACTATCCTCGAAGACAGCTAGTATCGGAGATCCGGTTCTTTGCGCGGTAAGCTATTCAAGCTACATGCAACAAGTCGGCCCTGCCCGGCTGCCCTATGACAGCTACCTGGCGGGACAGTTCGAGGAGTATAAGGATCCAGGCCATTTTGTCGGCAAAGGCTGGATGGAGCTGAAGTTCGAACGGGTCGTGATCGAGCCTGATACGGTCATCCCCATCAGCGCGAGGGTTGTTGGCGTCACCGGATACCATGTGGACCGCGATGGCCGCATCCTGGGCCGGGGGCATGCGGTTCGCGATTCCGTCGAGTGGGCCGTGCCGATTCTCTGGCCTATTGACCTGATCAATCTCCCGCGACGCGGTCCGAGGCCAACGATCAAGAACGAGGCCCGTTTGGTGCTCAAAGTCATGAACGATTTCAAGATGCCCGACGCAGAAGCCCCTCAGGAAGTTTCGCCGGGGCTATATCGCCGCACGCCAAGCTCTTACGCAGCCCCACCCCCGCCGGAACAGACGATGCCATCATACCCGGTGGTTGAATACCATCCGATGACGATGCCGGCTCCTTCCTGGTACGGCATGGCGACCGAGCGTCAATTCAGTTCGCCTCCGGAACCGAGCAATGGACCTGGCAATTCTGCATTTTGGCATGGACGGCCGCCGTACGTCGGCTCTGACGGACAGGATATGGTCACACTCGTTTTCGACGACGGGAGACCGCCCGAGACGATCCGCAATTATGTCCTCACTCAGAATGCGATCTATGTTCAGGATGGTTATCGCCAGGTCATCCCCATCGTCGATGTCAATTTGCCGGCAACCGTCGAAGTAAACCGTAGGATGGGTGTCGATTTCAGATTGCCGGGGCCTGCGCCTTACTACCCACCCGCTCCGATGTACGGTGCGTATCGGTAAGGCGCGGGAAAGAACAAGGCGTGGGGTAGGGCTGGCAGGCTGCGCCATCCAACGGCCTGAGGAAAGCAGTCGAGCCAGCCACGCGATTCCCGAGCGGCCGAAGTCTGTTTTTCGATCTGTCCCGGCGGGTGTGTGCGTGGCGGAGCGTGGATTTCGTGCGGCTGATTTCGATTGGCCTATTTTTCAACGACAGCTTTTGACAGATTCCGCGGGCGGTCGACATCGACGCCGTGTTCGAGCGCCATGAAGTAGGCGAAGAACTGCAGCGGGACGACTTCGAGAATCGGCAGCAGGTATTCGCTTGCCAGCGGGACAAAAAGACAGTCACTCGCAAGCGCGGGAACCTCGGCATCGCCCGTGTTGGCGACAGCAATGACGCGCGCGCCCTGGGCCTTCATGTCGGCAAGCAGTTGCAGCGTTTTTTCGTAGCGGAAGACCGAGGCATCGAGCGCGCGGTCGACAGTGGCCAGCACAACCAGCGGAACGCTGTCGCTCACCAGCGCATTGGGGCCGTGCTTCAATTCGCCCACCGGGTAGCCCTCCGCGTGCACATAGGAGGATTCCTTCATCTTGAGCGCGCCCTCGCGGGCGATGGCGTAGTGGATGCCGCGGCCGAGATAGAGAAACGTAGCGGCGGAGGCGTACCTGCCGGCGAGCGCAGCCGTTTGTTCGCGCCACGCGTCGAGCTGCGCAGCGAGCGTCTCAGGCAGCGCCCGGAGTTCGGCGATGTGCGCGGCAAGCGCGGCTGCATCCATGCGGCTCAGGCGCGCGCCCTCGTAAAGCGCCAGCAGATAGAGCGCAGCCAACTGGCAGGTAAAGCTCTTTGTCGCGGGGATGGCCTTCTCGACACCCGCCGCCAGCGGCATGGAGACGTCAGCCTCGGTGGCCATGGTGGACTCGGCGTGGTTGGTGATGGCAAGCGTTTTGTGGCCCAGGCGACGCGCCTCTTCAAGCGCGGCGAGAGTGTCGCTGGTTTCGCCGGACTGCGAGAGGACGAGAACGCTGGGGTGCCGCAGGTCGTAGGGTGAACCGCTGACGGCTCCTCCTCCGCGGCAACTGTACTCGCTGGCGTATTCGACATCGACAGCTAAGCCGCAAAGGTCTTCGAGGAGGATTTCGCCGTAGAGTCCGCTGTGGCGGCTGGAGCCGCTGGCGGCGATAAGGACTTCGCCGGCGGCGTTGGGCCAACCGGCGAGCCGCGCGGCGAACTCCGGCTTCAGCGACGGGCCGGAGAGATAAAGGCTGATGGTGCGAACGAGCGCCTCGGGCTGCTCGTAGATTTCGCGCAACATGGCGTGAGAAAAAGTAGGCATAGATCTTGTTCTGCCGAAAGAACGCTTGTATGAGAACCACGCTCTCTCTTCATGATAGGCGGGTGACCTGCCTCAATCCAAATTCAGGAGTGGCTCAGTGTCGCGGTGTGCGGTTTCGCTCGTGCTTCCGCTGGACCCGATTCGGCAGCTTTGAAATCACTCAGCGGAGCAGAGGGGAGGATCATCCGGAGTGAATTGAGAATTGAAAGCAGGTCGATGAACTCCTGCAGAACGGCGCCCTCGATCGGCGCCAGGTACCCCAGGGCGCTGGCGGCCATGCCGATGACGCTCAGAAACATTCCCCCCGCGGCGCTGGTGATTGCGATCCGCTTCATCCGTCTGCCGATGTGAATCAATTCATCGACACTGGCGAGCGAGGATTGGAGGATGACCGCACCGGCAGCCTCGGAAGTGATGTCACTGTTCACCCCCAGGGCGATTCCAACGGTGGCATTCATCATCGCTGGTGCATCATTAATGCCATCTCCCAGATAGAGCGTTTGCTGGCGCGAGGTCAATTCGCGAACGATCGCGACCTTTTCTTCGGGGCTTTTTCCTCCATACGCTTCGGAGATCCCAAGGCCAGAAGCAAAAAGGCTGACCTCCGAAGGCCGGTCGCCGGAGAGAAGCACAATATTGCTAAAGCCATGGCTGTCCTCGACATGGCTGAGAAACGGTTTCGAGTCGTGCCGTGGCTGGTCGTGAAAGCGCATCAAGCCCGCCAATTCGCCGTCGACCAGGACAACGCACTCAAGCCCGGTTGCAACGTCTGACAACGCCTGGCGGATTTCCGCTGTTAACTTGCCTCGTCCCGTTAGAGTGACGGCATGCCCTTCGATATGGCCAGTGAGCCCTTGGCCCGGCGATTCTGAAACGTCCTTGGGCGTGAACAGAGGGACGCCCATATCCTCGGCGGACTTCAGCAAAGCTGAAGCGAGCGGATGTTTTGAATAGCGTTCGAGGCTGGCTGCGAATTGCAGCAAGGACTGCTTCTGCCACGATCCGGCGCAAATGGTCTCCGTAAGGCTCGGTCTGCCGTAGGTGAGCGTTCCAGTCTTGTCGACAATCAAGGTTCGGCAGGAATCAATCTTTTCCAGAATAGATGGATCCTTGATGACAATTCCACGCCTCGCCCCCACGGATATCGCCCCAATAATCGCAACAGGGATTGCGAGGAGCAGCGGACACGGGGTGGCGATAACAACGACCGCAAGAAACCGCTCTGGCTCGCCGGTGAGGATCCAGCTAAGGGCAGCTATGGTTACAGCGATCGGCGTGTACCAGATGCCGAAGCGATCGCCTAGCCGGCGGATCTGCGGGCGGTTCTTTTCCGACTGGTGCAGGACCTCGACAATCTTCGCATAACGCGAATCGATGGCCAGGCGCGTGGCGCGGATGGTCAGGGCCGCGTCGCCATTGATGGCCCCTGAAAGCACCGTTGCTCCGGGAGCCTTGGCGATGAGAAATGGCTCGCCCGTAAGATAGGACTCGTCCATGTTTCCGACGCCCTCAGTGACGACCCCGTCAACAGGGCAGAGTTCATGAGGATAAACGACCAGTTCGTTGCCTACGGCGATCGCATCGATCGATAAATCCTGAACAGAGTTGTCTTGATCCCGGCGGTGCGCCACATGGGGCATGCGACGGGCAAGAGCACTGAGAACCGAAGAGGCTCGGCCGGTTGCATACTCTTCCAGCGCCTTCCCGCCGGAGAGCATGAGAATGACGATGGCCGCTACCCAGTACTGCTTGAGGGCAATTGCCGTGACGATCGAAAGAAAAGCCAGGATGTCGACGCTGAAATTGCGCTTTAATAGCTGTGCCACGAGTTCAATGCTCAGTGGGACACTGGAAATCCCAATCCCAATCAGCAAAACCAGGTTCGCGGACATGGGGCTGTGAAAGACGTGGAGTTCGCTTGCAGCCGCAAGCATTGCCGCGAGGATGAGCGCGGCAATCAACCAGTGCGATGCAGGCGCTATGTATTTGCGGACAGAATCCCACAGTTGATCCATGGCCTATCTGACCTTTGCGGTTATGCCACTCTGTTTGACGGTACGTGGAACCGGGCAGTGTGCGCCAGCCCGTCGGGCGGAATCTTGACCGTCTGAAAAGTCTGTTCCTGCCCGTTGTCCAGAGGATTCGCTTCGAGAAGAAGCCCCTCCGGCTTCCATCGCTTGATCTTCCAGATTCGAGAGCATTGCGAGCAGAGCCAGAAATACCGGCTTGGCACCGCTACGATCGGAAAGCCGCTTTTGGGCCGCACAACCCTTTCTTCAGGTGGGATCGCCAGCTCGAGAAGGCGCAGAGTCCCGCTTTGAGGGTCATGGAAATTCCGGTGGCATTTGGGATTAATACAATGCATCGCACACCCTTTCTGCAGATGGTGCAAGTTCGATTGCGCAAGCGGCAGGCTACCCCGCATGGCTCTCGATGCTGCGATGCTTCGATCTCAAGCAGGTGTGTGACCAATCTGGAAAATATTGAAAACCAATGGTTTTGGATGATTTGGCGGGAACTCGGGAAGGTACGGCTGATCTTCGTCAAAGCTTTGTGACAAGAGTGTCAAAGAATTTCCTGATGTTCGCCATTCACTCCGGGTGGACGCGATTGGCCACAGCGGAGGGAGATCCGTCGGGGCAGGTTGACCGCCCGCAAACGCCGAGGGCGCGGCCAACTGGCCGCGCCCTCGGGTTCGCTTTGCATTGAGGCTTACTTGTTGGTGTGAGCTGCGCCCGATTTCTCTTCGAGAGCGGCCTGCGCGGCAGCGAGGCGCGCCGTAAGCAGGCGGAAGGGCGAGCAGGAAACGTAGTTGAGGCCGATGCGGTGGCAGAACTTGACGGACTCTGGATCGCCGCCGTGTTCGCCGCAGATGCCGACCTTGAGGTTCGAGCGGGTTGAGCGTCCCTTTTCGACGGCGCCCTTCACGAGCTGGCCCACGCCCACCTGGTCGAGGGTGGCGAATGGGTCCTGCTTGAAGATGCCGGCCTTGAGGTACGCGGGCAGGAAGTTGTTGATGTCGTCGCGCGAGATGCCGAAGGTGGTCTGCGTCAGGTCATTGGTGCCGAACGAGAAGAACTCGGCCTCCTCGGCGATCTGATCGGCGGTCAGCGCGGCGCGTGGAATCTCGATCATGGTGCCGACCTTGAAGTCGACCTTGGTCTTCTTCTCCGCGAAGACCTCGTCGGCGACGCGGCGGACGATGGCGGCCTGATGGCGCATCTCCTCGATCGATCCGATGAGCGGGATCATGATCTCGGGATGCGGATCGCCTCCCTTCGCCTTGATCTGAACAGCGGCCTCGACGATGGCGCGTGCCTGCATCTCGGTGATCTCAGGGAAGGTGATGCCCAGACGGCAGCCGCGCAGGCCGAGCATGGGGTTCATCTCGTGCAGCTCTTCGACGCGCGCCAGCAGTGTGCGCAGATCCTTGAGCTTCGGCGAACGGGGCTTGGCGACTTCGAGCTTGGCGATCTGAACCAGCAGATCCTCGCGCTTGGGCAGGAACTCGTGCAGCGGAGGATCGAGCAGCCGGATGACGACCGGTAGCGACTCCATGGCCTTGAAGAGACCGGCGAAATCGGAGCGCTGCATGGGCAGCAGTTTCTTCAATGCGGCCCGGCGGTCCTTCTCGTTGTCGGCCAGAATCATGGCGCGCATGTGCTCGATGCGGTCCTCGGCAAAGAACATGTGCTCGGTGCGGCAGAGGCCGATGCCCTGGGCGCCGAAGGCGCGCGCGTTCTTGGCGTCGCGCGGGACGTCGGCGTTGGCCCAGACCTGGAGTCTGCGATGCGGGTCGGCCCAGCCCATGAACTTGACCAGATCGGGATCGTTGGGCTGCGCGTCGAGGGTCTTGAGTTTGCCCTCGATCACACGGCCCGTGGTGCCGTCGAGCGAGATCCAGTCGCCCTGCTTGAAGGTCTTGCCCTTGACGCGCAGTTCCTTCTTCGCTTCGTCGACGGTGCAGTCGCCGGCGCCGGCCACGCAGCACTTGCCCATGCCGCGGGTGACGACAGCCGCGTGCGAGGTCATGCCGCCGCGCGAGGTGAGAATGCCGGATGCGACTTCCATGCCGGCGATGTCCTCGGGCGTGGTTTCGCCGCGGACGAGGATGACCGACTTGTAGGCGCCGTTCTGGTGGTACTTCACGGCATCCTCGGCGGTAAAGACGATCTGGCCGACAGCCGCTCCGGGCGAGGCCGGCAGGCCGGTAGCGAGCACTTCGATCTTCTCGCCCTTCTCGACCAGGCGCGGAACCAGGAAGTCGTAGAGCTGGTTGGGCTCGACGCGGAAGATGGCTTCCTCTTTCGTGATCAGGCCCTCCTTCACCATGTCGATGGCGACGCGGACCGCGGCCAGGCCGGTGCGCTTGCCGTTGCGCGTCTGCAGCATGTAGAGCTTGCCATCCTGGATGGTGAACTCGAAGTCCTGCATGTCGCGGTAGTGCTTTTCAAGGCGCGTCGTGATGGTGCGCAACTGTTCGTAGACCTCGGGCATGGCCTTTTCGAGTTCGCTGATGTGCATGGGCGTGCGTACGCCGCTGACCACATCTTCGCCCTGCGCGTTCATCAGGTACTCGCCGAAAAAGACCTTCTCGCCGGTGGCCGGATTGCGCGTAAAGCCCACGCCTGTGCCGGAAGTTTCGCCCAGGTTGCCGAAAACCATGCACTGCACGTTGACCGCGGTGCCGAGCCAGTCGTCAATGTGGTTGATGCGGCGATAGGTCTTGGCGCGATCGTTTTCCCAACTGCGGAAGACCGCGTCGCGGGCGGCGACGAGCTGGTCGAGCGGGCTCTGCGGGAAGTCCTTGCCGGTTTCCTTCTTCACCAGCTTTTTGTACTCTTCGATGATCTTCTTGAGCGCATCGGACTGGAGTTCGTAGTCGAACTTGACCTTTTTGGCGGCCTTGACGCTGTCAAAAATATGCTCGAACTTCTTTTTGGGAATGTCGAGAACCACGTCGCCGAACATCTGGATGAGGCGGCGATAGGAGTCGTAGGCAAAGCGGGGGTTGTTGCTGAGCTTGGCCAGAGCTTCGACAGCTTTGTCGTTGAGGCCCAGGTTGAGAATCGTGTCCATCATGCCGGGCATGGAGAACTTGGCGCCTGAGCGGACCGAGACCAGCAGCGGATTCTCGCCTGCGCCGAGCTTCTGGCCCTGCATCTGTTCGAGCCGGGCGAGCGCCGCGTGCATCTCTTCGTCGATCCGCGGGCTGAGCTTACCGCGCATGTACTCGCGGCAGGCCTCGGTCTGGATGGTGAATCCCGGAGGCACGGGAAGCCCGGCGTTGGTCATTTCGGCCAGGCCGGCGCCTTTGCCGCCCAGCACGTCCTTCATCTTGCCGTTGCCGTCGGCCTTGCCGCCGCCAAAAAAGTACACATAGCGTTCAATTGAGGTTGAGTCCGCCTTGGCGGACGACTTCTCCACTGCACCTTGAGTCATCGGATCAAATCTCCATCGTAGGATTCCGCTTTGCGGGTCCATAGGAAAGGGTAACGGAACGGAGGCCTAGTACGCCAACAAGAAGCGAAAAACAGGCTGAGCGAGGCCACCAAGGATATGGAACTGCGCCAAGCGGGCGTTGTCCAGATTAGGAATATCGTCCGAGGGGCGGGGTTGCATGTGTTATGGGTCACAGGGGATGAGCGGCGCCGGGGCGGGCCGTTCTCCTATCGGGGACAGAATCCCTTCGTTTGATACGTCGCGGGCGCGACCGTTCGATTCCCAATGGCCTTCAACGGGATCAGGCTGCGTTTTGGTGTAGTTGTGGGCTGAAATAGGAATCGTCTTTCTTGTCGTGCGAAACGAGCATTGCTTCCAGCCCCACGAGGGAAAGGATCTCCCGAACGTGCGGTGAGGGATTCAAAACGGCGAACCGGTGGCCTGCTCTGCACGCGTTGCAATAGAGGGTGATAAGCGATGCGAGGCCCGCTGCGTCGATGCGCTTGACGCCTTCGAAATCGAGCAGTACATCCTGCCGCAGCACAAGCGGTTGAACGAGCGCGAGCAACTGTTGATCGTTGCCGCGGACCAGTTCGGCCAGCTCTGGCAGGACGATGGGCGAGCCGAGATTCTGAAGCTCTGGGGATGTCATAACAACCTCCGTCGTGGAACCGTTCTTGCAAGCAGTTGCGTATGGCGGACTCATCGTGCCCGCGCGGGGGGATATGCTGAAAGCGCAAGGGCGAATTTGCGCGGGAGCAAACGGTTCAATCGTTGATACGCAATGGGGGCCAACCCGGTTCCATGGCTGGGCAGACGGCGGAGAGTAAGCTGCTGCTGGCGCGGGACGATGTGCGCGAAGTGGCGCAGGCTGCTGGCTTTAGCGACGCTGGCCTGGTGGCGATTCCCTACGCGAACGAGGAGCGCGACGGCGGGCGCTTTGCCGCGTGGGTGCGCGAAGGCCGCGCCGGGACCATGCGCTACCTGGAGCGGACCAGCGAAGATGGACGGCTGACCCGCGAGAGCGTGCGTATCCCTTTTCCCTGGGCGCGATCGGCGGTGGTTTGCTTTGCGAGCTATGCCTCCCCCGACGCTCCACTCTCAACCAAAACGCAAAGCCCACGGAGTGGGTGGATTGCGCGGTATGCCTGGTCGAGCCGTGTACTGCCAGGCCGCAAGGATACCAACGGCGAGAGGCGGCCGAGCGACTATCACAAGGTGCTGCTCAAACGGCTGCGCGAGGTGGAGAAGCGGCTGCATGAGCAGTTTGGTGCGTTCGAGTCGCGCGCGTATGTGGATACGGGGCCGGTGGTGGAGCGGGCGCTGGCCGTGGCTGCCGGGTTGGGATGGAGAGGAAAGAATACGTGCCTGATTCATCCGCGATTGGGCTCGTTTGGATTTCTCGCAGTGCTGTTGACGTCGTTGAAGATCGGCCAGTCAGCCGTCTTCGCAATCCCCGATCGTTGCGGCACGTGCCGGCGTTGCATCGAAGCCTGCCCCACACATGCGCTCGATGCGCCCTATCGGATGGATGCCAGGCGCTGCATCTCGTATCTCACCATCGAGCACAAGGGGCCTATCGACGAGGAACTGATGGCAGGCATGGGCCGCCAGGTCTTTGGCTGCGATATCTGCCAGGATGTTTGCCCATGGAATGGGAAGGCGCTGCGCGGTGGGCCGATCTCGTGCGATCCGGAGCTTGAACCGCGAGCGGAGCTTGTGAATCCGGCGCTTGAGTGGCTGGGCTCTCTCGACGAGAAATCCTTCGAACAGATGTTTAACGGCTCGCCAGTGCGCAGGGCGGGATTCCTGGGCTTGCGGCGCAATGTGGCGATTGCGATGGGCAACAGCGGGATCGCGGACTTTATGCCAAGGCTCGAAGAGTGGGCCAATGCCGCGGACGAAGGCTTGCGCGCTGCCGCGCGGTGGGCGCTGGCGCGATTGCGCAAGCAAGCTCCCGCGTGAGAATTCGCGCTCCTCGCTGCTTGCACCGTCACGACCCGCCCGCCACGCAAGGGACTATTCTTGAATCAGCTCCCTTGCGATCCATCGCAACGATATTCGAGGGATGAAGGATAGTTACGTGGCTGAGGAATTGACTCCTGAAGGCAACGGTGAGACGAAGCCGGAACCCGCAGGCGAGCCGCCCGCCGAGCGGCCGAAGCAATCGAAGTGGTACCGCTGGCGGCACGATGGCGTGGCGCTCATTCACTATCTGCTCGACAGCGAGGTGCACACCTTCGCCTTCAGCGTGGCGGCAAATGCGATTCTTTCGTTCATTCCGTTCATTGTGATGCTTTACGCGTTGGACGACGCCGTGTTCAATCATTCGGTTGCCATGAAAGATGTGATTGACGAGATGGTGCGCTACTTTGTGCCCATCCACACCAGGCAGGTCGACTGGTTCACAACGAACCTGTCGGAGATCGCCGCGGCATCGACGCGTCACGGAGTGCAGGTCTTCTCGTTATTGATGATTGTTGTGGCCTGCACGGGCATCTTTCTGCCTCTTGAGGTTGCTCTCAATCAGGCGTGGGGCGTTGCCAAGAGCCGCAATTATCTGCTGAATCAAACGGTCGCCTTCGGGCTGGCTCTCCTCATGGTGGCGCTGGGAATGGGCAGCGTAGGCGTCAACGCCGCGGCGCGCAAGCTGCTCGCGTTCATTTTCTTCGGCTACATTCACAACTTTGTCTATCGCGGAATCGCCTTTCTGCTGCTGGCGGCCACCACTGGCGTGGCCTCAATCCTGTTTTTTTTCGCCATCTACTGGCTGATGCCGAACCGCAAAGTGCCGCCGTGGCCGGTGATGAAGACTGCCATCTGGACGGGCATCATCTGGCTGGTGTCGAAATATATCTTCGAGGCCGTACTGCCGCACATGGAGTTGCCTTCTCTCTACGGCCCGTTTTACGTCTCCGTAAGCCTTCTGTTCTGGGCGTATATCTCAGGGCTGATCCTGTTCGCCGGAGCGCAGTTCAGCGTTTCGAAGCTGGGAAATGGAAAAGACAGGGAATAGCGAATAGGGAATAGAAGTCCGCCCGCCGCCCCTTTCGCCTGCGCAGATCCCGTGGCCACAGATTCCCTGATCACTGTTTCCTGATCTATCTTTTCCGTTCCCTGTTTCTTCGCCATCCAGGATGCGCTAATCTCAGAGAATCGTGCCTGTGAAGACTCCCCATTCCGGCCCAGGAACTGACGCCGATCCCATGGCATGCTTTCATCCGGTAACAGCAGCGTGGTTCCGGGCGGTCTTTGATGCGCCCACCGCGCCGCAGCGTCTGGGTTGGCCGGTGATCGCGCGTGGCGAAAATGCGCTGATTCTGGCGCCAACCGGCACAGGCAAAACGCTGGCGGCGTTTCTGTGGTGTCTCGACCGGCTGATGCTGGAAGACAGGGAACAGAGAAGCGCCGGGGCCGCGCGGAGGGGCTGCCGCATTGTTTATGTCTCGCCGCTGAAGGCGCTGGCCGTGGACGTGGAGCGGAACCTGCGTTCGCCGCTGGCCGGCATCGCCAATATGGCGAGGCGCATGGGTGTTGCAATCCACGAGCCCGAAATCAGCGTGCGCACTGGCGACACACCGCAGCGCGAGCGCGCCCGCTTTGCGCGGCATCCGGCCGACATCCTCATCACCACGCCCGAGTCGCTCTACCTGCTGCTGACCTCGCAGGCGGCCGAGGCGCTGCGCACGGTGGAAACCGTGATTGTGGACGAGATTCACGCGCTGGTGCCGACCAAGCGCGGTGCTCACCTCACCCTCACTCTGGAGCGGCTGCAGGCGTTGACGGCGAAGCCTCTGCAGCGCATCGGCCTCTCGGCCACGCAGCGGCCGCTCGATGAAGTGGCGAGATTCCTGGGTGGGGTTGAAGTTCAGTCGGCAGCAAGAGGCGAGTCAGCAGGTCAGCGAGCCGGCAAGTCAGCGAGAGGCGATTCCGCGACGTGTGCCGCATCGCCCATGGGCGCATTCCTGGCAGACCCACAGGAAAAAACCGCAGATCCTTCGGCTGCCGCACCTGTCGCTCAGGATGACAGCGACACCCTGGGCGAGATTGCCGATTCAAGCACTCTGCGCTTTCGTCCAGTCACAATCGTCAACGCCGCCGCGCCCAAGCAGCTCAAGCTGCGCATCGAGGTTCCGGTGGAGGATATGGCGCGGCTGGGCGAGATGGAAGAGATTCCATCTGGGCCGGCCTCGCAGACGCCGCGCCGCGTCTCGATCTGGAACGCGATTCATCCGCGGCTGCTCGAAATCATCCGCGAGCGAAACTCGACGATCCTGTTTGTGAATGCGCGGCAGACCGCCGAGCGGCTGGCTGGCGCGCTCAACGATCTTGCCGGTGAGCCGATCGCGCGCGCGCATCATGGATCATTGGCCGCGGCACAGCGCGCGGTGATCGAGGAGCAACTGAAGGCCGGTCAGATCCGCGCCCTGTGCGCTACATCGACGCTTGAACTCGGCATCGACATGGGCGCGGTCGATCTTGTCGTCCAGATCGAATCGCCGCCCTCGGTTGCCAGCGGGATGCAGCGGATCGGCCGCGCCGGCCACCATGTGGACGCCGTAAGCGAGGGAGTTCTGTTTCCGAAGTTCCGCGCCGATCTGGTCGCTTGCGCCGCCGTGACGCGCGCCATGCATGAGGGTCACATTGAGTCCACACGTTTTCCGCGAAACCCCCTCGATGTGCTGTGCCAGCAGCTCGTGGCGATTGTGGCAAGCGCGGGCAACCAAAGAACAGGGAGAAGGGAACACGGATCAGGAATCAGCGCTGCTTCAGCATTTCATGTTCCGCAATCCCGGAGTCCCGCAGTCCCGGAGTTCCAAACTCCTGAAGTCCCGGTTGACGCCCTCTTCGACCTCGTGCGCGGGGCGGCGCCGTTTGGCTGGCTTACGCGCTCGGCCTTCGAGGGCGTGCTCGATCTGCTGAGCGGGCGCTATCCCTCCGACGAATTCGCCGAGCTGCGCCCACGGCTTACGTGGGACCGC
>JAJYFA010000099.1 GCA_021790995.1 Acidobacteriota bacterium
CGGCGGGCTGAAGGTGACGTAGGCAAAACCGTTGCCAGGTCCGGCGGCAACGCGGCTGGGCGCTTCAGGCGCCGTGGCGTGGATCAGTTCCGCATAACGCGTTTCGAGTTGAGACTTGAAGGCCGGCTCCAGTCCCGCCTGATCGAGAATTGTGCGCGGAACCTCGGTGAGTGAGGCGATGAGGTGATTGTGCAGCTCTGTGACGTTGTTCTTTGAAGAGTCTGCGTCGCCCTGCTGCCAGTAGTTGTCTTCGATTGTCAGCGGGTCGAAGTCCTCGCCGTGCTGGCCGTCGTAGTAATCGCGATGGCGCGAGCCCCAGTTATCGTGATCGGTGTTGAACATCACGTTGCCCTGGATGGTCATCATTGAGGAGCCATTGTCGGAATAGATCTCATGGCCAGAGCTGAACTGGTCGTATATGACGTTGCCGGCGACCTTTTCGCCGTCCGCGAGGTCTTTGCCCGTGAGTCCCTGCGTGTAAATGCCGCCGCCATCGGAGAGCACGAGCATCAGGTCGTGAATAAGGTTGTTGCGCACGACGTTTTGTGCGGAGTTGTTGGCCTGGCCGGCCTGGCGGATCTTGTCGGGCCAGCCGCCCCACCCCATGGAGATGGCGGCATAGGGTATATGGTCGATTTGATTGTGCGCGATGACGGTAGACCGCGCGTATCCGACGACGATGGCAATACCGCCGCGGAACTCTGCGCCGACGTTGCGAAAGAGATTGTTTTCGATGCGATTGTTGGAGGTGAACCCCGCTACAGGCGCGAGTGGCGTATCGACGCCACCCAGTTCCACACCATTACCCGAGATATCGGTGAAGATACAACCCTCGACCAGATCGTTTTGCGCGCCATCGCCAAGTGAGAGGCCGGCTGCGCCAAGATGGACAAATGCGTCGTGGAGGAACTGAATGTTGCGAGCAAAATGCAATGCGAGATTGCCGGGAGCCGGAGTCCATGCACCGTAGGGACAGCTTCCGTTTGGCACGAGCGCGCAAAGAGCCTGGCGTGCGTAGCCGTCCGGCCCGGTTACCTGGTAATTGGCCTGAATCTCAGAAAAACCTTCGTTGCTGCTGGGTCCGAGCCAGGTGGCGTAAGAGAACTGGAGACCGGAAAAGACGATGTGAGCAACGGGCGCGGCAGCCGAGCCGTCGGCCAGGATGAGGGTTTCGAGCACCGGCATCTCTACGTCCGCGGTGCGCATGTCTTCTCCATGGCGCGGCACGTAATAGATCGCATGCGCGGGGCGGTCGAAATAGAACTGTCCGGGCGTTCCGAGCAGCTCGAAGGCGTTTTCGATGTACTCTGGCCGCTTGCCGATGCTCATGGGGCCAACTAGATTCGCTGTGCGCTCGCCGCTCGGCAGCATCACACGCTTTGTGGAATTGTCCCAGCAGGGCTGCGCCATAGTGATGACGCTACCGTGGATTGCGGCGATGGGGCAGCGCGGCTCGGTCCACGAGCCAAGGCCCTCGGAGCGCTCGCTCCAAATGCTGTTGCCTCCGGTGTAGACGAACTCAATGTCGGAGGGATTCTTCCACGAAGCCATGGTGTCTGCGGCGGCGGTGTAGCCGGTAGACGTCATAGTGAGCGCCACTGGGACGCGGCCGCGTGTGCGCGTGGCGCGCCAGCCGTTGATGTAGAGCTGGCGCGTGTTGGAGACGGAAGCGGGTACAGATGCGCTCCAGATATGCCTCGTCGGATCGACGAGTCGCCACTGCTCGATGCGGACTGCGCCGCTCAGAATGGGACGCTCGCCAGGAGCCGCAATAAAAACCAGGTCGTGGCCAGCGGTGCCTGAATCGCCTGTTGAAAGACGCAACGGCTGCGTGAGCCGATACGTTCCTCCGCGCAGCACGATGCGGCGCTCCCTGGCTGAGCGGCTCAGCAGCAGGGCGCGCTCCAGTGTGCGCACCGGGTGTGCCGCAGTGCCACTGTGCGCGTCGTCGCCTCGGGGCGAGACATAAATCTGACCAGTGGCGGCTTGCGTGGCGAGCAGTGCCAAAGACACATAAAGGCAGAATCGATTGATCGGAGTGCGCATAGATCCCCTGGGCGGAACTTGCAGGCCCGCTTCAATGTGAACGGCGTCATCATTGCCTTGACGGCAAATCTTATACTACCTGGCGAATAATTTTTACCACGCCCTTTCGCGATGCTGGCAAGTGACTCACCGTTTGGCCCAGAAAAGAGGCATGAAGCTACGTGGAATCATTTTCTAGCGGCGAGGAATCTTTCTTGTGCCAAACGTTATTGCGCGCGCCATAACCGGCGGGTTATGATGCGTGAAAACGATGAGCCGAGTCCATGCAACACGAGAAGCATGGTCCCCCCAGACCAAGCACGACTACGATGCAATCCTGCGCGAGTTAGAGGTGGTCCTGGCCAGTCCACACTTTTGCAACAGCAAACGTTATCCGGCACTGTTGCGCTATATTGTCGAAAGTACCCTGACCGGCAAATTCGATCAGCTCAAGGAGCGGACCCTTGGCGTGGAGGTTTTCGATCGGCCGCCCACGTACGACACCAATACGGACACCGTCGTTCGCTACACGGCCGGAGAGATCCGCAAACGGCTTCTCCTCTACTATTCCGAACATAACAGCAGCGCCGGTATCCGGATTTCGATTCCAGCCGGCTCCTACGTTGCGGAGTTTCTGCATGGACACGATGGCCATGGAGACTCTGTCGACGATACGGAGCTTCAGGCTGCGAATGCTAACGAACACGAAAAGCGGCAAATTCCGGGTTTGTTCGCGGAAGGCCAGGAAGCGGGCATAAACACGGAGGCGCATCGCTCCGGACAGGCCTCCGGCGCGGATACCGCGGCGCGCGCAATCAAGCAGGCTGCGCGCCCCGCACGCGTTGCCTGGCGGTTGGCCGCGATAGCGATGGTTATAGTCGCGGCGGTGGCCATCGGCGCAGTTTGGAGATTGCGCGTTGCACCCCAGCAGTCGCCAATGGATGCATTCTGGGGCCCCCTTGTCCGCGATCAACATTCGGTCATTCTATGCACGGGGAGCTCCACTTTTGCGCCAAATAATTATTCCGGAGTGACCACGGCGGACAAGTCCATCGAGTACCCGTTCATCTCCATGCAGGCGGCTTCGGCGATCTCCCAGATCAGCGGCACACTGGAACACTCCGGAACCGTGACGCAACTGATGCCCTCGGCCACCACCTCGTTACCGGACTTGCGGGAGCACTCCATCATCCTGCTCGGCGGCTATAACAACGGTTGGACTCTACGGCTGCTGCAGCCGCTGCGGTTTCATTTTCTGCCTCTTACGAGAACCGGAGGCGAAACCATCATCGATCAGCAGCAGCCCCAGACCCAATGGGAGAGAGATACCTCTCAGCCTTATTTCAGCGCCGACGATTACGCGCTTGTCGCACGCTTCCGCGATCCCACCACTGACGGGTGGGTCGTGGTGCTTGCAGGCGAGGGGCGCAATGGCACCGAAGCCGCCGCGCAATTCGTCACCAGTCCCCACTACATGGATTTGCTGAGGCAAAGCATCGGCAGCGGGTTTGCCAGCCGCAATCTGGAAGCGATTTTGAAGGTGAGCGTGATTGACGGCAAGACCGGGGCGCCATCGATATTGACTGTATATAGCTGGTAACGCAATTAACGCTAGTGTAGTGAGTCGAAAATTTGCGGCAAAAGCCATGGAAGGAGCAGCTACGGGGGCCTTTCATCGGTCAATCGATGAAACTTCATGAGACTTAGGGCGTCACTTCGACGCCCTAACTGCGCCCTTGTTTGATCCCGGCACGCGCATTCCGGCTTTGTTCCCATTAATTCCTTTCAACTCTCCCGCCGGCCTCCCGTTCCGGTCATCAAGGAAAGATCCGCGCTGCGACTGCCGCTGAAAAGCACGTTTGTCACAGAACGCACCCTCCATGGAATCCATTGAAATCACAGTGATTACCTTCTTCTCTCTGGGCCAAACCGTGAGTCACTTGTCAGCGCTTCCGCAACCTATGTAGAAGAGCCGGGGTGATCGAGAAACCTGCCAGGTGTGCGTGAAATCAAGCCCCGGACGGGAAGATCCTACAAAGGCGTAAAGCCGAATGCCGAGAAACAGCCGAAAGCTGCTTCTCGGTAGCGGCGCAATTTTTTGCGAACTGCTGGTTCATTTGGGAACAAAGCGAGTAAGCGAGAAAAAACGATCTGTTTTAGGAGGGAGACCTGAAATGAAAGATTTGGCCAAGTGTTGCACACGCAGTTTCTTCGCGGCTACGCTCGCCGCGGGGATGGCGTTGAGTGTTGTTTGTGCGTTCGCGCAAAGCGGCGCCGGCTCCATTCAGGGAACGGTGACCGACTCGAGTGGAGCAGTGATCCCCGGAGCCTCGATCCACGTCGTCAACCAGGCCACCGGGGTCGCCAATGACGCGAAGACCAACAACGTCGGCTTCTACCAGGTGCCGGGCCTGTTCACGGGAACATACATGATTGCTGTTTCCGCGCCGAACATGAAGACTTACAAACGCGCCGTCGATCTGCTAGTGGCTCAAAATGCGGTGATCAATGCGACCATGACACCGGGAAGCGTATCGCAACAGGTAACGGTGCTGGCGAACGCAGTCCAGCTTGAGACCACCGACAACGGCGCCATTACTTCAACACTGGAAAATGCCAGAATCAATCAACTCCCAATGAACGGGCGCAACATCATCACGCTGGTTCAGGAGACGACGCCGGGATTAACCAGTTGCTCGCAGTCTAGTTCGTGCCCCAATGGACTGTTTGGCGAGGCGATGGAGTATGTAACAGACGGCGCAAGCCTGGCCAACCGCGAGTTCGGCGGAACGCACACAGGCGCGGCCGAAATGCCCGATCCGGATTCGATCCAGGAAGTTCACGTCGATACGGAGGGCTCAGGCGCGCAGTACGCCACACCGGCGACGGCCGTGATGACCACCAAGTCCGGGACCAACCAGTTGCACGGCGCCTTCTTCGAAACCGCACGCAACAATGCCTTCGGCATCTCAAGGCAGCGGCAGAATCCCTCCAACTTTGTTGCGCCGCCCTACATTCGCAACGAATTTGGCGCCTCTATCGGCGGTCCTGTGGTATTTCCCCATCTCTACCACGGTAAAAACAAGACTTTCTTCTTCTTCGCCTACGAACGCTACTCACTGCGCAGCTTCTCCTACCAGAACATGAAGGTTCCCTCGCTGGAGATGCGTCAGGGCGACTTCAGCGGACTGCTGAACAGCTCGAATGTATTGCAGCAGCTCTACGACCCGAATACAACGGCGCCGTCGGCCAATTGCGCCACCAGCACGCTGCCCTCAAATAACTGGTGCCGCACCGCCTTTTCTTACCAGGGGAAAAACAACGTTATCGATCCTGCGCGCGAACCTACCGATGCCAAGATCTTCAACACCATTACCGCTCCGCCCAGCAACGACTCGATCAATCCCCTGGTGGGATACAACCTGAACGGGAAAAACGTCAGCAACGTCACCTCGCCGAACATCACGTTTCGCCTGGATCATGAATTCAACGAGAGCAACCGGGCGTACCTGCGGTACACGAGCAATATCACGACCAATGAATTCAACCGCAACGATCCATCGCCGGCGGAGTTCACGCTCGCGGATTCGTCGGCGGGCATTCCCGCGTCCGCCAGCAACGAATCGCTCGACGACACGGTGCTGTTCGCCGGGGCGCTGGGATACACCCATATCTTTTCACCCTCGTTCTTTTCCGAAACCGTATTGAGCCAGACCTGGTTCAACGAGGAGAATTACGCCGGCGGCACGCCCCATGCGGATTTCGAGTCGCAGCTTGGGCTGCCGAACAATTTTGGCGAGTCCGGATTTCCCTTCATTGAAAGCGTCATCAGCCCCATGCAGGGCACGATGTTCCAATACGACGTGAATAGCATTATCTCCAATATTGACGAAAACCTGACCAAGACGGTGGGCAAGCACCAAATGTACTTTGGTGGCCGCTACCGGCATGAGCGATTTGGCTCTCTGCCCGACCAGTCGAAGGACTCAGTCGGCTTCAGCGGCAATGGCACTGGATTGCTGGATCCGAAACAGGGCACAAAGTACGGGAAAATGTCGAACTCCGGATATGCGGATGCCGATGAGTTCATCGGCTCGGCTTCCAGCTACACGGTCAACATTCAGCCACCTTACCAGCACATGCACGACATGGAATTCGATGCCTATTTCCAGGACGACTACCATGTATCCAGGAACCTCACTCTCAATCTGGGCCTTCGTTACGAAGCGCATCCGGCGCTGTGGTCCAAGTATGGCATCATGGAGGGCTTCGACCTGAAAAATGACGCCATAGTTCTTGCTGCTCCGCCTGCAACTCTGATCTCCGAGGGCTACACGACGCAGGCCGTGATCACTGGCGACCAGAACGCCATGGTCAAATTCGAGACACCCGCCGAGGCTGGCCAGCCGGCTACGACGCTGACCAATAACTCCGACTTCACGTTCGGGCCGCGCTTTGGCTTTGCCTGGCAGCCCTTTGGTAGATGGGGCACGGTTTTGCGCGGCGCCTATGGCCGGTACATCTATCCCGAACCGATCCGCTCCTACGCGATCAACATGAACAAGGCCACCCCGTTTACCGCGCACTTCTCGCAGAACTTCAACTCCGCATCGCAGTCGCCCGATGGGCTGACGAACTATCAACTGCGGTCGGTGCAGACCTCCGGCGCGTGGACTCCCTCAACCCTGGCTACGCCCATCATGGGCGTGAACAGCGCCAACGTGGTCAACAGCAATTCAACTGACCCGGTCTTGACGGGCAACAACTCATTCAGCATCTATAGCCTCGATCCGGATTACCCGCCCAATTTCGTTACGCAAATGAACTTCACCGTCGAGCAGCCGATGCCTGGAAATTCCGTGCTGCGCGTGAGCTACCTCTACACCCATGCCACCAACTTGGACCAGAGTTACCACTACAACAACCATCCTTCGACGTACACCTGGGAACTGATGACCGCCACCATTCCGCCCCAGGGGCATGTCATTGGATCGAATCAGTTCTCCGGCACCGCCCTGGGGCCCTACGACAACATCACCTACGGCGGCGGAAGCTGGGAGCAACTGAAGAGCGGCTGGTCGAACGACAACATCCTTCAAGCCAACTACCAGAGACTCTTCCACCGCGGCGTCGCCTACCAGATCGAATATCAACTGCAAAAACCCATGCGCGTGGGCGGAAACGGCGGCCGCGACGGCAACATCTATCCGATCACAAACTACACCAACTCGGGACTTGGCGTAGTGAGTCCGTGGACCTCATCGTACGGATCGTTCATGCCAACCATTACCGGAGCGACTCCACCGCCTCCGCCACCGGGCATGGCAGTGAGCCCCGTGACCGGCAATACGTATGGTTTCTACCGCGCAATGAATCGTTTTGAGAACTACATGGAAGACACGAGCATACCGCTGCAGCACATTCAGTTCAACGGCATCGTCGATCTGCCCTTCGGCCGAGGCAAGCGCTGGCTGGGCAATCCCAACCGGGCCCTGAACGAAGCCGTGGGCGGATGGCAGCTTGCCGGTGCGGGCGGCATCACCTCGCAGGACTTCACCGTCACCTCATCGCACTGGGGCCCGACCAATCCCCTTCACATCTACAAACACAAGGCTCCCGTCATGGACTGCCGCACGGGCACCTGTTACAAGGCCTACGAATGGTTCAACGGGTACATACCTCCGACGGCGCTCTCCGGCAATACGTGCTCGGCTGGGTTGTCGACGGTGGTCAGCGGCCTGCCCAGCAACTGGGCGCCTTATTCGTCGCCATCCGACCTTGGCTGCAGTGCGCCTACGGTAAAAAAAGGCAAGCTGACGACGAACGTGGACAAATACTATGGCGGCGACCCGGTAAACATCACCACAATGAACCCGACGCAAACAACGGAGACCAGCTATGCGCCAGGGCCGTCGGGAACCAACCCGTACTCGCACACCGTTCTGAACGGACCGATGTTCTGGTCGGCCGACGCATCGCTCTTCAAGGTTTTTCCCATCACTGAGAGGGTGAACCTGCGCTTCAACCTGGACGCCTTCAACGTGTTTAACGTGCAAGGACTCCCCAACCCCAGCGGGAGCGACGGAATTCAGGAAGTAGTTCCCGGCGGCAACAGCGGCGCGTCCTCGAAAAACTCGCCCCGTGAGTTGCAGTTCACGTTGCGCCTCAACTTCTGAAGTGGTTGGCGCGCCGTCGCGAAGGGCTCGGCGCGCCATTTTACAACCTACGCGAAGGCAGAGGCCTCCACGCATCGGCGACTCGCGCTGCGAAGCAGCGAAAGGCAAGTTACGGCGCCAGGCGGAACTGGAGATTCGCAAGCCATCTCAAGCCCCATTCCGGCACCGGCGATCGGGTACGGTTTCCGTCCGCGTCGCACGATTTCCTTGAAGGCCAAATGCACGGATGAAAACTTGTATGCCGCACTCATTGCATTTTTCACGCCGGAACTTTCTCAAGTCGCTGGCCGCGGTTGCTGCTACAACGCAGACGATGCCCGCGCTGCCGGCATCGCTCGTGCGCCCGGTACTGATCAATGCCGAGGCTTGCTCGGCCTCCCGGCGTCTCGACTCTGGGTGGGAGTACTATCGCGGTGCGCTCGACGGGCCGTGGGAAGTCTGGCGCGGCAGCGAGATTGCCGTTTGGCAAAACGTCTCGCTGCCCCACTGCTTCAACGCTTACGATGGCTGCGATCCCGATAAGCTCTACTATCGCGGCCACGGCTGGTATCGCACCCATCTGCCCATCGCCAACCCCATCAAGGATGGGCGTACGCTACTTTACTTCGAGGGCGCTGGACAGACTTCGCATGTTTACGTCGGCAGCACGCTGGTTGGTTCGCATGTGGGGGGTTATGACGAATTTGTGTTCGACATTACCGATGCCGTCGCCGCCACGCCAACCGCGCCCAATGGCGTTCCCATCGCAGTTCTCTGCGACAACTCGGAGGATCTCGATCGTTCGCCTTCCGATCTGAGCGACTTCAGCCTCTACGGCGGCCTTTATCGTCACGTCCATCTGGCTTACGTGCCCGTGGTCTCCCTGGAGGCGGTTCACATCGCACCGTCCGTGATTCCCGGCTCAGCGGCTTCGGTCAAAGTAAAGGCGCGCCTGTATAACCCCGCCCAGTTCACTGGCAGCGCCACCCTCGCTGTGGAAATTGCCGATCCCAGCGGGAAAACTATCGCACACATGGAAAAGTTGCTTCCCGTCTGGGACGGCGAAGCGGAGATCGCATCCGCTAGCATTGCCGCGCCCGCGCTCTGGTCACCGGCAAATCCACAACTCTACAAGTGCAGCGTCACCTTGGCCACGTCTTACGGCAAGAGCGCGGTGCATGAGCGATTCGGCATCCGGCACGCCGAGTTTGTCGACCACGGCCCTTTCAAATTGAATGGCGAACGATTGTTGCTCCGCGGAACCCAGCGCCATATGGACCATGCAGGCTATGCCGCCGCCGAGCCTGACGCTCTCATTCGCACGGAAATGAAGCTGGTCAAGGCCATGGGCGCTAACTTCATCCGCCTCGGTCACTACCAGCAGTCAAAACTCGTGCTCGATCTGTGCGACGAACTCGGCATCATGGTCTGGGAAGAAGCGCCCTGGTGCCGCTCCGGTGTGGGCGACGAAAAGTGGAGAAACCAGACGCGCCTTTCACTGGCCAACATGATCGATCAGCACTTCAACCACCCCAGCGTAGTGATGTGGGGACTGGGCAATGAGGACGACTGGCCCGGCGAGTATCCAGCGATCGATCACACCGCCATTCGCGGTTTCATGCAGGAGATGAACTCGCTCGCTCACACCATGGACCCTTCCCGTTTCACGTCGCTGCGCCGCTGCGATTTTGCGCGCGATATCCCCGACGTTTATTCGCCGTCGATCTGGGCCGGCTGGTATAGCGGGGAATACACCGGATATCAGGCCGCTCTCGAAAAGGCGCGCGGGCAGGTGAAACATTTCATGCACGTGGAGTGGGGCGCCGACAGCCATGCGCGCCGGCACGCCGAAGAGCCTGTATCGGGCGCGACCAGAGCCCCGCTCGGAGAAGACCTGGCGGAAAATACGCCTGACTCATTGCAGAACGGGGCGAAAGCCGCCATATCGCGTGACGGCGATTGGTCGGAAACATATGCCTGCAACCTCTTCGACTGGTACCTGAAGGTGCAAGAGTCGCTGCCCTGGTTAAGCGGTACGGCACAGTGGGCCTTCAAGGACTTCACCACGCCGCTCCGGGTCGAAAACCCTGTTCCGCGCGTCAATCAGAAAGGCGTGATCGAGCGCGACATGACGAAGAAGGAGGGATATTTCGTCTTCCAATCCTATTGGGCCGAGGAGCCGATGGCGCACATCTACGGTCACACCTGGCCTGTGCGCTGGGGCGCGGAGGATCAGGCACGCATGGTCAAGGTCTACTCAAACTGCCCCACGGCAGAACTTTTCCTCAACGGAGTATCCGTCGGCAAGCGACAGCGCAACATCCAGAATTTTCCCGCTGCCGGCCTGCGCTGGTTGGTCAAGTTCGCTCCGGGGAAGAATCATCTCCGTGTGGTAGCCGTCAAAAACGGCGTTACGGTCAGCGATGAGATCGAGTGCGAATATCAGACGACAAAGTGGGCCCAGCCGGCGCGTCTTGTTCTGGCGCAGATCGCCCGCGGTCAGGATTCCGTCACGATTGAAGCCACGGCCCTCGACGCCAACGGCGTGCTTTGCCTCGACGCTAGAAATTCCGTGCGCTTCTCCGTTGCAGGCAGTGGAACTCTGATCGACAATCAGGGAACGTCGCGAGGATCGCGCGTGGTTCAGCTCTATAACGGCCGCGCGCGCATCTCCATCCGCCGCAACGGCGGCACATCCACGGCCGGGGTTGTAAGCGAAGGAATTGCCGCGGCTTTTATTGACATTTCCGTCTGAAACAATTGTTCACCGCGCAAAACGGCTCCCGTGAGCTCTCAGGAAACATGCTTGTTCCCTCGCGCCGTTGAAAATCACTCAAGGAGATTGAAGCTCACAATGTTGAAGTTGTCCGTATTGACACTCTGCACCGCTACTGCGCTTGCCTGCGCTGCTCTTCTTTCCGCTACCGCACAAAAGCCCATGCCGCGAAAAGCGAACCCCGTCCCGCCCCGTGTCTTTCTGTTCAACGCGCGGGAACTGGCCCGCCTTCGCGCCGACAGCCCCAACGATCCGTCGCGCCAGAAAGTTTTGCGCGCCGTTACCGCTGCCGCCGATCGCGCCATGAAGGAGGGCCCGTTCGCCGTGACGCAAAAGGTCGTGACTCCGCCGAGCGGCAATAAGCACGACTATATGAGTCAGGCTCCCTACTTCTGGCCCAATCCCAACAAACCCAATGGCCTTCCCTATATCCGCCACGACGGCCGGCACAATCCTGAAATCCGGAAAATCACCGACCACGACGAGTTCGGCCAGATGGGTCACGACGCCCGTACTCTCGCTCTGGCTTACTATCTGACCGGTAATGCGGCCTACGCGGAGCGTGCGGCGCTGCTGCTGCGGACGTGGTTTCTCGATCCGGCAACCCGCATGAACCCGAATCTCGAATTTGCGCAGGGCATCCCGGGCATCAACACCGGCCGCGGAACGGGAGTCCTCGAGTCGCGCTTCCTGACAGACGTGCCGGATGCCTGCGGGCTTCTTGCAGGTTCCCAAGCCTGGACCGCAATCGATCAGCGCGGCATTGAAGGTTGGTTCACGCAGTATCTGCATTGGATAACAACCAGCGACCACGGCAAGGCCGAAGCCGCAGCCAGGAACAACCATGGAAGCTGGTACGATGTACAAATTGCAGACTTTGCCCTGTTTCTCGGTGACCGGGCGCTTGCCGCAGAGGTTGTGGAGCGCGCGAAGACGCGGAGAATTGCCATCCAGATTGAGCCCGACGGACGAGAGCCGCTGGAACTGGCGCGGACTAACGCCTGGGGGTATAGCAATTTCAACCTGGAGGCGCTTTCGCAACTGGCAACGCTGGGCGATGAAGTGGGCGTGGATCTCTGGAACTTTGAAACCAGCGATGGTCGCTCTATCCGCAGTGTTGTCAATTTTCTGTTACCCTATGCAGCCGGTGAAAAAAAGTGGGACTACCCTCAGATTGGCGGGTTCCGCGCCGATGCCATGCTTCCCGCGCTCGAACGCGCGGCTAAGGCCTATCGCGATCCCAACTATGCGGCCCTGGCGAGGAAGCTTGGCGCTGAACGCGAGAACGTGGACACCCTGATACTGAGCGAAGAATAGGCAGGAAGCCCAGTTCGGCGCCTGCCAGTTGCGCGGTTTGCAGCGTACGCTTCAAAAGGATCTGGCGGCAATCGCGTCAAGCGGCACAGGCCCACAACGCTGTGCTGGTCATGCTGTTGACGGCAAGGTATTCTGTCAAGACTTCAGGAATGATCACATCGGCAAGTTGCACGCCTCCGAATCCTGAAGGCCAGGGAACCACGGCCTATATGCTCGCATGCAGTGTTTTCTCGAGGTAGTCGCGGCTGATGACAGCGCACTCCTTCGGCGTGTTGGGCGGATCGGGAACATGATCGAGTTCGACCACCGCCCAAGGCAATAAGTACCGCGCCGTGGGCGACGACAGCCATTCGCGCGTCGGTTACGCAACAGTTTCCTTCGTGCCCAACCTGAGCGGCTCGGGCAACGCCCTGCTGCTCACAGCCACCGGCGGCTCGGCGATGGGCGTGGCCATGGACTTCCTCAACAACGAGGCTTCGTTGAAGGCGCTGCGCGCGCGGCTGCCGCAAAGCCACGGCGCCAGCTTTCCGTACTTCGAGGCGCTGCTCAAAACCGAGCTCGGCTCCAAGGAGCTGAACTCGGCACAGGTTCTCATTTGTCGGCCGATTACCTCGTTTTAAGAATCCTATCTTGAAACCATTTCCCTCCCACTTTGCCAGGTTGAATGTGCGGTTCTTCCCCGCAATGCCCACCCCTGAAAGCAATTCGGCGCGTGTCCTAAATTTCTTCTTTTATCACGTGCCTCCGCTTCATGCGGCTTTATGGCAGAGCAGGTCGGAACCCGTCAACGCTCTCCGCATTCGCTGCGATGAACGCGCACAGTACGCGCGGCATTGCCCGCATCGCCTGAACCTACCACGCTTGGCGTAGCGACAAGGGCGCGGGCAGCTACGTCAAGGCCTAGGCCGTCGAAGACGACGAGCCGTTTTGAGGAGAAGATGGCTTGGGTTGCCGCATGCAAGCAGCTCCTGCTTCCGCGATTTGCGCATTCACGGGCACGCGCGCTTCCAAACCCCTCGCTATTTGTGTGATTTAAGTCACTTTCAGAAAAATACACTCCTGTTACAACCAAATCATCGTTCCGATGGAGTAAGTTGAGAGTCCGCCAGGGGGGCTAGTGAGGAACTGGGGGATTCCCAGTCAGGAGCCATTTCCTGGAGGTCCGCTCATGAAATCACTCGATGCGACAATCCCTGCAAACCAGGATTGCACCCCGGGGTATCTTGGTCGTATACTGAAATCCGACCATTCCGGTCCGATTTTTAGATTACTGCCTTCCGGCAGCGGCAAAAGGGAGCGAAGCTGGTGAGCGCTCTGAGCGAATTGAACGTTGGTCAACGGGGGATTCTGGAGGCGCTAGATCTCCCGGAGTCCGTCCAGAACCATCTGATGCATATGGGCTTTGTGCCCGGGTCGTGTATCTGCGCACTGCGCCGTGCTCCGGCCGGCGATCCCACTGTTTATTCCGTCGACGGCATGGAAATTGCCTTGCGCCGAGAGACCGCGGGCGCGATCCGCGTGCGGACCTGCACTGGAGCAATGGCCAACTCCTCATACACAGAAGAATTGCCCGAACTGACCGAGGCCACGCGATGAACGCTTGCTGTCAAACGCCGGCATTCGAGCCGCCCGCTGCGTCTTCGTCTGGAAGCGGCCTGCAGACGGTCGCTCTCATCGGCCCCCCAAACGCCGGCAAGTCCACGCTCTTTAACAAGCTCACGGGCCTGCGGCAGAAGGTCGCCAACTATCCCGGCGTTACTGTTGAGCAGCGCATGGGACTGATGGCAGGTATTGGCCGCGACGATCTCACGCTCATCGATCTGCCCGGCATCTATTCGCTGACTCCGTACTCTGAAGATGCACGTGTCGCTGTTGACGTGCTTCGCGGCCGCATGCCCGGCACGCCCAAGCCCGATGCGGTCCTGCTGGTTCTGGATTCGTTGCATCTGACCCGGCAGCTCATGCTTGCCATGCCGGTGCTTGCCGTGGGGCTGCCCACGCTGGTGCTGCTCAACATGACAGATCTGATGGAGTCGCGCGGCGGCCACATCGACGCGCTCGAACTGGCGCGCGAGCTCGATGCGCCGGTGGCGCAGATCAGCGCCGTCAACGGCTCCGGCCTCGAAGCCATCTCGCTCTTCCTGAATCAGCAAAACGGTCAAGCTCAGCCCAGGCGAGTCGAGCTGCCCGTCATCGGCAACGCCGCCAGCACCCACAACTGGGCCGCGCAGGTCAGCCGCCGCACCGGCTACCGCGCCCCGCTCTCGGCCGCCAACACGCGCAGGATCGACGACGTTTTACTGCATCGCATCTGGGGTCCGCTGCTCTTTCTGATTGTTGTGGTGGGCGTTTTTGAAGTAGTCTTCTCGGTCGGCCAGCCACTCTCGGACGGCTTCGGCTATCTGCTCGCGCAGGCAGCCAATCTTGTTCGTCCCCTGCTGCCCGCCGGGTGGCTGCAATCGCTGCTGATCGATGGCCTGTGGAAAGGCATCTCTTCTGTTCTGGTCTTCCTGCCGCAGATTCTGCTGCTCTTCCTCTTTGTTGGCATTCTTGAAGACACAGGCTACCTGGCCCGGGCCGCGCTCATCGCCGATCGCGTCATGCGCACCATCGGGTTGAACGGCAAAGCTTTCATTCCACTGCTCTCGGCTTACGCCTGCGCCGTGCCCGCCATCATGGCCACGCGCACCATCGAGAACAAGCGCGACCGCCTGGCCACCATTCTCGTCACACCCTTCATGACCTGCTCGGCACGGCTGCCTGTCTATCTGCTGCTCATCGCCGCCTTCATTCCCAACGTCTACTATCTGCACGGATTTCTCGGCCTGCAGACGCTCGTGATGCTGGGCCTGTATCTCGCTGGTTTCGTCGCCGCCTTCACCACCGCACGCCTGCTCAAGAGCTCCATCCTCAAATCCAGCGATACGCCCTTCATCCTCGAACTGCCGCAGTACCGCATGCCCACGCTCTACTCGCTCGGCCTGCGCCTCGTCGATCGCGCCCGCATCTTTTTGCGGAACGCCGGCACGATCATCGTTGGCGTCACGCTCGCGCTCTGGGTGCTTGCGCATCTGCCCGTCATCCAGACCGCATCG
>JAJYFA010000100.1 GCA_021790995.1 Acidobacteriota bacterium
AATTCGCAATTGGATCGAGACCAGAAGGCCGAAGACCGCTGTGGTTGTGGGCGGAGGCTTTATCGGGCTGGAGATGGCGGAAAACCTTCACCATCGCGGCATCGCTGTCACCATTGTTGAGCTGGCCTCGCAGGTCATGCCCCCGCTCGATGTTGAGATGTCCGAGTATGCGCGCCAGCGTCTGGAGTCGAACCGTATCAACCTGGATCTGAACGAAGGCGTCGTCGGGTTCGAGCAGAACGCAGACGGCAGCCTGGCCGTCCTCACGCAAAGCGGAGCGAAGATCAATGCGGATTTGGTGGTGCTTTCGATTGGCGTCAGGCCGGAAACAAAATTGGCGCGCGAAGCTGGGCTCGAGATCGGCGATCGCGGCGGAATCCGTGTCGACGACCAAATGCGGACCAGCGACCCGAACATCCTGGCCATCGGGGATGCCGTCGAGGTCCGCAACTGGATCACGGGACAGTGGGAATTAGTCCCTCTGGCTGGTCCTGCCAATCGCCAGGGGCGGGTTGCGGCCGATGTCATCTGCGGACGGAACACAAAGTTCCGTGGCGTCCAGGGTACAGCGGTCTGCGGCTTCTTTGGATTGACGATCGCTCTGACGGGAGCGACGGAGAAATCGCTGCGCCGCGCGGGAGTGGAGGACTTTGAAAAGATCTATCTGCATCCCGGCCAGCACGTAAGCTATTATCCCGGAGCAAAGCCCATTCATCTCAAGCTGCTATTCCGCAAGTCCGACGGGCTTGTGCTGGGAGCGCAGGCTGTCGGCGAGGAAGGCGTGGAACGCCGCATCGACGTGATTGCGCAGGCCATTCAGATGAAGGCAACTGTCTTCGATCTCGAGGAGGCCGAGCTGTGCTATGCGCCTCAGTATGGCGGCGCCAAGGACCCGGTCAATTTTGCCGGAATGATTGCCTCCAACGTCGTGCGCGGCGACATGGAGCTTGCGCCGTGGAGCGAATTGCCCACAACGCCGGCTCTCATTATCGATGTGCGCGGCCCGCACGAATACCGGAGTGGCCACATTGATGGCGCTGTGAATATCCCCCTACGAGAGCTGCGAGGGCGCATCGGAGATCTTGATAAGTCCAGAGAGATATGGGCAAGCTGTCAGATCGGCCAACGCTCCTACTATGCCTACCGCCTGCTGTCTCAACGCGGCTTCAAGGTTCGCAGCCTCTCCGGGGGCTACGACTCCTACCGCGTGCTCTATCCCGAAGGGTTATAGTGGACCGCCGGTGCTTGAGGGAGGGAAATTCGCTGCACGGGAATCGACATTGCACAGCGTGAATGGGCATCGTGCAATGCTGGCAGCGACAAGAGGGAATCCGCCCTGAAAAGGAGATCGATCCGTGGATACCGCTTCAACCGCCCCTTTGGCAACCGCGCCTCCGTCTGTGAGCAACCCACTGACCCAAGCTGCGCTGCACGGCATCACCCGGGCGCTGGCATCGGTCGGCCGGGCTTTCATCTGTCTCGACCCCGAATTTCGCATTCTGCATGCCTCTCCGCACCTCAATCAGCTTCTTGGAGCGGGCGCATCGGAGGCTCTGCGCGGCCAGCCGGTGGAAGCGATTCTGGGAGACGAACTCTTTGGAGCGAATGGCCAGCTTCGCCGCGCTCTTCTGGACGGTCAGATGCGGGAGGGCTGGAGAGCCAACCTGAAGTACGGCGATTCCGGCGCTCGCCTGGTCTCGATTACCACGGCGCCCATGATCACAGACGACTCCTCAATCTGCGATCCGCAGACGAAATACATGGTCATGCTGCGGCCGGCCGAGGAAGAATCTGCCTGCCCGGATTCCCCCATCTTCTGCTCGGGAGCGGTGGCCTGTGCGCCGTCTATGCAGCGCATCTTCCGGCTGGTTGAGGCGCTGCAGCACAGCGAAGCAACTGTATTGATTTCAGGAGAAAGCGGCACGGGCAAGGAAGTCGTGGCCCGCGCGATTCATCAGAATTCGTCACGCGCAAGCGGTCCGTTTGTTGCTGTCAACTGCGGCGCGCTTCCTGCCGATCTGCTGGAGTCCGAGCTCTTCGGTCACGTGCGCGGCGCATTTACCGGAGCCATTCGGGACCGCGTGGGGCGCTTCGAGCTGGCATCCAACGGCACACTCTTTCTGGACGAGATCGGGGACCTCCCGCAAGTGTTGCAGGTAAAGCTGCTGCGCGTCCTGCAGGAACGAAAGTACGAGCGCGTGGGCGAAAGCAAAACGCGCAACACCTCAGCGCGCATCATCGCGGCGACCAATATCGATCTGCAAAAGGCCTTGCAACAAGGCCGCATCCGCGAGGATCTCTACTACAGGCTCTGTGTCGTGCCTATTGAAGTACCTCCACTGCGCGAGCGCCGTGAGGATATCGCGCCCCTGGCGCATCACATTCTCAACTGCGTCACCTCGCAGCATGGACTGGTGCGCAGATTCTCACCGCAGACGATGAGGCTACTCCTCGACTATTCGTGGCCAGGAAATGTCCGTGAGCTATCCAACGCGATTGAATATGCGGTAGTAGTGGCGAAACGCGAAACCCTCCTGCCCGAAGATCTTCCGCACGAGATTAGGCATCCAAGGCAGGTTTCCGGGGAAACCCGCAGCAACTCCGCCAGGTCTTCGACGGCAGCACTTCCCCTCCCTGCTTTCAATCCCCAACTGGAAGCCGAACCGCTTCGCGCCAGTCTTGAGAAACACCACTGGAAACGCAGCGAGACTGCTAAATCTCTGGGCTTGAGCCGCTCAACATTATGGAGGCGCATGAAGGAGCTTCATCTTGAATAGCGATCGGCGCTGAAGATTACACTTCAGCGCCTCAACGCATGCAATTGTCAAGCCATCGTAAGAGATCGGCGAATTTCCGCGCGACGAGTAATCTATAAATAAATAGGACGCAAGTGCGGCGGCAAAGTAGCAGGCCCGCCGCACTTGCCGTATGCAGGGATGGAAGCCAAGGGGAAAAATTCGCGGCGCACCTTGCTGAAGACCGCGCTTGCCGCGCTCTGCGGGGGCGGACTGTGGCTCATGAACAGCCTGGCCAAGCGCGCCGGCGCCATTCCCGAAAACGCAGAGACGGTCGTTACGGTTCCCATTCCAGCAGCCAACCAGATCCGGTTCTACGATCGCGCCATTGTTGTGGCTGGAGCACATGAACTGGAGGTTTTTTCGTCCATTTGTCCCCATCTCGGCTGCCGCATCAATCGTGCGGAGAGCGACCAGATTGTCTGTCCTTGCCACGGCTCGCGTTTCGGTCTCCAGGGCAAACTGCTGCACGGACCTGCGCGACATGGCTTACAGCCCCTCCCTTTTGAAGTGGATCGAACCAATGCGGTCCTGCGCATCGCCCTGAAAAACCATGAGAGGGCCTGAAGCGGTCTCGGAGGGCCTTTGGCGGCGCATCCCGCCTCTGGGAATGCTCGCGCTCGCTGCGTTTGTGGTTTGCGCGTTCACTGGCGTTCTGCTGGTGCCAATTTACAAGCCAGAGGCGGCGCTGGACTCGCTTGCTCTTCTGTTGCTCAAAAATCCAGCCGGGGTTTTTGTGCGCAGCCTGCACTATTGGTCGGCACAGGCGTTTCTGGTGCTCACGCTGGCGCACATCGCGGACCACATGCTGCGGCGCAGCGAAACGAAAACAACGTTTGGAGTCTGGTGGCGGCTCAGCCTGACAGTTCCCGTCGTCATGGCCGCGATGCTCTCCGGATTTCTGCTGCGTGGCGACGGCGCCGCAATCCAGGCCCTTCAGATTCTGCGTTCGCTGTTGATGCTCGTGCCCTGGCTCGGCGCGCCTCTCAATCGAATACTGACTGGTTCCGGCGCCAACCTTCAGACCATCTATCTCCAGCACGCGTGCACCGCGACGATTGCGATCTGGCTGGTGACCATTGAACATGCGCGCCGCATTCTTCCGCGCGCCAGGGATTTTGTCTGGACACTGCCGCCGATACTCGCGCTCTCTGCGTTTCTGATTCCGTGGCTTGAGAATCGCACGCAGCCGATCGCCAAGGGACCGTGGTATTTTGTCGGTCTTCAGGAACTGCTGCATTGGCTTCCCTGGCCGCAGATCGCCGTGTGGATTGGGTTTGCAGGGCTGCTGCTGCTCACCATTCTGCCGCTGTTTCCGCCGCGCGCGCGTGCCGCAATCAAATGGACGCTGGCAGGCTCATGCGTAGCCTACGCAGCCTTGGCCATTGTGGGATTTGTATTTCGCGGCGACGGATGGAGGCTCGAATCGCCCGCGGCGGTCTGGGCGGAAGAGCAACACTTCGTTTCCTGGCGCGCATGGCTCCCTGTCGATGCGAAACTGGTTGCAACGAAAGTGCCGATGGCCGACGGCCAGCGTGAAGGCTGCCTTGCCTGCCATGCCGCCATGACCGGATTTGTGGCGGCGCATGATCCGAAGACGATCGGCTGCGCGTCGTGCCATCTTGGCAATCCGTTCACGCTCAACAAGGCGCTTGCGCACGCAGGAATGACGCTTACACCGGGCAATCTTTCCATTGTCAACCGGACCTGCGGCGCCAGCAACTGCCACAGCGAAGTGGCTACACGCGTCAAAGGCTCCCTGATGAACACCATGAGCGGCGTTGTTGCGGTGGACAAATTCGCCTTTGGCGAGAGCGCGGATCTGAACGCGCATTTCGATGTGGCTGCGCTCAGGCATTCGCCTGGCGATACACACCTGCGTCAGCTCTGCGCCTCCTGTCATCTGGGCCAGAACAAGGATTTTCCCGCTCCTATCGACACATCGAGCCGCGGCGGCGGCTGTTCGGCATGCCACCTGCGCTACGACTCTGCCGCCGCTGCTGAGCTCGAGCAACATTTCAAATACCTTGTACCTCTGCACCACCCCGACGTCTCCGTTCATATTTCCGCGCAGGCATGTTTCGGTTGCCACAGCCGCTCGGGGCGCATCTCCACCAACTTCGAAGGCTGGCACGAAACGCAGTTGGATGAGGCGAATGCAAAGACCATGCCAGGCTGGCCCGCGCGGTTCAGGCTGCTCGCCGATGGACGGGTCTTCGAAAAACATCCTGCCGATGTCCACTTTGAAAAAGGCATGATGTGCGTAGATTGCCACATTGCCATCGAGGTGATGAGCGACGGCGCGGTCCACGCGCACGAGGCCGACGCGGTGAAAATTGCCTGCGAAGACTGCCACCAGTCGGGAGCCACACCGTCGCGCGAGTTCACTCAACTCGACGGAGAAACGCAGCAGATCGCCGCCATGCGCAACTTGAACGAGCCTGGCCGGAGATTCGTGGTTTCACAGTCCGGAGCAGCGGACTATGCGAATACCTTTCTCGGGCCGGACAACCGGCCACGCGTAGTGCTCATGGAGTCTGGCCAAATTCTCGAACCGAAGCCGGCTGCCGCCGTTTGCGCGCGCTTCAACTCGGTGCATGAACGGCTGACCTGCGACGCCTGCCACGCATCCTGGGCGCCACAGTGCATTCAGTGCCACACATCTTTCGATCCGAGCGCGGAAGGCTGGGATTATCTGGCAGGAAAGTTTGTAAAGGGCGCGTGGCAGGAAGATGCGGCGGAGTATCAAGGCGATGCGCCCGCTCTTGGTGTTGAGCTGGCAACAACAGCGGACGGCAAAACGCAGGAGCGCATCACAACCTTTGCGCCGGGAATGATTATGAATCTGCAACTGCCCGGTGGCGCAAAGCAGCAGAACCGCTTTCTGCGGCTCTATGCTCCGGTATCACCCCACACGACGGCCAGCCAGGCAAGGGATTGCAAATCGTGCCATGCGAATCCGGCAGCTCTTGGATACGGGCGCGGCAAACTGGCCTATGTCGTGAGCGGTAACGTGGGCCAATGGCAGTTTGCCCCTTCGCACCGTGCAAGTCCTGCGGACGGATTGCCGCAGGACGCATGGATCGGATTCCTGCGCGAGCCAAGCGCGGGAACAACAACCCGCAAAGGCGCACGGCCATTCAGCTTGCAGGAACAGCGCAGAATCCTGCTCGTAGGAACGTGTCTGTCATGTCACAGCCCAAGGGAAGCGCGCGTTGCAGCCGTCTTTGCAAACTTCAAGAATTACCGGTCGGAGCTTGGCCCGCAGTGCAAATTGCCGGCGTGGGCGGACGCGACGTTTGACGAGCAGTTAGCTCAGGCGCTGGGAAAGCCATAAAGTTTTCTTTTTAACATAAGTGACAGGCGTCACTGTATGCATTTTGCACCTAAATGCGATTCTTATATATGAGCAGGTACGCCATGAATCAACTTTCACGCCGCCGCTTTTTGAAGATTGGGGCCGGCTCCATTGTAGCCAGCGCAGGCTTGCGTCAGGCCGCACGTCTGGCCGAACCGGCACGCGCCGCGGCACAGTCCGTCGTGCGCCGCGTTCCCACGTTTTGCAATATCTGTTTCTGGGAATGCGGCGCCATTGCCAGCGTACGCGACGGCAAACTCTGGAAGATCGAAGGCAACCCTCTCGATCCGCTGTCGCACGGGCGGCTTTGCCCCCGCGGCACGGGCGGCATCGGGGCGCAGTTCGATCCGGACAGGCTACGCAGTCCGCTGATTCGCGTCAGCCATCGCGGCGAGGATAAATGGAAGGCTGTCACCTGGGAAGAAGCTCTGAATGTCGTCGCCGAGAAGATGCAAAAGATCAAGAGCGACTACGGCCCGGAATCGTTCGCTCTGTTCACGCATAGTCTGGGCGGAAGATTCATCCAGCATACGATGCGCGCCTACGGCACAGAGAATATTACCGAGCCGTCGTTTGCACAGTGCCGCGGCCCGCGCGATGTCGGCTTCACATTGACCTATGGCGACGATCCGCGTTCGCCCGAGCGCACCGATATCGAGAACGCGCAGTGCATCGTTCTGATCGGCTCCCACCTGGGCGAGAACATGCATAACACGCAGGTGCAGGAGTTTGCTCATGCCGTCGGACGCGGCGCCAGCATCATTGTGGTGGACCCGCGATTTTCAGTGGCTGCCAGCAAAGCGAAGTATTATCTGCCCATCAAGCCGGGAACCGACATCGCACTCCTGCTTGCATGGATGAACGTGATTGTCTCCGAAAAGCTCTACGACAAGGAGTACATCGACAAGTACGGCTTCGGCTTCGATCAGTTCGCGCAGATCGTTCAGCCTTACACGCCGGAGTGGGCGTACCCGGAGACAGGCATCGAGCCCGAGACGATCCGCGCGACGGCGCGGGAGATGGCGCGCTACCGGCCGGCCACACTGATTCATCCTGGCCGCCACACCAATTGGTATGGAGACGACGCGCAACGCAGCAGGGCCATCGCCCTGCTCAACGCGTTGATGGGCAGTTGGGGACGCAAGGGTGGACTGTGGATGCCGGCGAGCCTGGACATTCCCGCTTATCCTTATCCTCCCTATCCCAAGCCCGCCAGGCCAGCGGCCGATAATCCAGGGAATAAGTACCCCTTTGCCGATCAAAGCATCAGCACCGGCATACGCGATGCGACGATTTCGGGCCAGCCTTATCCGATCAAAGGCTGGATGGTGTATTCCACAAACCTGATTTACTCGCTGCCCAGCCCGCCGGAGACCATTCGCGCGATACAAAACCTCGATTTTCTGGTGGTGATCGACACCGTTCCCAGCGAGATCGCCGGATGGGCCGATGTCGTTCTGCCCGAATCCATTTATCTCGAGCGATATGACGACTTGCACACCAATCCCTTCAAGCAGCCTTACATCGCGCTGCGTCAGCCGGTTGTCGACGCGCCGGCCGATCAGAAGCCGAACTGGTGGATCGCGAAGACGCTCGCTGAAAAGCTGGGTCTCGGCGCTTACTATCCCTGGAAGGACATCGAAGAGTACCTTGCCTGGCGTGTGAAGGCCGCCGGTTGCAGCTTTGAACAACTGAAGCGCGACGGCGTGATTCTGGGCGCGAAGCAGCCGATATATTTTGACGAGGGCGCGGCGGCCACCTTCGACACGCCCTCGAAAAAGATAGAGTTCTACTCCGTGCAACTCCAGAGAGCAGGCTTCGATCCGGTGCCGAAGTATACGCGCCCCGATCCCGGCCCTCCTGGTTCGTACCGCCTGCTTTACGGCCGCGCTCCGATGCACACCTTCAGCCGCACGCAGACCAACCCGCTGCTGATGGATCTGGAGAGCGAGAACTCCGTCTGGTTGAACGCGACCGAAGCGGTCCGCCTGGGATTCAAGAACGGCGACTATGTGCGGCTGCGCAATCAGGACGGTGTCCTCAGCAATCGCATTGCAGTCAAGGCGACCGAACGCATCCGCCCCGACTGCGTGTACATGGTGCACGGGTTTGGACACACGGCCAAGGGTCTGCGAGGCGCGGTGGGCAAAGGAGCAAGCGACACGCAGTTGATGACGCGGTATAAAACCGATCCGCTCATGGGCGGTACGGGCTTGCACGTAAACTTCGTAACCATCGAGCCGGAGGTCTGAGAATGTCTCGCTTTGCCATGGTGATCGATACACGCCGCTGCGTGGGCTGCAACGATTGCGTGGTAGCCTGCAAGACCGAGCACGGCGTCCCGTTGGGCTACAGCCGCGACTGGATCACGGAAGAGTTGCACGGCGTATTTCCCGACGTGCGGCTCGAGATTCGCTCGGAGCGTTGCAACCACTGCGAAAATCCCCCCTGCGTGTCTTGCTGCCCCACGGGCGCCAGCCACATCCACGACCGCGGCGGCGTGGTCCTTGTCGACCACGAAAAATGCATCGGCTGCAAGGCATGCCTCGCCGCTTGCCCCTACAACGCGCGCTTTGTCCATCCCGATGGCTACGTCGACAAGTGCACATTCTGCATCCATCGCGTGGAAAACGGACTCGATCCGGCGTGCGTCTCGGTCTGCCCCACACATTGCATGCACTTCGGCGACCTGGACGACGAGAACTCGGAGGTGAGCCGTCTGCTTGCCTCGCGGCCTTATCACTCACTTATTCCCGAAGCCGGGACCAAACCCTGCATCTTCTATCTCACGTGAGCGAACATGATGCCTCTAACTGAACTGACCGTTTCACGACATAATCCGCTGGTTGACCCGTCGCTGCACATCTGGGGCTGGCAGATCGCCGTATATCTGTTTCTGGGCGGTCTGGTTGCCGGGTTGATGATCATTGCCGGCGTACGTCTCATCGCTATCCGCCCCAGTCAGCGCGAGGCTCTGGTCTGCTGCACGATCGGACCGATTGTCGGATTGACCGGCCTGAGCCTCGGCATGTTTACGCTGTTCCTCGATCTGTCGCACAAGCTGCACGTGTGGCGTCTTTACACCACATTTCAGATCACCTCGCCCATGTCCTGGGGTTCCTGGATTTTGCTGCTGGTCTATCCCGCGCTGGTTGCCAACGGCCTGGCGCACCTGCCCGAGGCTATTCCCGCGCTGGCCAGGCGATTTCCGGTCATTGTCACATGGAGCGACTTCATTCTCGCGCGCGAGTGGCTGGTGGTGGCCATCGGTCTTTCCAATATGCTCGTCGGCATCGCGCTCGGCATTTATACCGGCATTCTGCTGGGAACCTTCGGCGCGCGGCCGCTCTGGAACAGCGCCATCCTCGGCCCGCTGTTTCTGCTTTCCGGGCTCTCTATCGCGGCGGCGACCCTGCACGGCATTCTGATCATCCACACCCCCGATGACGAGCGCCCCACATTCGCCGACTTTCTGCTCTCCTCACTGACAAAGCTGATCGAGGCCCATCCGCTCGACCCAAAAGTTGGCCCCGTGCTGGCTGGCGCCGACAACAGCTTTCTCACCATCGAGGCGGCTTTGCTAATCCTCTTCCTCATCGGCAATACAACCTCCACCTCGGTTCACCAGCAAGCGGCATCTCTGCTGCTCGGTGGGCCCTACACGGCGATCTTCTGGGTCTTCGTCATTGGGATGGGCATCGTAATTCCGCTCATCCTGCAATCGCTCGAACTTGCGAATCGCATTCGCCACACGCTGGCGCCGTCGATCTTCGTCATTCTCGGCGGGTTGGCGCTGCGCTTCGTCCTCGTTTACGCCGGCCAGCAAAGCCACTGGCTGGAAGCACTCAATCGATAGGGACAACTTTCAAATGAACTCTTCCGATCACTCTCCAAAACCTTACTGGAATCCATACCTGTCCGGATTCGGCCTGGGGCTGGTATTGCTCTCCGCGTTTGTCATCATGGGCCGCGGGCTTGGCGCATCGGGCGCATTCACCTCGGTGACGGCGACCGTCATGCACGCGATCGCGCCCGCGCACGCCACAAATAATGCCCTCTACGCCAACTACCTCGGCGACGGCACCCAAAGCCCGCTGCTGGACTGGCTGGTTTTCGAGGTTCTCGGCGTGCTCGTCGGTGGTTTTCTTTCCGCTGCGCTCGCAAACCGGTTGAAGTTCGCAGTGGAGAAGGGACCGCGAATCAGTTCGGGATCGCGGCTGATTTTTGCCTTCGTTGGCGGCGTCATCATGATGATCGGCGCCCTGTTCGCTCTCGGCTGCACCAGCGGCCAGGCGCTTACGGGCGGCGCACTGCTCAACGCCGGCAGTTGGGTCTTCATGATGTGTGTCTTCGGCGGCGGGTATGCCGCGGCCTACTTCTTCAGAAAGCTGTGGCTCTGATATGAATGCTCCCTTTTATTCCTTCGGACTCTTCGGTGACCAGGCGAGCCTCGTCGTGGCTTTCATCATCGGCATCGGCTTTGGCTTCTTCCTGGAGCGCGCCGGCTTCGGCGTTTCGCCCAATCTGGCCGCGCAGTTCTATCTCCGCGACATGAGAGTGCTCAAGGTCATGTTCACGGCCATCATCACAGCGATGACCGGCCTCTACCTTCTGTCGCGCATCGGCTTTGTCGATCTCTCGCAAGTCTATCTTGTTCCCACATTCCTTGTTCCGCAGATTGTCGGCGGACTGCTGCTCGGCATCGGCTTTGTGATTGGCGGATATTGTCCAGGCACGTCGTGCGTCTCCGCAGCCACCGGGCGCGTAGACGGAATCGTGTATGTCGCGGGCATGTTTGCCGGCGTAATGGTATATGCCGAGGCGTACCCGCACATGCTGGGCTTCGTGCACATGACCTCGATGGGCCAGATCACACTGGCCAGGCTGTGGGATCTTCCCTACGGCCTGCTCGTCTTCGCGGTTGTACTGATGGCCCTCGGAGCCTTTGTCGTCGCTGAGTGGACGGAAAAAAAGTTCGGCGGTATGGAGCCCGATCCGAAGGGATGGCTCAGCGTCCGTCCGTGGCGCGTCACTCCGGTGCGAGTTCTTGTGCTCGGCTTGCTGGCCGCGGGTTTTGTCGCTCTCGCGGCAGGCAGCCCCTACCGCGGAAACCACGTCACCATCGACACCAAGGATCTGGCCCTTCGTGCCGGAACCGGCGCGGACACCATTCAGCCCACGGACATTGCGGACTGGATCGTTCAGGACCGCAACGATTACACGCTCGTGGATCTGCGCGCGGCAAAGGACTTTGACGCCTATCACATTCCCGGCGCACAGAATCTGCCGATGACTTCACTGTCGGCCAACTCGTTGGCTCGCAACCAGAAGATCGTTCTTTACTCAAGTGACAGTACACAGGCGGCCAAGGCCCTGTTCCTTCTTGAGACACAGGGATTCAAGTCGGTCTATCTACTCAACGGCGGCATCCAGGGCTGGCACGATACGGTGCTCTTCCCGGTGAAGAGTCCCGGCATGGACGCGGCTGCCTTTGAAAAGCTGGCGCTGGTAGCAAAATACTTCGGAGGAGCGCCGCGAGAGACAAGCGCCTCGACTTCGGCGGCACTTGCAGCTCCGATGGCGCCCACGCCGGCGCCCACGGTTGCCGCGCCGGTCATGCCGGCAGCTCCCGCTGGCGGGATTCCTGCCGCCCAACATAAAAAGAAGAGAGAGGGCTGTTGAAGTCTACAGTGGAAGTGGAGAACGCAACTTCACGGCAGTTCGATCGGCAGAGCGTCTCCTGTAGCAGGAATGCAATGATTGTTCGTGGCCTGTTCATCTCGCCCGGCCATAATTTCTTCGGCCATCACGGCCAGGAAGCCGGCAAGAATCCGCTGCTCGAAGTGGACGATCTCGAGTGTGTGGCAGGCCGCGGCATTCGCGGCGACCGATTCTTCGACTACAAGGAAGATTACAAGGGACAGATCACCTTCTTTTCCAGCGAGGTCTTCGCCGAAGTCTGCCGCACCCTGAATGCCGATGAAAAATCACCTGCAGTTGCGCGCCGCAACGTCGTTACCGAGGGTATCGACCTGAATGCTCTCATCGGGAAGAGATTCACCGTGCAGGACATCGAGTTTGAGGGCGTCTGTGAGTGTAAGCCCTGTTACTGGATGGACCAGGCGATTGCACCCGGCGCCGAAGAAGCCCTCAAAGGCCGCGGCGGTTTGCGCGCCAGAATTCTGACCAGCGGTGTTCTTCGCGTGCGCGGATAAAGAATCATGAGCCGGCCACTCTCTTGCAGATTTCAGCGCCCCTGAGAGAATCGTCCGTCTTGACTTTGCTTCCCTGCGCTCATAAATTCAAATCATGAGGTGAAGGAGTTCACCCTTAACCGCTGTCCCATCCAATAGGCCGGACAGATGATGACTCCTGGCAGGAAATCCTGTCGCGGAGTCATGTCCCGGCAGCGATCCCTGCACAGAAGATTGGCTTCATGAGGGCATGGACCTTCACAGCTTTGCGCGCCGGATGACCGTTGGGCGAGATCGCCCTCGCGATCATTGCAAACCATCGAAGCAGACGACCATATTGACGATTCAATGAAGGAGACAGGAGCTTGCAAAAATACCTTTTGATTGCAGCGGGAGGTTCGCTTGGGACCATAGCCCGCTATTGGGTTGGTTCCGCGGTTGCCAGTCGATGGGGTACGAAATTCCCCTATGGCACGTTTGTCATCAACATAAGCGCCTGCATTATTATCGGATTCTCTTTGACCTATCTTGGGAAACGTGCCGAGTTGAGTCCGGCCTGGCGCTATCTGATTCCCACTGGATTTGTAGGCGCCTACAGCACGTTTTCAACCTATGAGTGGGAGACGCTTTCGTCCCTGCGCGACGGAGCCTTTTCGCTTGCCGCACTTTATGCGCTCGGAAGTCTGCTACTGGGGCTTGCCGCCGCGTGGGGCGGCGCAGTCCTTGCGGAGATGATCTCATGAGAGACGCGCTGGAGCCTCACCATTGAAATTCCGCGCCTTTTGCGCAAGAATTTGTGGTCATGTACGCCGCGCTTCATCTTCGCGTAGTCACGCCAATTTTGCCCCGGCTTCGACTCTTTGTCGCAGCCCAGCTTGCGAGGGCCAAAGTGTCTTCGATTCCAATGGACTGATACTGGCAACGGATCGCTTGCGCTGTTCAGGCTGCGGCAAGCGAAAAGGAGAGGTAAGTATGCTGAACGCCGGAAAGGCTCTCAAGGTTTCCATCTACACCAGCGAAGGTTCGACGCATCACGGCGTCGCCACGTACTCAAGCATCCTCGATTTTCTCTTTTACCGTGGCGTATCGGGAGCAACGGTGACCAAGGGAATCGCGGGGTTCGGCGCCGATCACCACATGCACACGTCGCGATCGGTCGAGATCTCTGACCGCTTGCCCGTGAAGATCGAGTTTATCGAGTCGCGTGAAAAGGTGAACGAGCTGCTGGGCAAGCTCGAAGAACTTGCCGGCACGGGAATGATCGAAGTGCAGGAAACAACCGTCGCCAAGCCCGCGCAAGGAACGCGGCCCAAATTCGCCGTTCCACCTGAGCACGTGAAGATTGAGGGCAAAGCCAAGATGATGCGAATTTATATCGGCGAAGCGAACCGCTGGCACGACAAGCCACTCTACCGCGCTCTCGTCGAGGCAATGCGCGCCAACGACATTGCAGGCGTCACCGTCTATCGAGGCATCCTCGGCTACGGAGCGGGCCACCGGCTTCACAAGGATAGTCCGCTTCACCTCGCGCACGATAGTTCCATCATGCTCACGGCCATCGATTCGGAGGAGAAACTTCAGGCATTCATGCCAATGGTCGAACAGATGGTGGAAGAAGGGCTCGTCGTTCTCTCGAACGTTGACATCATCAAGTATGCCTTTCGGGCCATCGCAATCGATCAGGAAGGTACGGAAACTCCATCCCCGGAAGCGCGTGGCCAGGAGGGGGTGCGGCCATGAAAGAGCAATTCGAGGCAAGGATGCTGCGCATTCATCTCGGCGAAAGCGATCGATGGCAGGGAAAGCCGCTGCATGAGGCCATTGTCGCCAAATGCCTGGAGCTGGGAATAGCCGGCGCCATCGTCTATCGCGGAATCGAAGGCTACGGCGCGAGCACGAGAATCCGCCATTCGAGCCATTGGAAGTTTTCGAGAGATGCGCCCATCAAGTTGAGCATTATCGATACGGAAGAGCAGATCCAGAAGCTGATCCCGCATTTGGACGAAATGGTGGCGGAGGGTTTGATCGCGATGTCGCGCGTCGAGGTCATCCGCTATTTCCGGGCCAGCGCGAAGTGACCTGTATCTCTTCCAGATAACAGCCGGTACGGAAATGCCGCGCTGCCGAATCCGCCGCGCACATCTGCTTGGGTGGCAAAGATCGTTCTCCATAAGGGATTGCTATCGCCGCAAAGCCTTGCGCGATGCGGGCCGCTGGAGAAGCTGCACCATACAATCTCGCCCCAATTGACTGCACAATTCAGTTTTGTCGACCTGTAAATTGAAAAGACCATGGTGGAGGCGGCGGGAGTCGGATAGTTTCAGCGTGTTGATTATAAATAACTTATTGATTTTTCAGGGATGCTAAAAACGCACGACCCGACCGATACGCGGTTTCGGAGTACGTGTGGAGTACACGGGTTTTCAATGTCTCGATGTCTTCTCCCACTCACCGATCACCGAGCACGTCAAGAAATTTGATCCCGAGAGCGCGCGCCACCTGGACAATGATCTGCGACTTGCCCACGCCGCACGCGCCTCAGATGTGCAAGGGCACAAGTTTACTGATTAGCGCATCGTAGAGCGCGGCTGGCTTCATGGCTTTGAATCCTTTCAGATGCTTAAAAGTCGTAGGAAGTCTGCGATTCCAGTCTGCTAGAATCGGAGCAATCTTCTTTTCAACTCACTGATTCCCCGCTATTTGGGGCTTGGGGATGCGCAATGAACGTTCAGGGTGCTGCGGACCAAGCGGGACGTTTGATCGAAGCCGTTCAACGTCAAGCGCGCGATTTGCGCAGACGGAATTCGGACACCGAAGAACCGAGCGTGGGTGCCCTTTGGAAAGATGTCTCACCCGCGCTTGAAAAGGCCTTGGCGGTCTACGACCGCCAGGAGTCGCCGGAGACACCGGAGCGAACTTGGGTGCCTTGGCGAGAAACAAAGAAGAGCTGCCAGCAAGATATTGAAGAAATTCTCGACACTGTTCTGGCGGTCCTTGGCACCTGCGGCGCG
>JAJYFA010000258.1 GCA_021790995.1 Acidobacteriota bacterium
CGACATTGGCACGGTCGCGAACCTCTCGAACATCGGCACGCTCTTTGCTTTTGTCCTCGTCTCCACGGCGGTGATCATCCTGCGCTATCGCGAGCCCGAGCGTCACCGCGGCTTCCGCGCTCCTCTCGGCCCGGTCTTTCCGGTGCTCAGCATCTTCTTCTGCGTAATCCTCATGATGGGTCTTGAAGTCATGACATGGCTGGCTTTCTTTGTCTGGCTTGCTCTGGGCCTTCTTGTTTATTTCTTCTACAGCCGTCACCGCTCCGAATTCGCGTCGAGCAGAAGGCTTCGGCAGAGGGCATAACGCCTCGGGTTCAAGCTGTTTTTGAAACCGCGCCGTTGAAGACGCGCTCTTCTCGCCAGATCGATCTGGGCTATCGCCTTTCTTTTTTACATTGGACTTCTCTCATTACGCCACAGGACGATCAAGTTCCGTCGCACGAGGCCGATGGATGGTTGTGAGTGCCGTACGCAGCGATACGCTTGCCCGTCCCTGATGCTGGGGCAAATTGCCGCACAAATTCGGGCGTGGTGGAGGGATCTCTGTTGGCGAATCGAATGGAATTGCTCGAAGCTGCCCTCGACGGTCTGCATGAAGGCATGGGGATTTTCGACGGTGAAGGAACGGTCATGTTTTGGAACCAGGCCGCGCAGTGCATCACGGGCCACGCGGCTCACGAGTTGCTTGGGCGCGAGATTCCCGAGGATCTGACGCCGTTGCTTGCCGCGAGAAACCCCTGGGCGCCGGCACTGCCGCCCGGCGTCCAGCCGGAAAATCATCGGTCGGCGACAAAGACGCGGCACAAGATGGGGCACATGGTTCCCGTTCTCGCCAGCGTTCAGGTTTTGAACAACGAACTCGGCGAGCGCCTCGGAACGGCGTTGCTCTTTCATCCTTTGGAAGGCCTGGACGCCCTGCCGCAGAGTGAGTTGGGCGATGCCGCATTTGCCGAGGACGTGCGAACCGATTTGCTGGAGCAGCTGCAGATCGAATGCGACGACTTTGCGCGAGGCGGGGCGCCGATTGGCATTCTCCGCGTTCGTGTTGACCAGGCGCGCGAGCTATGTAAGACGCATGGTGCGCCAGCCTGCCGCGCGATGCTTGAAAAGGTCTATTACGCACTCGCACATGGTCTGCGGCCGGGCGAGAAGATCGGCTACTGGGCCGACGATGGATTTCTTGTCATTGCGCATGAGCGCAGCGAAGAGATGCTGTCCGCGCACGCGCAAAGGCTGGTTGGTCTGGCGCGCACCGCGGATTTTCGCTGGTGGGGCGATCGCGTATCGCTGACGGCAAGCGTCGGCGCGGCACAGGCCGCAAGCGATCCTGTGGAACCGCTGGCTCAGTTGCTTCGCCGCGCCCGCGAGGCCATGGAGAACAGTATCCGGGAGGGCGGCAACCGCGCCACAATCGCTGCGCGCGGCGGAAATCCAGATCACGCGCAGGAGGATTCGCCGTGTTTGCCATTGTAGGGATCTTCCTTGTGTTTGCCGCCATTATCGGCGGATTCCTGATGGAGAAGGGCCACATGGCCGTTCTTCTTCAGCCGGCCGAGCTGATCATCATTGCCGGCGCAGCCGCGGGAACGCTGTTGGTCGCCAACCCGATGCGCATTCTCAAGGCCATCGCCGCGGGTTTGACGGGGACGCTCAAAGGCTCTCCTTACACCAGGGCGCGCTACCTGAGCACGCTCAAGATGATGTACCAGTTTCTCAATAAAGTTCGCAAAGAGGGATTGCTGGCGGTGGAGATGGACGTGGAGAAGCCGGGCGAGAGCGCCATCTTCAAGGGCTATCCGGATTTTCTCCACGACCGCCACGCGCTCGATTTTGTCTGCGACACGCTGCGCACGGCCATTACCGGCGGAGTGGAGCCGTTCGACATGGATCAGATGATGGAGCTGGACATGGAGGTGCACCATCATGAGGCCGCGCAGCCGTGCGACTCGCTGACCACGGTTGCCGACTCGCTGCCGGGCCTGGGCATTGTGGCCGCGGTGCTGGGTGTGGTCATTACGATGGGCGCGCTCGGCGGGCCTCCGGAAGAGATTGGCAAGCACGTGGCCGCGGCACTGGTAGGCACCTTTCTTGGCATCCTGCTGTGCTACGGCGTAGTGGGACCGCTGGCGGCCAACATGCGCAAGCTGGCCGACGAGCACAACGAGTATCTGCATGTGCTGCGCGTGCTGCTGCTGGCGTTTCTGAAAGGCTCGGCGCCGATGATTGCGATCGAGCTGGGACGCCGCGCCATTCCGGTGCATGCCCGCCCCAGCTTCGACGAGATGGAAAAGAGCTGCAAGAACAAGGGCGAACAATCGGCGGAAGCAGCGGCGGCGTAAAAGCAAGCGTCGGGGAACAGGGAACGAAAAAGGATCATTCATGGCGGCGAAGACGCAGCCCATCATCGTGATCAAGAAGACAGGCGGCCATGGCGGCCACCACGGAGGCGCGTGGAAGGTTGCCTACGCCGATTTCGTGACCGCCATGATGGCGCTGTTCATCGTGCTCTGGCTGATGAGCCAGAGCGAGCAGGTAAAGAAGGCCGTGGCGGGCTACTTCAACGACCCTAAAGGGCTTTCGACACTGCTTGGAACCACGATGTCGGGCACGGGCAACGGCACAATCCCTGTCGTCGACCGGAATCAGAAGGCGTTGCAGGATCTCAAGAAGAAGCTGGAGGAAGAGATCAAGGCGCGCAAGGATCTTGAAAAGTTGAGTAAGCAAATTGAGATCACCATCACGCCGGAGGGATTGCGCATCGAGTTGCTCGAAGACAAGAAGGGCACCTTCTACCAGAGCGGCAGCGCGCAGCTCAGCCCCAACGGGCAGGAGTTGCTGGCGCTGCTGGCGTCGGAGCTGAAGACCCTGCCCAACAAGCTGCTGATCGAGGGCCACACCGACGCAGCGCCCTACTCCAAAGATGCCAATTACAGCAATTGGGAACTCTCGGCCGACCGCGCCAACGCCGCGCGCCGCCTGATGCAGCAGGATGGCGTGCGCGGCGATCAGGTGACGCAGGTGCGCGGGTACGCAGACCAGATGCTGCGGGTGAAGAACAACCCATACGACCCGTCGAACCGGCGCGTTACGATTCTC
>JAJYFA010000101.1 GCA_021790995.1 Acidobacteriota bacterium
GTGTGAGGATCCTGATACATATTATCGATGCGCGCCGAATTGAACGACGACGAACGCCGCTTGATGCCATGCACTGTATAACCCTTGCTTAACAGAAGTTCAGCCAGATACGCTCCGTCCTGTCCGGTAATGCCCGTAATTAACGCGACCTTCGTCATACTGCTCCTTACTTGATTTTCTTCATAGCGATGCTCAAAACGCCCGATGGATGCTGCCAGGGAGCACGCCAGACGCCTGACCCATAAAAAGCGCAAGCAAGCGAGCGCGCAAAAGAACTTGGTTGCTCCAGGTGTGACAGCCCGTCGAGTGCCCGCATCACAACAATCCTCTCCACGGCTTTGGCCCCACGGCCCGGTGCATCATCGCCGGCGCCCGCCTATAAATAAAACCCATCCCTCGGGTCCGGGGTACTGAGCTAAGTTTTCGTGAACATCATAACAACATTCAGCGCCTCCTGATCGCGTGGATTGAGAGGTATGGCGCGACTCCTGTGCGCCATCACCGTGATGTTGTAGCCAAATGTCTGCTCCCTTCCCTCGCGAATCGACATGATGATTGCGAATCCGGCAAGGAAAATGCCGATGGGAGGGAAGATGAACAAACAGATGATGCCGCCGATCCAAGCGGCTAGTAGCCAATCTTGGCGTCGCGGCGTTTGGCCTTCTTCGACTTTATTCCACTTGCTGGTTCCGGGGGGAAATGAGAGACCGAGACGGTTAACTTTGACTCATCGGCGAATTTCTGTAGTTCCAGTTTCCACAGGCTCAGCGGAGCCCGCGAGACCGGCTTTCGATGAAATTGCAGGAAGACCATCCGCGGCCCTCAAAATCCATCGCTTTCACGATCTTGAGCGATATCCCAAAAACCCGTACTGCGGCGGCGGCTTGCCTTCACTCGGCGTGCCAGCTCATGTCAACACGAACCGGAATCTCGTTTTTAATGGGCACCGTCAGAAACGTGGGGCGATCGATCTTGAAGTCAGAGCAGGTAAGCGGAATCGTTCCCGTAATGCGCACGGCATTCCCCTGCTGGGTACGCTCGAACGCCACCTGCGAGTAGTGAGCCGTCTGGCCGGCAAACTGGACCTCGAGATCGGCATGAATCCACTGTTGCGCGATCTCGGCCTGCGAAAAGTGCGCCCGCACCACAATCATGGGAAATTGTGCCCCGCGCGTGGTCTCGATCATGTGCAGGTCGCGATTCGTATCGCCCGAATCGAAGCTTTTGACCGGAACCGCGATGAGGAACTCGCACGCGCCGGCGTGGCAAATTCCTTTGCCTCGAGCAGCGTGACTGACGCCATCCACTTCGTGCATGGGGTGGGACATGTGATAGGTAAGCGTGGATTGATCGGCAACCCATTGCGAGTCGGACTGCGCGAGGATGTATTGCGCGGCGAGAACCGCAAAAATTCCCAGACAGAGCACGTATAGAAAGCGATTCATTGCTTCTCCCAGAACTTGAGATGAATCGGCCAACTGACAGAGACGATCGCCGCGGCGTAAGCGAGCACGGTTGTGGTGGCCACCGCGCCGTGAGCAGATGCGATGCCGTGAACCTTTTCCCCTTTCTGCTCTTGCGAAAATGCCATCGCTCCGAGAATGGGTGTGAGGATCATGCCGGGGCCGTGAATGAAGGCCAGCGCCTCATGCACGCGAATGGCGCCGTGCTTGGGATGATTGGAGATTCTAGGTGCAGCGATGGCAAAGTATGCGGTGGTGAAGTAGAGGGTCGCCGTGGCGCTGCCAAGGGCAGCGTGAAAGTCAAGATTGGCATTGGAGGGCTCGGTGATGATCTGCCCGTTCTTGCCTTTGGCCTTGGCCATCGGCCCCGTGATGAGCGCGGCAGCCATGGGCGCGAGTGTGATGATCCCAAGACGCTGGTGAATCTTCAGCATTCGCGTGCGCCGGTCGAGCTTGGCCTGAAGTTTGGGGTCGGCCTGCGTTTGCTGCGCCGAAAAGCCGAGATCGGAGAGCGAAAGCTGCTGCGAAGACGAGGACGCAGCCGGGGTTGGCGCGTTGGGCAGCTTCGATGGCGGCGAAGACTGCTGCGCTTGCGATGGTCCCTGCTGCCCGGCAGATGACTGCGCGGCCGGCGAGGCGGATTGAGCCAATGTCAGGCACGGGAAAGCCACGGCCAGCAGAAAAAACGCGAATCGGAGACGGTGAGTCTCCACGTGCTGGAACATGCGTGCTCTCCTTGAATACAGAATAGGGGAAAAGAGCGCGGTCGTCGTTCAGACGCACTTTCAGAGTATTGGTAAGCAGCCGCAGTTGTCACGAGCAGATTGCCTGCCCGTGCCCCGGCCCGTGGATCGCTCAGGCCTGAAGTGCAGCAGCGCGGAGTTCCGCAAGAATACGCTGCTCGGCTTCCTGAGCCGCCTGGGCGCACGCGGGCGACAGGTCCATCGAAATCGGCTGGTGCGGGTCGATGGCGATCGCGTAGAGAATCACCTCGCGCGCACCACCCTGCATATAGAAGGCGTCGAGAAGATCCTTTACGCCAATGTCGTGCGCGGTGAGAGTCGGAGGGTAGTCCTGGGTAAAGCGCGGCGTCGTGCGTGTGACAGTGCCCGGAGAGTTTCCGTCGGCCGACGCGTCGATCAGAATGATGCGGCCGGCCTTCTGGAGCGGCTCCAACAGAATAAAGCCGCCCGTCCCACCGTCCAGGCACTCCACTTCGGCCGGAAGTGCGTGCTTTTCGATAGCCCGCACCACGTGCACGCCAACGCCTTCATCGCCCATGATGACGTTGCCAAGGCCCAACACAAGTGTGCTCTTTTCGCCGGACAAATCGATCTTCCAGGGAACGGACTTCCCATAGACGGCTGCCACACGCTGGAAGCTGCCGTCTACAAACTGGCAGCTACACAGTCTTGTCCCCTTGCTCCTTTGCGCCTTGATTCCCTGCGCCCTTCACTCGGTCGAACTTCCATCCACCGATAATCGAGGATACCGTGCCCCGGCCCTCGATGTAGTCGTGATAGAAGGACAGATAAATGTGGACGATCACAAACATGACAAAAAACCACAGGAACAGGTGATGCCAGAATCGGACGGCAAACTCACCGCCCATTAAAGGCACAACCCACCTGAACAAATGCGGCAACCACGCATCGCTCATGCCGGAGTAAAGCGCGAAGCCCGTGATGGTCTGGAAGCAGAAGACCAGAAATGTCAGGAAATAAATGAACGCCGCCAGCGAGTTATGCCCCGTGGAAATCTCGCCGTGCATCTTCACCTGCAGGACGTCGGTTTTGATCACGTCGACAATTTCTTCCTGCTGCTTTCTGGTCAATGGGAGGAAGGTTTTCCACACGGCGTACTTGTTGCCCACAAATCCCCAGTAAATGCGCATGCCGAAGTTGAAGACATACACATACGCGGCGGCAAAGTGAATGAAACGCGTCCAGCCGAACCAGTATTGCTGATAGGCTTCCTGCGAGTAGCTGATGCGCAGCGGATGACCGATCAGGTAGCCGGTCACACAGAGCAGGGTCAGCGCGATGGCGTTGATCCAGTGGTATGCGCGAACCGGCAGCTCCCACACATACACGCGCCGGTACTCGACCGGCGCGCTGCCGTTTGTCTTAAAGACGTCTCTGACAACTGGGTTTGTACTCATCGCCGTCACTCGAAGGAAATCCGGTGAAGGTGCCGTCCCTGCGGATCGTAAAGATGCACGGCGCAGGCCAGGCACGGGTCAAAGGAATGGATGGTGCGGAGGATCTCGACCGGCTGATCGAGCTTCGCCACTGGCGTGCCAATCAGCGCGGCCTCAAAGGACGATCGCTGCTGCTTGACGTCGCGGGGCGAACCATTCCACGTCGTGGGCACCACGAGCTGATAGTTCTCGATGGCGCCGTTGTGGATCCTGATCCAGTGCGCCAGTGATCCACGCGGAGCCTCGACCAGTCCCACACCTTCAGCATCGGCTGGCCAGGACTTCGGATCCCACTTCTCGCCATTAAACGTGGAAACATCGTTCGTCTTCACGTGATCCATTAGCCTGCCATAGAACTCCTTGAGCCAGATCATCGCCAGCGCCGCATCGATGCCGCGCGCCGCCGTGCGGCCCAGGGTCGAGAACAGCGCGTCGACAGGAACGTTGAGCTTGCCCAGCACCGCGCCCACCGTCTCCTTTACATCGTCGTGGCCGGCTGCATACGAAACCACCAGGCGCGCCAGAGGACCCACCTCCATCGGGTTGTCCTTCCACCGCGGAGTCTTCAGGAATGAGTATTTGTCGAAGCCCTCAAGGCTCTCAAACGGCGGCTTCGGACCGGAGTACTTGATGTTGGTTTCGCCCTCCCACGGGTGCAGTCCCACGCTGTTTCCGCCGTCGTAGGTATACCAGGAGTGAGCAATGTACTCCTTGATCTCCTGCTGGTCCTTGGCGTTGACCGGGTGCACTGTGGAAAGGTCGCGGTTGAGCACGGCGCCCCGCGCATACTTGAACGTCTCGGGATGGCTGTAACCCTTGGTTGGAAACTCGCCGTAGCAGAGATAGTTTTGCAGCCCGCCGCCGTACTTGGCCCAATCCTTGTAAAACGAAGCCACGGCCAGCAGATCGGGAATGTAGACCTCGTTGATGAACTCATCGGCCTGGCTGATGAGCTGCCCGACAAGGTTCAGCCGCTCCATGTTGATCGCCGCCACCTCGTTCACGTTAATCGGACATGGAACGCCGCCGACGAGATAGTTCGGGTGCGGATTCTTGCCGCCAAATACGGCGTGGATCTTGACGATTTCCTTCTGCCACTCAAGCGCATCCAGGTAGTGCGCCACGCCGATCAGGTTCACCTCGGGCGGCAGCTTGTAGGCCGGGTGGCCCCAGTAGCCGTTGTTGAAGATGCCCAGCCCGCTCGTCGCAAAGGCCTTGATCTTGTCCTGCACCGCGGAAAAGTATGCGGGAGTGTTCTTGCCCCACTTCGAGAACGAGCCGGCAAGATCGGCCGCCTTCTTGGGATCGGCCTTCAGGGCGTTGACAATGTCCACCCAGTCAAGCGCGTGCAGGTGGTAAAAGTGGATCACGTGATCCTGCACGTACTGCGTGGTCTCCATGATGTTGCGGATCAGCTCGGCCGTTGGCGGAACTGAGATGCCAAGCGCATCTTCAACAGCGCGCACGCTGGCCAACGCGTGAACCGTGGTGCACACGCCGCAGACGCGCTCCGTGATGGCCCAGGCGTCACGGGGATCGCGGCCGATAAGAATCTTCTCCAGACCGCGCACCATGGTGCCCGCGCTGTACGCGTCGGTAATGACGCCATTTTCTACCACCGCCTCAATGCGCAGGTGACCCTCAATGCGAGTTACGGGATCAACGACGACACGCGTTGCCATATCTATTTACGACTCCTTCTCATCTTCAGCGTGCACTTCGGCGATCACGCTGCGCTTGCGAATATTGGTCACCACGGCATGAGCCGCGACACCGGCCAGCGTGGCCACGCCTACCGCGGTGCCGATGGTATCGGCCGTGCTCTCGACACCAAAGCCGGGGAACGACGGCAAGTGCTGATAGAACGGCCCATTGTCCCAGAAACCGGCTTCGCTGCACCCGATGCAGCCGTGCCCTGACTGGATCGGATAGCTGGTGCCTTCATTCCAGCGCACCACGGAACAGGCGTTGTAGGTCACCGGGCCGCGACAGCCCATCTTGTAAAGGCAATAGCCCTTGCGCGCGTTCTCGTCGTCCCACGACTCCACAAACAGCCCAGCATCGTAGTTGGGGCGGCGATAGCAGGTGTCATGCACGCGGCGGCCGTAAAACTCTCTGGGACGGCCCTGATCGTCAAGCTCGGGCGTTTGCCCCAGTACCAGCAGATGCGTCACCACGGCCATCATCACGTCGGCGATCGGCGGGCAGCCCGGAACATTGATCACAGGCTTGTCGACCAGCTTTGCGATCGGCGTCGCCCCCGTCGGATTGGGCTTGGCCGCCTGCACGCAGCCATTTGAAGCGCAACTGCCCCAGGCGATAATGGCCGCCGCATCGGCTGCCACCGTTTGCAGGATCGCCTCCGCCGTCTTGCCGCCGACCATGCAATACACGCCACCGTCCTTGGTCGGCACCGCGCCTTCCACCAGCACAATGTACTTGCCCTTGTTGTTCTTGATGGTGTCGTCAAGGCTCTTCTCCGCCTGGAACCCTGCGGCCGCCATCAGCGTCTCAGTGTAGTTAAGCGACATCACATCGAGCAGCGCGTCCACCACGATCGGGTGCGACGCCCGAATAAACGATTCGCTGCAGCAGGTACACTCCTGAAAGTGCATCCACACTACCGCAGGCTTTTCTTTCTTTTCAAAAACCGAAGCAACCTGGGCCGCTCCAGCCTTACCAAGCCCGGCGGCTACTGCGGCCGCTGTGCAGAATTCGAGAAACTCTCTGCGGCTATAGCCTTTCTTCTGCATTGATTGCCAAATCGAATCACCCATGCCTACCTCGCTTGGAGTCCTGAGCCAGCACACCCTCGCAGGCCCCAGAAACAAGGGGCTGCTGCAGGCCTGCCGAACAATGTCAGAGAAGTTATCCAACGCAAAACATCAGTGGCTGTGAGCACCATCACAGGTGTTGCAGATCACATTAGCTACGGCAAGGATCACAAAAGCAGTATCCCTGCCGTTTCACTGGACCTCTGCAACGCCTCGCGCATCAGTCGCGGCCATGTGAAAGCGGCTCCGCTCAGCGGCGAAAGCGCAATTCTAAGGAGGGTAAGCGGAGATGAATGTAGATAGCTATTCCGTCCAGGCTGACTTGCTGACCGGTGCAGGCGGCTTTCGCGGTGTGATTGCCTGCCTTTTCGAAGCCCAAACGGCAAGCGCAATCCCCGCAACGACAGCCCCGGCACTGGCCAGTTGGGCATTGGATAATCCCCATAGAACCCTGGGGTTACGCCGGATAAATTCAACCAGAAAGCGAGCTATGCCGCTCAACGCCAGGTACTGGCCCAGAATCACGCCCACGGCGGTGGGTTTGCCGCCGCGCCACCACAGATACCAGCCAATCAGCAACCCCGCTCCAAGCTCATAAAGCGGGGTGGGGTAAACCGCCACAAAGACCGGTTCGATTCCATTCGGAAAGGCCATACCCCACGGATGAAATGTGATACCCAGCAGATGCACTGGCTTGATCGCAACGCCGTAGCAGCCGTCTCCGGAGAGAAAGCAGCCTATGCGCCCGACGCCATAGCCAATCGCCGCCGCCGGCGCGCACAAATCCAGAATCCGCAGCGCACCGATCTTCGCGCGCAATCCCTGTACGACCAGCGCCAGAATGCCGAAGGACAGCCCGCCGTACCAGGCGAATCCCGCCGTATCCCACAAGACGCGCCAGCCTTCAAACCTGAACTCATCCGGTGAGTCCAACACGTGCCACAGCTTTGCGCCCACGATGCCCGCAACCAGGGCAACGGCCACCATGCCCACCGCATCGGCCTCGATGCCTGCCCGTTTGAACCCGCGGTCCACCACAATCGCGCCCACAACCGCGGCAAGCCACAGCGTCAGCCCGAAGGTAGGCAGATTGAACCATCCAAGATGCAGATAAGGCAACATGTCTCTACAAGTATAGACTCGCCGTGCCTGCCCATCGATTTGTTTCGCCCGCCCCGGCTCACCTGTGATTTTCACTGGCTCATCGGATGCCAAACGCGAGATACTGTCACTATGGCAAGTACGGCAATCCAGGGCCTCGATGTCCTCTACTCTCGCCAACAGATCGCCAACCGCGTGGCCGAGATGGGTGCGCAGATTACGCGCGACTTCAACGGCGAAAAACTGGTCATGGTTGGCGTACTGAAGGGCGCGGCGTTTTTTCTCTCCGATCTTTCGCGCGCCATCGATCTCGACGCAACCTTCGACTTTGTCGCCGTATCCAGCTATGGCACGGCTCAGCGATCCTCCGGCGCCGTGAAACTGATCAAGGATCTCGACCAGCCCATAGAGGGCAAAAATGTTCTCGTGGTCGAAGACATTCTCGATACCGGCCTCACTCTTGCCTACCTCAGAAAAATCTTTCTGCAGCAGCATCCCAAAACCCTGCGCATCGCCACGCTCCTCGACAAACCTTCGCGGCGCATCGAAAAGATCGAGGCTGATTACGTTGGGTTCTCGATTCCCAATCTCTTCGTCATCGGCTACGGCATGGACTTCGCCGAGCGCTTTCGCAATCTGCCCGACATCTGCCTGATGCCGCCGGACAGTTCTGAATAAGGTCACAGCGGCAACTCGCTTCCCAAATTGCCGTCGCGCCGTCTCATTCACCGTCAATTGATTTGGTTCCCGGCACGCCCGCGACGTATACTCTTTTCCCGGAACCCGGATGCGCGGTCTTTTTACGCGCAGTCCTGCGCATGCAAGGAGCATGCCCTCATGAAGTCATCCCCCGTCCAGGAAGTGGAACTGGATTACGACTATGGAACCTTTGACTCGGCGGCATTTGCCGTCAGCACCCTCGCCAGTTGGCAATCGCTGGCAGCCGTCATCGACCACACTCTGGTCAAGCCTGGCGCCACGCGCCACCATGTGGAAAACCTCTGCGCCGAAGCCGCCCGCTACAGCTTCGCCTGCATCGTCGTGAACCCGGTTTGGGCCTCCGCCGCTGTCAGCGCGCTTGCCGGTACCGGGGTTGCCGTCGGCGCTGTCATCGGCTCCCCCCTCGGCGGCTCACTCGTCTCCACGCTTCGTCAGGAGGCTACGGCGCTCATTCGCCTGGGCGCGAGCGAGCTCGATATGGTCCTGCCCATCGGACTTCTCAAAAGCGGCAACCATGCGGCCGTCAAGCGCACCGTCCAGTCGGTGGTCCACGTGGTTCATCATTACGGCGCCCTGCTCAAGGTCACGCTGGAAACTTCCCTGCTTACCATGGAAGAGAAATTGCGCGCTGCCGAGATCTCCATCCAGGCTGGAGCCGACTTCATCAAAACCTCCACCGGATCCGCCACCGGCGGCGCAACCCCGGCCGATGTTGCCTTGTTGCGCGGCATCGCCGGAGCCCGCTGCGGCATCAAGGCCTCCGGTGGCATCCGCAACCTCACCCAGCTCCGCGCGCTGCTTGAAGCAGGCGCCAATCGCATCGGCTGCTCCGCCTCCGTCGCCATTCTGCGCGAACTTGGAGCGGAGTGAGAACAGGTTTCAGGCTCCAGAGCTTCGCCGCCGCGACAACGGATCGACCTTCCTGACACCTGAAACCTGCTGTATCATTCCCTTCGATACTTTATGAGCAATACGCCGCCATCTCCGCCTGAAGGTCATGAATTCGAGGGCGATTACCGTCCCGCCGCCCCGGCGCGCCTCGATCCGGTCAATATCCGCATCGAGCCGGCGGATGTGGCTTATTTCATGCACCTGACCGACGCACTCAATACCACTCTCGACCTGCAAACCCTGCTCAATCGCACTGCGGAACTGGTGCGCTCCGTCATCCCTTACCGCATCTTCGCCATCTTCCTGCTGATCGACCGAACCCGCGAACTGCGCATGAGGTTCCAGATCGGACATACCCCGGAGGTGGAGCGCACGCGCATTCCGTTGGGCAAGGGTGTCGCGGGCCAGGTCGCGCTCACCCGCCAGGCCATCCTGCTCAACGATGTCTCCCAGGCCGACTACTACATCAATGCCAATCCCGAGGTGCGCTCCGAACTCGCCGTGCCGCTGATCGCCAAAAACCGCCTCATCGGCGTCATGGATATTGAAAGCGAACAGCCTGACTTCTTCCGCGAAGAGCACCTGAACGTGCTCACCATGACCGCTTCGCGCATCGCGCAAGCCATCGAGAATGCGCGCTTGTATACGCGCGTCTCGCGCCAGGCCCAGCAGCTCGAGGTACTCAACGAGATCGCCGTCGAATTGGCATCGATCCTCGATCTCAATCCGCTCCTGGAGAAGGTCGGCCAACTGTTGCGGCGGCTCATCGACTACCAGATGTTTACCATCATGCTGCTCGACGAAAAGGGCGAGACGTTGATCACGCGCTATGCCTGGCGCTTCGGTTACTCGCACGCGCCCATGCGCCGCATTCCCATCAGCGACGGCCTGGTGGGGGCCGCGGTGAGCGAGTGGCGGCCCATCAACGTTCCTGACGTCAACAAGGATTCGCGCTATATTCCCATGAACCCCGAGACGCGCTCGGAGCTGATCGTGCCGCTGTTTTACAAGGGCCGTGTCATCGGCGTACTCGACCTCGAACATACGCGGACGGCCTTCTTCAACGACGAGCACGAGCGCATGTTGACGACACTGGCCTCGCAGATCGCAATCGCCATTGAGAACGCCCGCCTCTACCAGGCCGTGCGCCGGCAGGAACGGCAACTGGAGCGCGACATCGCCATGGCGCGCGAAGTGCAGTTGCGTCTATTGCCCCCCGAGGCGCCCTCGCATCCCCATGCCGAGATGGCCGTGCGCTTTCTGCCCGCCCGCTCCATCGGCGGCGACCTCTACGACTTTCTCGACTACGGCCCCAACCGCACAGCGATCATGCTGGGCGATGTCAGTGGCAAGGCTGCGCCGGCCGCGCTCTTCGCCGCGCTGGTCAGCGGCATCATGCGCGCCGCCGCGGCGCAGCAGCCCGGCCCGGCCGAGATGCTTCGCATGCTCAACGACGCGATTCAGGAGCGCAAGCTCGAATCGCAATACGTCACCATGCTCTTTGCGCTCTGGAATGACGAAAACCAGACCCTGCAAGTCGCAAATTCAGGCGCCGTGCAGCCCGTCTTCTGCCGCGCCGGCAAATCCCTCACCGTCCAGGCCGAGGGCTTCCCGCTGGGCATGTTCGCCAATGTCACCTACGAGGAGATCAGCATCGCCACGCAGCCCGGCGACGCCATTGTCTTCGTCTCCGACGGCATCCTCGACGCCGAAGATGAGAAGGAAGAGATGTACGGGCAGGAACGGCTGGCAAACCTGCTCTGCGCCAGCCGCGATCTTCCCGCGACAGAGATTGCCGACGCCATCCTCGCCGATGTTACGCGCTTTCAGGGCAGCGTGGACCGCTTCGACGACGAGACCATCATCGTGCTGCGGGTGCGCTGAGAACGACAAGAATCAGCAAGAGCGCAGCACCTCTGGGCAGATCATTCCCGGGGATTGATAGCGCGGACGCCGGTGTGGACAAAGTGCCTCACGTTGCCCGTGGCGACGGCATTCCCGCGCCCCCGCTTGTGACCATTCATATAGCAAAAGACCTCGCGAGTGCGCAGGTCGCATTCCGGTGAGACGTGATTGGCATCACTGATCGGCAGCCGCCGCAGGTTCAATACTGCGGCATCGCACTCAGGAGGATTTTTCCGTGAATCGTTTCCGCAAGTGTATGTTCGGCCTCGCCCTGTTCCTTTTTCTCTTATTGGTTGCTGCCGTCCAACCTGCCATTGCTCAGCAGGATCAAGCCACGCATATCGTCCATCGGCTGATTCCGGCCGGGGATACCTGTGCCACCTGCCATAAGGCGGTGTATGACCAATGGAAAGCCAGCCCGCACGCCGCCAACGGTATCGAATGCACCGTGTGCCACGGCGAGACAACAGCAAAGGACTTCGCGGGCAAGCCGGGGTTAAGCACATGCGAGACCTGTCACACCGATCAGGTGGCGCAACTGAAGTCTGATCCATTCATGAAAGGCAGAACGTGTGTGAACTGTCATCAGGCACACACCTTCGTGGAGCACAAGAAGGCCGCCTCGACTGGCCATTAATAACCATTTCCAGGCCGTCGCATCTTTGAACAGCAGGGCAGGTGGCCCCGGTTCCGGCACCCTTTGCAAACCAATGCGAGGGTGCCCGCCGGTCCCTCGCATTGGGGGATCGGGGATACGGATGACCTGGACCTCACTTCCGACGCCAGGATCGATATAACTCCCCGAAAAGTTGGCCCCGCTTTGCCGATAAATTCCCCCTCCTGGCGCACAATCACCCCAGCGGTCTCAAACCAGGTCCGGGAGCATACGCCTCGGTCTCCGCGCTTCCAGCGTGGCTACCGGTTCGCGCAACTCCTTTGTCATCAGGATTCTGGCCGCAGGCCATTGAAACAAAGGAACTTGTCTCAGTTTGTACTTGCCAGTCGATTGAAAACAAAGAAGTTCTTTACAGAGACCGTAGAGGGGGGGGCGACGACCGGCAATTCCTGACCTGAACCGGCGCAATCGGAAATCTGGTCTCCGCGCCCGCTCTTGCCCCACGCCTGCCTGCGGTGCAATCATTCGCAGGGACTTCAAACTACAACTTATGAACGCCAAGACAATTATCGAACCCTTCCGCATCAAGAGCGTCGAACCGATTCGCTGGACCACCCGCGCTGAGCGCGAAGAACTCCTCAAGGCCGCGCATTACAACATGTTCCTTTTGCCTGCCGATGACGTGCTCATCGACCTGCTCACCGACTCCGGCACCGGCGCCATGTCTACGCACCAGTGGGCCGCGGTGATGGAGGGCGACGAGAGCTATGCCGGCAGCCGCAGCTTCGATCGCTTCAAAAGCTCCGTGCAAAGCGTCTTCGGCTACAAGCACGTGATCCCCACGCATCAGGGCCGCGCCGCCGAACGCATCCTCTTCGGCGTGATGTGCAAGAAAGGCGACATCGTTCCCAACAACACGCACTTCGACACGACGCGCGCCAACGTCGAGTTCACCGGCGCCGAGGCTGTCGATCTGCTCCGCTCCGAAGGCCGCCAGCCAGCGCTCGATCATCCATTCAAGGGCAACATGGACGTGGCCGCGCTCGAAAGCCTGATCGCGCGTGTCGGCCGCGAGCGCATTCCTCTTGTCATGCTCACCGTCACCAACAACTCCGGCGGTGGCCAGCCTGTCTCCATGGAAAACGCGCGGCAGGTAAGCGCCGTCTGCCGCCGCCACGGCATCCCGCTCTACTTTGACGCCTGCCGCTTCGCCGAAAACGCCTGGTTTATCAAGCTGCGCGAGCCCGGCTACGCCGCCAGGTCTCCTAAAGAAATTGCGCAGGAGATGTTCGCCCTCGGCGACGGCTGCACGATGAGCGCCAAGAAAGACGGCATGGCCAACATCGGCGGCTTCCTCTGCACCAACGACGACCACCTGGCCCAGCAGGAGAAAGACCTTCTGATTCTTACAGAGGGCTACCCCACTTACGGCGGCCTTGCCGGCCGCGATCTCGAAGCCATCGCAGTGGGCCTCCAGGAAGCGCTCGATCCGGACTACCTGCGTTACCGCATCGCCTCGACCGCATATCTTGGCAGCCACATCGCCGCCGCGGGCGTGCCCATCGTGCAGCCGCCGGGCGGCCACGCCGTTTATCTCGACGCGCGCGCCTTTCTGCCGCACATTCCGCCTGCCGAGTTTCCCGGCGTAGCCCTGGCCTGCGAGCTTTATCTCGAGGGCGGCGTGCGCTCGGTCGAGATCGGTACGCTGATGTTCGCCGCCGCCGCGCAGATGGACCTGGTGCGCCTCGCCATCCCGCGCCGCGTCTACACCCAGAGCCACATCGACTACCTTGTCGAAGTGATCCTTGAAGTGTGGAAGAACCGCGACCGCATCCGCGGCATGAAGCTCGCCTATGAGGCGCCGTTCCTGCGCCACTTCACTGCGCGCCTGGAGCCGATCGCCGTTGACGCCCACGCGCCTTGAGTGCGCGCTTTCGTTCGTCCCGCGGCGCCCGATTCGATAGACTTGAGTCAATCGAACTTTCATTCGGAGTCCGCTTGTCTATCGCCGCTCAGGAACGCCTCGTCCGCCCCGCCCGCAACATTCTGGGCAGCCTTTGCCTGCCCGGCGACAAGTCCATCAGCCATCGCTACGCCATGCTGAGCGCATTCGCCGAAGGCGTCTCGCGCTTCACAAATTTCTCTACCGGCGCCGACTGTGCTTCCACGCTCGCCTGCATGGCGGCGCTGGGCGCGAAGGTCAACCGAACCGGCCCTGACTCCGTCGAGATCACCGGCGTGGCCGGCCGCGTCACGCCCGCGAAGCACCCGCTCGACTGCGGCAACTCGGGCTCGACCATGCGCATGATCTCGGGCCTGCTGGCGCCGCAGCAGGGCCGCTTCACGCTCATCGGCGATGCCTCGCTTTCGCGCCGGCCCATGGAACGCATCCGCAAGCCGCTCGAAGCCATGGGCGCGCGCCTCACGCTCACCGAGGGTCACGCGCCGCTCACCATCGACGGCGGCCCGCTCATAGCCATCGACTACACCACACCGGTTCCCAGCGCCCAGGTGAAGAGTTGCATCCTGCTGGCCGGTCTCCAAACTGCCGGAACGACGACCATCCGCGAGGCTGTCCGCACTCGCGACCACAGTGAACTGGCCCTGCGCGCATTCGGCGCCAGCGTCACACGAACCGCCGACTCCGTTTCCATCGGCGGACCGCAGCCGCTACACGCCATCGACGCCGCCGTTCCCGGTGATCTCTCCTCGGCTGCGTTCTTTCTCTGCGCCGCGGTTCTCTTCCCTGGTTCCAATCTGGTCCTCGACGCCATCGGCCTCAATCCCACCCGCGCCTCACTGCTCGACGTGCTGACGGCGCTCGGCGCGCGCATCTCGGTGCTGAATCTTGAGGAAAAACACGCAGAGCTGGTGGGAACTGTCCAAATCTCCGCGCCTGCCGAGGGGATGGGATCGACCGAGATCGGCGGCGCGCTTGCCGCGCAACTCATCGACGAACTGCCCGTGCTGGCGGCCATTGCGCCTTACACAAGCGGGGGCATTCGCATTCGCGGGGCGCGCGAACTGCGCGTGAAAGAATCGGACCGCATCGCGCTGGCCGCGAAAAATCTGCGCGCCATGGGCGCAGAGGTCGAGGAGTTCGAGGACGGGCTCGACGTGCCCGGCGGCCAAACGCTCCATGGCGCTACCATCGATTCCGGCGGCGATCATCGCATCGCCATGGCCTTCAGCGTCGCGGCCCTCCGCGCCGAGGGCGAAACGCTCATCCAGGGCGCCGAATCGGCCTCCATCAGTTTCCCCGAGTTCTTCGACCTGCTCGACCGCGTGGCAGAGCGGTAAGGCGCAGGCATTCTATATTCCACGTACAAAGAGGCCCGGCTTGTGCCGGGCCTCTTTGTATCGCTTGAGCGCCGCACTATTGCGCCGGCGGCATACCCGTCTGGTTCGGAGCCGCGGGCGGCTTCATGGTGGGCTCATTGCCCGGCTT
>JAJYFA010000102.1 GCA_021790995.1 Acidobacteriota bacterium
GTCGTGGACCACCACGGCGCCGATGGGTACTTCACCGGCTTCGCCGGCCTGGCTGGCCTCGGCGAGGGCGGCAGCCATGGCTTCGCGATCGTCGATCATGCCTTTGATACTACGGCCGCCGGCTGCTGCTGCGTCATGCAGTGCAGCGTGCCCAGGCCCCAGACCAGATCGACCGCATGAACGCCAATGATTTCACGGCCAGGAAAGACTTCAGCGAGGATGTTGAGCGCGATACGGTCGTTGGGATCGTGAAAGGTGGGAACAAGCACCTGGCCATTGGCGATGTAGAAGTTTGCGTAACTGGCCGGCAGGCGCTGGCCGCGAAAGACAACGGGGCGCGGCATCGGCAGCTCGACGATGGTGAACTGCTTGCCGGCGGGCGTGCGCGCTTGCTTGAGCCGCCTGAGATTATCGGCCAGTGGCTCGTGGTTTGCGTCGCTCGCGCTGGGCTCGACGACGGTGACAATGGTGTCTGGAGTGGCGAAGCGGGCGATGTCGTCGACGTGGCCGTGGGTGTCGTCGCCGGCGATGCCGCGGCCAAGCCAGATGATCTGGTCGATGCCGAGAAAGTCCGAAAAGACGCGCTCCAGGCGCTCGCGCGTGAATCCGGGGTTGCGCTGCTGGACTTCGCTCAGCAAACATTCCTCGGTGGTGAGCAGCAGGCCCGCGCCGTTGGTGTCGATGGAGCCGCCCTCCAGCACGACGCGGTACCTCGTACCGTTCTTGTTTTGGACCGACGGCTGCCAGGCGGGAAGGCCGAGCAGTTTCTCAATGCGAGCGGAGAGCTTGACGTCGAGATGCCAGTCGTCGTACTTGGCCCAGGCATTAAAGCGCCATTGAGTGAGACCGATCTGACCCTTGGTATTGCGAACAAAGATGGGGCCGGAGTCGCGCAGCCAGCCGCGATCGGTGTGCCAGCGGTGGAAGCTCACATTTTCAAGCTTCGCGCCGGCGCGGAGCAATACGCTCTCGACGCGGCGCTCCATGGCGGCGTCTTCGACGATCAGGCCGACGCGCTCGCGCGCGGCAAGCAGGCGCACGATCTCGGCGTAGACCCAGGGGATTGGCCCAAACTTGCCGGGCCAGTCGGTCGGGTTGTGCGGCCAGGCAAGCCACGTGGCTTCGTGTGGCTCCCATTCGGCCGGCATGCGGTAGCCAAGCTGGCGCGGGGTTTTGGCGAGTTCGTTCAAGAGTTCCTTAGGGCTAAAGCCCCCGATTGTTTGATGGTCCATATGAGGCACAGGCCAAAGCCCATACCCTTCAGGCGTCGAGAAAGCGTTGTGTGATGGGCGCGTAGGCGTCGATGCGGCGATCGCGCAGGAAAGGCCAGTTGCGGCGCGTCTCCTCGATGAGCGTGCGGTCGATCTCACCGATGAGGATCTCTTCGGCATCGTGGCTGGCTTTGGCGACGATGCGTCCGAAGGGATCGGCCAGGAAGCTGCCGCCCCAGAACTCGATGCCCGGCCCGGCGGCGCGGTTGCCGAGAATGTCACCGTCTTCGTGGCCGACGCGGTTGACTGCGGCCACGTAGACGCCGTTCGCAATCGCATGCGCCCGCTGGATGGTCTGCCAGGCGTCGCACTGCGCCTGGCCGAACTCGTCCTTTTCCGCCGGGTGCCAACCGATGGCCGTGGGGTAAAAGAGCACTTCCGCGCCCTGAAGCGCCGTGAGACGCGCGCCCTCGGGATACCACTGATCCCAGCAGACGAGCGTGCCGATGCGGCCGGCGTTTGTGTCGACGGCCTGAAAACCAAGGTCGCCGGGCGTGAAGTAGTACTTCTCGTAGTAGAGCGGGTCGTCAGGGATGTGCATCTTGCGATAGACGCCGGCGACCTTGCCGTCGGCATTCAACGTGACGGCCGTGTTGTGATAAAGCCCCGGCGCGCGGCGCTCGAACAATGACGCGACAATCGCCACGCGCAATTCGCGCGCCACCTCGGCAAGCTTCGCCGTCGATGCGCCGGGAACCGGCTCGGCGAGATCGAAGAGCTTCAGATCCTCCCGCTGGCAGAAATATTGGGTGCGGAAGAGTTCCGGCAGGCAGACGACCTGCGCGCCGCGGCGTGCGGCCTCGCGGATGTGGCGGATTGCGGAGGCGAAGTTGGCCTCGGGGTCCGGGCCCATGCGCATCTGCACAAGGGCGACAGTGAATTTGCTTGGGGTGGTCATGGTGTGTGCGTTGTACCCCTCATACGGCTCTTTGGCGGAAATCGGGGTTCTTGAGAATCCATCCCCAAGGGGCCAAAGCCCTCGATTTCTCAGTGCCAACTGCGGCACAACTCAAGTCGTGCCCTTTCAATGCTGGACGATGTGACAAGTCTCCAGACGACGAGGCCAACCCCGCGCGGGCGGAATTGGCCTCGTCTCATGGCTGAATCGGGACTCTGAGCCAGCCAGAAATCTGTCCCCATGGCCGGCCGCGCCTGAGCGCCTATTCGTCCAGAATCATCACCGCCGCGGCGATGGTGGTGGTCCATTTGCCGCGCTTATCGCCCACTGCCGACTGCGTCACGTTGCTGGTGCGAACGATCTTATTGGAGATGCGGTAGATCTCCTTCTTCTCGTCCCAGCTGGTGTCGGGATCGAATTCCACGTTGAGCGTGGTGGCCAGCATCTCGGCGGCCAGTTCCTCGGCGTACTCGCCCGCCTGCTCCTCGGTTTCGCCGAAGCTGTGGTGTTCGCTCAGGTAGCCGTAGGTGTTGCGGTCGGCCGGAATGGCCACGCCGATGCTCGCAGCCAGCAAGCGGTGCGGCTCGCGGGTGGAGTTTTCGGCGATCACGGCGAAGACGACCTCACCGTCGTTCAAGTACTTCAGGCCCTCTTTGCGCGAGAGCATTTTGCACTGTGGCGGAAAGATGGACGAGACGCGTACCAGGTTCTGCGAGGCGATGCCCGCATCCCGAAGGGCCAGCTCAAACGAGGTCAACCGTTCCTTGTGTTTGCCGACGCCCTTGGTGAAGAAAAGCTTCTTCGGGACCATGCTTTTTCCCAATTTCGATGTACCCTCCGTGGGTGTGAAAATGATAGCCGTTAACAACCGTACCGGCATGAGTCTATCGCATCTTGGCCGGTGGGAACAGAGTTTAGAGGAAATTTATCGGCGATTCACTGAAGCGGGGCGGATTCACGGCCGGTCAGGCGGCGGGCGCGGAACGTCCCGAGCGGTTTGACGGCCTTCCGCATGGCGGTCTTCCGCCATTGCCACCCCTGAAATGCAGGTGGTAGCCTCAACAATGGATCAATTCTCAGAAGGGGCTTCATTCAAGATCATGCAAAGCACTTACAACGGGCTCGAGCTGCCGAAAAACGGCCAACCGATTGAGTATAAGGACGGAAAGTTTGCCGTTCCCGACCATCCCATCATTCCCTTCATCGAGGGCGACGGCACGGGCCGCGACATCTGGAAGGCGTCGCAGCGAGTCTTCGACGCGGCCGTCGAAAAAGCTTATGCAGGCAAGCGCGCCATCCGCTGGTTTGAGATCTTTGCCGGCGAAAAGGCCTACCGCCAGTTCAACACCTGGCTGCCCGACGAATCGGTGGCGGCGGCGCGCGCGCTTCGCGTCTCCATCAAGGGACCGCTCACGACACCGATCGGCGGCGGCATCCGTTCTCTCAACGTGGCGCTGCGTCAGATTCTGGATCTTTACGCCTGTGTCCGCCCGGTGAAGTACTACCAGGGCGTGCCCAGCCCCGTAAAGCATCCCGAAAGGGTCAACATCGTCATCTTCCGCGAGAACACCGAAGACGTGTACGCGGGCATCGAGTTCAAGGAGGGCACGGAAGATGCGGCAAGGCTGATCTCCTTTCTGAACGACGAACTCCTGTCCAACTCCAAGAAGAAGATCCGCACGGATTCGGGCGTGGGCATCAAGCCCATCTCGATCTTCGGCACCAAGCGACTGGTGCGCTACGCCATCAAGCACGCTTTGGAGTCGGGGCGCAAGACGGTGACGCTGGTGCACAAGGGCAACATCCAGAAGTTCACCGAGGGCGCCTTCCGCGAGTGGGGCTACGAGGTGGCAACGCAGGAGTTCCGCGAGCAGACCGTCACCGAGCGCGAAAGCTGGATTCTGGGCAACGTGGAAGCCAAGCCCAGCATCTCGATTGAAGAGAACGCAGCGATGATCGAGCCCGGCATGGAATTCGCGCCGCAGAGCTTCCGCGACGAAGTCTGCGCCGAGGTCAAGTCGGTGCTGGAGACGATCGGCAAGTCGCACGGCAACGGCGCGTGGAAGTCGAAGATTCTGGTCAACGACCGCATCGCCGACTCGATCTTCCAGCAGATCGTCACCCGGCCGTCGGAATACTCGATCCTGGCCACGCCGAACCTGAACGGCGACTACATCTCCGACGCGGCGGCGGCGCAGGTCGGCGGTCTCGGCATCGCGCCCGGCGCCAACATCGGCGACGGCTACGCAGTCTTCGAGGCCACGCACGGCACCGCGCCCAAGTACGCGGACCGCGACATGATCAATCCCGGTTCGGTGATTCTCTCGGGCGTGATGATGCTGGAGTTCATCGGCTGGAAGGAAGCAGCGCACATGATCGAAAGTGCGATGGAGAAGACGATCCAGGAAAAGTTTGTCACCTACGACTTCGAGCGGCAGCTCACCGGCGCCACCAAGGTTGGCACCAGCGAATTTGCCACGCGCATCATCGGCAATATGTAAGAACCGTTCTCAGTTGTCAGTGATCAGTTGTCAGATGAGAATCTCAACACACAACCGCTGGCAACTGACAACTAACAACTGATCATAGGAGCAATCATGAGGAAGAAAGTAAGTATCATCGGCGCGGGCAACGTGGGAGCCACTTGCGCGCACTGGCTTGTGGCCAAGGAACTGGCCGATGTAGTGCTTGTCGACGTCATCGAAGGCATTCCGCAGGGCAAGGCTCTCGACCTGCTTGAAGCCATGCCCATCGAGAGGTGCGATGTGTCCATCGTAGGCGCAAACGACTACGCGGCCACCGCCAACTCCGACATCGTCATCATCACCGCGGGCATTGCCCGCAAGCCCGGCATGAGCCGCGACGACCTGCTGAACACCAACTACAAGATCATGTCCGACGTGGTCTCGAAGGTGGTGGCGCAGTCGCCGGAATCGATTCTGATTGTCGTGGCGAACCCGCTGGACGCGATGGCGCAGACCGCCTATCGCCAGGCTGGATTCAACCGCCAGCGCGTGATCGGCATGGCCGGCGTGCTCGACTCGGCGCGCTTCCGCACCTTCATCGCCGACGAGCTCAAGGTGAGCGTCGAGAACGTGACGGCCTTCGTGCTGGGCGGCCACGGCGACACCATGGTGCCGCTGGCACGTTACTCCACGGTTGCCGGCATTCCCATCACTGAGCTTATCTCACCCGAGCGCATCGAGCAGATGGTGCAGCGCACGCGCGACGGCGGCGCCGAGATCGTCAAGTATCTGAAGTCCGGCAGCGCGTACTACGCTCCTGGCTCGGCGACGATCGAGATGGCTGAGGCCATTCTCAAGGACAAGAAGAAGATTCTGCCTTGCGCCGCTTATCTCGACGGCGAGTACGGCATCTCAGGCTACTTCATCGGCGTGCCCTGCAAGCTGGGCGCGGGTGGCATCGAGCAGATCGTCGAGATCAAGCTCACCCCCGCGGAAGACGCCGCTCTCAAAAAAAGCGCCGAGGCGGTGAAGAATCTCTGCGCGGTGATCGGCGTGTAAGCGCAGACCCATCGCGGCACGCAACCGGAAGGCCCTGAAATCATCGATTTCAGGGCCTTCAACGTATCGCCTTCTCCACTTCAGCCTTGCGATTGCCAAGCAGCGCTCGATTCCAGCGCGACAAGCTCATCGCGAGGCGATATCTTCTCAGTCCATCGCCAGGCTCAGCTCGTGGCGCACATCCGCCCCGCGAACCCAGAAGATCACGTCAGTGGCAATATTCGACGCATGGTCGGCGATGCGCTCGATGTTCTTCGCCACCAGGATGCCATTCATGGCCTGCACGGTAAACTGTGGCTTCTCCTCAATCATCCTGAGCAGATCGTCATGCGCGCGGCGATTCATGCGGTCGACCTCGTCGTCCATCCCGCGCACGGTCTCAGCCAGCCGCGCATCGCCATCGAACAGAGCCTGCAGCGCGGTGCGAATCATCTGCCCGGCAAACTCGCCCATTCCAGCAAAATCCACCGGCAATTCAACCGCATCGAGCGGCAAAATCTCCCTGGTCCGGCGCACGATGCTCATGGACTGGTCGCCGATCCGCTCCAGGTCGCCGTTGATCTTGATGACGGAGAAAATAAAGCGGAGATCGATCGCCATAGGCTGTTCTTTGGCGAGCAGCTCGTAGGCCATCTCATCCAGTTCGCGCTGCGCGGTATCGATCGCCCGCTCGTTCTGCTTGACGAACTTGCACAGGCCTTTGTCACGCTGCAGGTAGGCCTCCACTGCGGACTCGACGGCCTGCTGCGCCAAAGCAGCCATGGCCAGAAGCTTGTCCTTGAGCTCGGCTAACTGCTGGTGAAAGTGAATACGCGGCACGGCCCCGTTTCCTCCATCTCTTCATTGTCTACCAAGCAAGATTACAGGAAGACAAATTTACGCGCACGCACCAGAAGCAGCAAGACCCGGCAGCTTCTGCAAAATCGACGCTGAATTGTCTACGCGGTCGTGGGCTGGGCACGCCGGGGGAGCTCGATCTTTCCCAGCAGGAAAATGTAGCCGGAGATGCCAATCGCAAGGTAAGTGCCCGCCACAACAAAAGCCCATGCGTAGGAGTGGAACGCCGACACGAGGTAGCCGGTGAGGATCGATGCGGCAATCCCTGAAACCTGCCCGCTGAAATTGATAATGCCACCAACCTTGCCCACGTCGGGGCGCTCGGCGATCAGCGAAGGCAGCGACCAGGCAACCGGCGCAGCCGCCGCAAGCCCGCAAATTGAAACACTGATCCATGCCAGAGCCTGAATAGCACTGTGCGCATGAGCAGCGCCCAGAATGCCCAGCCCGAAAGCCGTCCCCCCGATCAGCACCACACGGCGCACAACGCTCGCATTCCGCCCGCGCTTCACAAGAAAGTCCACCAGCCAGCCGCCGATCGCGAGATCCGTCGCCGTAGCCAGGAACCACGGCACGCTGATGTAAACGAACGAGTGCAGCAGGTCAATGTGCAGCGCCGAAGAGAGATACGCCGGCAGCCAGTAGAGCAGCAGGTAAAACACGTAGTTGTATGCGCCGAACCCGAGCGCGAGGCCGAGAACCTTGCGCTGACGAAGCAGTTGACCGAGCGGCAACGGGGTTCCGGCGATCTGATCTGGCGCGGCCTGCGGCTCACTGCGATCTTCGATATACAGGCGCTCGTTTTCACTCAGTTCGGGGTCATCGTCCGGATCGCGGTAGACCCTCCAGAAGTAGACAAAGTAGACAAAGCTGACGGCGCCGGTGAAGGCAAAGCTCCATCGCCAGCCCGCGTGGATCAGCACAATTCCGATCAGCGGCACTCCGATCGCCGAGGCCAGCTTCGCCGCCGCGTCGAACAGCGATGTGGCAAAGCTGCGTTCGCGCGGCGGAAACCAGAGGCCGATGGCCTTGGCGTTGGCCGGAAACGCTGGCGCTTCGCCCACGCCCAGCAGAAAGCGCGCTCCGAAGAAGCCGCCCAGGCTCGACGTAGCCGCCGCCGCAAACGAGGCCGCGCTCCACAGAAACGTGCCCACGCGCCCCACGCGCTTCACGCCAAATTTATCCAGAACGACTCCGATGGGAAGCTGACACAGAGCGTATGTCCAGTTGTAGGCGCTCGAAAGATAGCCGAAGACCACGTCGGAAATGCCGAATGCGCCAATGAGCGCATCGTGCGAAACCGAAAGATTGACGCGGTCGAAGTAGTTGATCAGAACGCCGATGCCGAGCAGCCAGGCAATACGCCACCGCCGGCGCGGCAGACGCGAGCACGTTTCTACAAGTGGTTTTCCCGCCAAACTCCCTCCACGATCAGCTGCGCTGGACCTCGATGACAGTTCCTGCGATCTACCGGCCCGCCTGTACCACTACGTTTTCGAGCAGTCCGATCGCGTCGATCGTCATACGAATCCGGTCGCCCGTCCTGAGCGTGAAATCGTCGGGCGGTACGATCCCGGTTCCCGTCATCAGAAACGTACCCGAAGGAAACTGGTTTTCACGAAACAGCCAGGCAACAAGATCGGCCGGCCTGCGCTTCATCTCCGCCAGTGTCGTGGCGCCTGAGAACGCCGTGCTGCCTTCGCGCACAATTTCCAGTCGAATCGCCGTCGATGGCGGCAGCGGCTCGCTCGCCACCAGGATGCACGGGCCTAGCGCGCAACTCCGGTCATAAACCTTCGCCTGCGGCAGATAGAGCGGATTCTCGCCTTCGATGTCGCGCGCGCTCATGTCGTTCCCGACCGTGTAGCCGACAATCTCCCCGCGCGGGTTGACGAGCAGCGTCAGTTCCGGCTCGGGGACCGACCATTGAGCATCGCTGCGGATGCGCACCTCGCCGCCCGGTCCGGCCACGCGGCTCGGCGTCGCCTTGAAGAACAGCTCCGGGCGCTCGGCCGAGTAGACGCGATCGTAAAAATCGCCGCCTCCCGCGTCTTTCGCCTCCGCCATGCGCGCGCTGCGGCTACGGAAGTAGGTCACGCCCGCAGCCCATACCTCCTGGCTGCCAATCGGCGCTTCAATCCTGGCCGCCTGAAAATCCCCTGCCAGCTTTGCCGCTGCCACGACGGATGCGAGGTAGCCGCGCAGATCCGTATGCGTCACCAGCGCGTCCCAGCTCGACTCAGGAACGCGATAGCAACTCCCGCGCTCTTCCACGTAATTTCCGTTGCTGGTTCGATAGAGATTCACTGCTTCAACTCCAATCGCGAAACAATCCGGTCCACGTCGTAAACGCAGCCGCCCCACACACCGCCGCTCGCCGTCACCAGCGCAGCCCACAGGCGCGTATCGTCAGGCAATTCAGGATGAGGAGCGAGATCGGCGCCTGGTTTACGTTGCGCCAAGCGCCGCGCACCCTCTTCCGCGTCGAAGCTCTCGCCGCCTTCGCCGACGAAGTTCACGGCGCCGGCAAGGGATGCACGGTCGACGACGATCTCGATCCGGTCTCCGTCGCGCAGCTTGCCGATGGGCCCGCCCGCCAGCGCTTCGGGCGAGATGTGGCCGATGCACGCGCCTGTCGAGACGCCACTGAAGCGCCCGTCGGTGAGGACTGCGACATGCTTGCAGTGCGGCAGTTGCTTGAGTGCCGCCGTGATCTGATAGATCTCCTGCATGCCCGCGCCTTTAGGGCCGCTGCAAGCAAGCACCATCACATCGCCCTGCGCAATCGCGCCTGTCTTGATGGCGTGAATGGCCGCGGCCTCAGTGACAAAGACGCGCGCCGGACCGGTGTGCCGGTATACATCGCCGCTGCCGACGAGGGATGGATCGATGGCCGTGCTCTTGATGACCGACCCCTCCGGCGCCAGGTTGCCCATGGGAAAGCAAACCGTTGACGTGAGTCCGCGGCTGCGCGCGCGATCGCGCGACAGGATCACCTCATCGGGATCGATACCGTCGATCTGCTGCAATCTGCGGCGGAGCACCGTGCGGCGCTCGCTCTCGCGCCACCAGTCGAGACACGTGTCGAGGGTTTCGCCGCTGACGGTCTTCACGCGCGTGTCGATCAGCCCCGCCGCGCGCAACTCCAGCATTACCTCCGGCACACCACCCGCCAGAAACACCTGCACCGTGGCAAAGCCGCGGGGGCCGTTGGGCAGGGCATCGACGAGGCGCGGAACAAGACGATTGACCTCGGCCCAGTCTCCGGCTGTGGGCCGAGGCAGTCCCGCGGCATGAGCAATCGCGGGCAGATGGAGGAGCAGATTGGTCGACCCGCCAAACGCCGCGTGCAGAATCATTGCGTTGCGCAGCGCCACAGGAGTGAGAATGTCGCGCGCTCCCAGACCGAGTTGGTGCAGGCGCAGAATGGCGCGGGCAGAGCGGCGCGCAGCGTTAAGCCAGATCGGCTGGCCCGAGGGCGCGAGCGCCGTGTGCGGCAGCGAAAGACCAAGCGCCTCGCCCACAACCTGCGACGTGGCCGCGGTGCCGAGAAACTGGCAGCCGCCGCCCGGCGAAGCGCAGGCGCGGCAGCCTACCTCGGCGGCGTAGTCGAGCGAAATCTGATTCTGTGCAAAGCGCGCGCCGAGGGTCTGCACCTTGCCTGCGTCCTCGCCTGCTTCAGGCAGCAGCGTAACGCCGCCCGGCACCAGCACTACAGGCTTCGGCCCCGACGAGGCAAGCGCCATCATCATCGCGGGCAGTCCCTTGTCGCAAGTGGCCACGCCGACGGCGCCTTTGCTCGTGGGCAGCGAGCGCATCAGCCGGCGCAGCACGGTGGCGGCATCGTTGCGGTAGGGCAGCGAGTCCATCATGCCCGCGGTGCCCTGGGTGCGGCCGTCGCAGGGATCGGTGCACGCGCCTGCAAACGGCGTGGCGTGCAGCGACTTCAACTCTCGCGCAGCCTCGGCAACGAGCAGACCCACCTCCCAGTGGCCGGTGTGAAAGCCGAGCGCGATGGCCTCGCCGTTTTCCGCGCGCAGGCCGCCGTGTGTGCTCAGGATCAAAAACTCCGGGTCGAGCAGCTGCGCTGGATCCCATCCCATGCCGGCATCCTGCGTCAGGCCGAAGAGGTTGCCGGAGGGCTCGGTCAAAAGCATTTCCGACGAGAGCGGCAGCGTACCCACGGGACCGGCAGCGTGCGTGGTGACGCGAAAAACGCCAGTGTCTTCCGCTTCGAGCACCGATTGCAGCGGAATGGAGGCGCCAGAGATCATCGTGGGTAAGATTACCATTGGCCATCCGGCAGATGCCGAGCGGATAGATCTCTTGCCAAGAACTTCAGAGGCCAGCCCCGCTTCAATCCACCGTCAGAACCAGTTTGCCGAAGTGGCTGCCCTCTTCCATGCGCTCCAGAACCTCGCGCGCCTGGCTCCAGCCGAACTCCTCGCCGACGGGCCGCAGTTCGGCCAGAGAGATGGCTTTGTTCATCTCCAGAAAATCCTTGCGCGAGCCCACATAGATGCCGTGGATGTGCGACCACTTGTGAAGGATGAGGCCGAGTGGGATGGATTCGCCGCCCGCGGCCAGCACGCCGACCTGGGCAATCGTTCCGCCCATACGAATGGCGCGGAGCGAGCGTGTGAGCGTTCCCAGTCCGCCGACCTCGACTACCAGGTCCACACCTTCGCCGTCTGTCTGGCTATGCGCCCAGCGGTCCCACTCGGGGTCCTCGCGGTAGTTCAGCCCCGCATCGAGACCCAGCGCGCCAGCCCGTTCCAGCTTTTCGTCGCTGGAGCTGATGCCCAGCACCCGCGCGCCCTTGAGCCGCGCAAACTGCAAGGCAAAGATCGAGACACCGCCCGTACCCAGAATCAGCACCGTCGATCCAGGCTTGATCGCGGCGGAGGCGAGAGCGTTCCACGCAGTCACGGCGGCGCAGGGCAGGGTTGCGGCTTCCTGAAAGCTCAGATGCTCCGGCACGGCGACCAAGCCCTGTTCTTTGAGGACAACGTAATCGGCCAGCACGCCGTCGATGTCGCCGCCCAGAGCTCCGCGTGCCTTGGGTGGCGTCAGCGGCCCGTCGAGCCAGTTCTGCATGAAGATGCCGCAGACGCGATCGCCTGGCTTCCACGCTTTTACGCCCGCTCCCACGGCTGTGACCTCGCCGGCAGCATCGGAACAGAGAATCCGAGGCAGTTTCATCTTGGGGTTGTAGATCCCCTTCAGGATCATCAGATCGCGATAATTCAGCGAAACCGCGCGCACCCGCACCAAAACCCCGCCAGGACCCGGCGTGGGTGTGGGCCGCTCTACAAACTCCAGAGAATCAATGCCAAAGGCTGAAACCTGCCAGGCGCGCATGTCAACTTGTTCCTTTCCTCGTTTTCCATTCGTCATCTTGCGGGACGCAACCGGTCTTTGCCCCGTAAAATGAAGATATGGCCCGTGGATGGGAAAGTAAATCGGTGGAGGAGCAAAGGTCAATGACCATGGAGAACCCCGTGGCCACTTGGAGCAGCAAACCCCCAAGCGAGGATGATCGGCGAGCGGCCCAACTGGAGCGCACCTCACGCGAGCGGCAGCGCCAGGCACTCGACCTGCAACGCGAGAATATCCTCTCGCAAAGAACCTCGAATCCAAGCCGCCGCGCAGCCCTGGAAGCCGCGCTGGCGCAGATCGAGTCCCAGATTCAGGCTCTCGGGTAGCCGGGGCGGTCTCTGCCCCAGGCGCGAGACACCGCGCAAACCGCGTCCGCTCACGATTCGCGGTGGACGAGCAGCGTATTGGCCTGATGGATCGAGGTCAGCGACACGCGGGCAATATTCACATGCGCCGGCCGCGTCACGGCCCACAGAATCGCATCGGCAATATCCTCGCCGGTCAGGGGTTTGATCCCCTTGTAGACCTTGGCGGCCTTTTCCACGTCGCCATGGAAGCGAATCTGGCTGAACTCGGTCTCCACCAGCCCCGGATCGATGCTGGTGACGCGCACCGGCGTTCCCAGCAGATCCTCGCGGAGGCCATCGTTGATGGTTCGTGCCGCGGCCTTGGAGGCGCAATACACCGCGCCATTGGGATAAACCATCTCGCCGGCCATCGATCCCAGGGTAACGACGTGGCCGCGTCCACGCACCACCATCCCCGGGACCACGGCGCGCGCCACGTAGAGCAGTCCCTTGACGTTGGTGTCGATCATCTCCTCCCAGTCCTCGATGCGACCGGTGTAAAGCTTGTCCATGCCGCGGCTCAGGCCGGCATTGTTCACAAGAATATCGATCTCCGCCCACTCCGGCGGCAGCTCATCGATCGCCCTCTGCACGGCGAAACGGCTGCGCACGTCGAGGCTGATCGAGTGCACGGCGGCGGCGCCGCGGTCGACGGCGCGCGAGGCCGTCTGAGCCAGTTTCCCGGCACGGCGAGCGGCAAGCAGCAGGCGCGCTCCCTCTTGAGCAAAGGCCATGGCTGTGGCCGCGCCAATGCCGGCGCTGGCCCCTGTAATGAACGCAATCTTCCCTTTCAATCTCATCGTTCTTATCTTACAGGCAGGCTTCTTTCCCGAGCCATCTTATACTGCCCCACGGCCCAATCTTCCTGCGCCAGTCCAGCGGCGCGGGCTTCGGCAAAGGCCTGGGCCAACAGATCGGCGAGGCTCAACCTTGTGCTGCGGCTGTCCGCCGCCTCGCGCAACAAGCGCAGATCCTTCTCGCCCAGCTCAATGGTCGCGCCGGGCTGCTCGGGCGGGTTCAGGATCACCTTGCTGTAGGCCGCGTAAAAAGGCGACTGGAAGAGGGCGCTGTTGACGGCCTCGAAGAACGTTGCCGGATCGATGCCCTGCTTCTCCGCATAGACAAAGGACTCGCTCAGCGCCTGAATCATGACGCCGATGAGGAAGTTGCCACCGAGCTTAACGGCGTGGGCCTGCCGTGGCTCCGCGCCCACCACCGTGATGCCGCGCGAATACGTCTCGAGCAGCGGAAGGGCTCGCTCGACGGCCTTCCTTGCTCCGGCTGCCACAATCCACAGACGGCCCTCCTCGGCCACGTTGGGCCGGCCGAAGACTGGCGCCGCGACGAACTCGTGGCCGCGCTTGGCGTGCTCCTGAGTAAGCCGCTCACTCAGCGCCACGCTGATCGTGCTCGAGGAGATATGCAACACCCCCGGGCTCATCGCGTCCATCAGCCCGCCGGGGCCAAAGAAGACTTCCTCGTGCGCCCGATCGTCGAAGAGCATCGTGACGACGGCGTCGGCGCCAAGCTCCGCCTCCGCGGGCGTGCCGGCCAGAATCGCACCTTCGTGGATCAGCGGATCGGCCTTCCCTTCGGAGCGGTTCCACACCCTCAGCTCGTGCCCTGCGGCGAGCAGATGCATCGCCATGGGCGTCCCCATTTTGCCCAGACCAAGGAATCCAATCTTCATGAGGGAATTGTAAAAGAGCGTGGTCGGTGGTCAGTGGTCAGTCGCGGAGATACGACCGTGCTCTTGCTCAGGCCGTGTCCGTCGTTGCACGATCGGGTTCCCAGCACGCTCACACCTCGCGCGCCTGTGCTACCCTCAACCCAAAGCGTGACCACTGAGAAAAACAAGCTCTACTACGGCGACAACCTTGAAGTCCTCCGGCTCCACGTCAAAGACGAGTCGGTCGATCTCGTCTACCTCGATCCGCCCTTCAACTCCCGCCAGGACTACAACGTCCTCTTCGCTGAAAAAGACGGCTCGCAGTCCAGCTCCCAGATTCACGCCTTCGAGGACACATGGGAATGGAACATCGACGCCATGCGCGCCTACGAGCAGATCGTGGAGCAGGGCGGACGCGTGGCCGACACCATGCGCGCCTTCAAAACCTTTCTCTTCAACACCGACATGATGGCCTATCTCGCCATGATGGCCCCGCGCCTCGTCGAGCTGCGCCGCGTGCTCAAACCCACCGGCTCCATCTATCTCCACTGCGATCCGGCGGCGGGTCACTACCTGAAGATATAGATGGACGCGGTTTTCGGACCGCAGTTCTTCAAAAACGAGATTATCTGGAAGCGGACCAGTGCGCACAACAGCGCGAAACGATGGGGGCCTGTTCATGCCTGATTCCAGACGGAAGGCCTTGTTGAGGATTCACGCGCGGCAAACTTGCGAATCACGATTCCAACGAATCGCCGCAGCGCGGTGCCACTCGGCCTACTATTTGTCGCCTCAGCGTCGCCACAAAAATCGAAGAGCCGAGAGGTTGATCTCGGCTCTTTTATAAAGTGTGGATTTGTTTTGATTTAATGGTGCGCCCGGAGAGATTCGAACTCCCGACCTACTGATTCGTAGTCAGTCGCTCTATCCAGCTGAGCTACGGGCGCACATTTGCGAGCTTCGGAACGAAGCTCCGTGGAATGAACCACTCACAGAGTATCAAGATTGGAGCCTGGCTGCAATCTCGATCAGCAACGCGGGCCTACTTCCGGTCGAGGCGGGCGTCAGACTGCGGAAGTTGCGGCTGCCGACTCGGGAGCGGCAAGCCGAGGAAGAA
>JAJYFA010000103.1 GCA_021790995.1 Acidobacteriota bacterium
GCATCGCAATGGGCGGCGGCGTGAGAATTTTAAAACTTAGCCACGACGGCGTGAGTATCTCCAGATTGGCGGCATCGGCGAAAAATAAAAAAATCTCATCGGGCGGCATGGGCAGCCAGATCTCGCTCCTGAACTCTCGTACCCTCATCGACCCTCCTTCATCCTCCGCGGCCAGCGAACCGCAATGGAAATCTGTGGCTGTCCTTCAAGGCGCTCCAGAGCTGCCGCACTGAAGGCTCTACGCCAATATTTGTCTTTGCGCGTCGCGCCGCCAGCGCACCAGCAGCGCCAGCGCAACAAACACCAGCGCCACAGTCAGCCCGATCCAAAGCCCGTAAATGCCCCACCGCAATCCGAAGCACAGAAAAAAACCGAGCGGCAGCCCCAACACAAAATAGGCAATCAGATTCGCCCACATCGGCGCCTGTGTCTCGCCCAGTCCCCGCAGCGCTCCTGTCGAAACTGTCTGAATCCCGTCGAAGACCTCGAACGCCGCCACAATCCCGAGCAGTCCCGGCCCCACGGCCAGCACTTGCGGATCGCTTGAAAACAGTTCGATCAGCGGCCGCGGCACCAGCAAAAACACAACCGCCGCCAGAAGCATGAAACTCGTTCCCAAACCAAGCGCCAACCATCCCGCGCGCCGTGCTCTGGGCGCGTCTCCAGCACCCAATGCGTGGCCCACGCTCACCGCCGCCGCGGCCGAGACTCCCAGCGGCACCATATACGTAACGCTCGCATAGTTCAGCACAATCTGGTGCGTCGCCAGCGCCACCGGTGTCAGATACCCGGCAGAAAACGTCGCCAGATTCCACGCGCCCACCTCGATCAGCACCTGCCCCGCCGCCGGTGCTCCCAGTTGCAGTAGCCGCTTCAATCGCGCCATCTGTGGCGCCGCCCAGTGTTGAAACAGGGGATGGCCGCGCCCGCGTTCGTAGCGCCACGCAAATCCCATCAGCGCCACACCCATCGTCACGCGCGCAAGCACCGTCGAAATCGCCGAACCATCCACGCCCAGCGCCGGAAATCCCAGCTTGCCGTAAATCAGCACCCAGTTTCCAAACCAGTTCACCAGGTTCGCAAAGACATACGTCAAAGTAATCACGCGCACCTGTCTCACGCCCTGCAGGTAGCGCCGCGTAGCTCCGTAGAGCAGCAGCGGCAACGTGCCCCAGTTCAGCAGCCGCAAATAGGTGCTCGCCGGCTCGGCGACCACAGCCGTAATACCAAAGTGCGCCAGACCAAAACTCGCCAGCCAGATCCCCACCATAATTGGCGCCGACGCGAAGCACGCCAGATACACCCCTTGCGCCAGCCAGCGATGACACTCGTCGTGATCCTCGCGCCCGTAGGCCTGCGACACCAGCGTGTCCAGTCCCAGCATCAGTCCGATGCCAAAGATTGAAGGCGTGTAGCAAATGGCGTTGCCCAGCGCCACCGCGCCGATGGCAGCCGGACCCAGCCGCCCCACCATCATGGTGTCCACGACGCCCATCGCCATCCAGCCCAATTCGCTCAACACCACCGGCACGGCCAGCGACACCATGGCGCGCAGCTCGCGCCTCCAGTTGGCCTTTCGCAACTCCATCTTTCCACTCTATCCGAGCGGCCGCAGCCGTGTTGGAGGACGCTGACAGACTGCGTGAGCACGCTGGCCCATCCGCGGTTTCCCGCTGCGCTCGCCGGATTTTCGAACTCGGCCGACGGCGGCTAGCCGACCGTCATCACCGACTGCGCCCACTCCATCGCCTTCCAGTATGATTGGGCAGTGAAATCCTGATCGATGGCGAGCTGCGCGGCCAGAACCTCGATACGCGGCCAGATGCCGGCCTCCATGGCCAGCATGAGATCGAAGATCGGCGTTAGCGATCCCTTGTTTTCCAGCAGAACGGTTTTGACGTTTTCCTCGAGCGGCAGTCCCTCAAGCACCTCGCGCATGGGGATCTCTAGAATCGCATCCATCAAGGAAAGCAGCCCCATCTGGAACAGGTCGGCATTTCCGGCATCGACCCGCGCACGCAACTCCTCGCCAAAGCGCGCGCGCACCAGCGAGGCCAGTGCCAGATCGGAGGGTTTGTTGCGCGACAGGTCCAGCATTCCGCTCAGCCGGCACCAGCGGCGTATCTCATCCTCGCCCAGGATGGTCAGCGCCTGGCCAATGGTTTTAACTTCGCCGCGCAGCCCGAAGAGGGCCGAGTTCAGGTAGCGCAGCAGCCGGTAGTAAAGCATGGGGTCCGACTTGATGATCTGCTCCAGTTCTTTCCAGTCGAGGGCCGGTTTGGAGATGGCTGCCAGCAGCCGCAGGTACACCGTGCGATAGGATTGCGCACCGCGCGCGCGCATGGTTTCCGGCTTGCGAAAAAAGTAGCCCTCGAAGAAGGTGAAGCCCTCAGCCTTGGCAAACTCGAAGTCGTCGCGGGTCTCCACTCTTTCGGCGATCAGGCGCGGACCGCGGGTGCGAAAGCGCCGCGCCAGTTCCGTGATTTCGGCCACGGTCGACCCCTTGATGTGGATCTTGACGTAGTCGGCGATCCCGGCCAGTTCCTGCCGCGCATCGTTCGGCCGGAAGTTGCTGAGCGCGATCCCGAAGCCGTTCTCTTTCATCGTGTTACAGGCGGCCAGCACCTCGGCGTCCAGCGCAACCGAGTCCGGAATTTCCGCAATCACCTTCTCAGGCGGAAGCAGGGCGAGATACTCGCCCACCAGAATGTCGCGTGTGGTCACGATGAAGGCCGGGAGGCCGTTCGAGAGCGTCCTTAGCCCGATCAGACTCGACATATCGATCAGACTGCGGCTTGCCGTATTGCCATCAACCTGCTGCGGAATGTAATTGCCCAGGCTGGTGCTAAACAGCAGTTTGTAGGCAAAGACTTTTTCGTCCCTGGTCAGGATAGGCAGCCGGGCGGCAAAGCGCGCGGGCTTCGGGTCGTGTGTATTGGAATCGTACATCGCCATGAAAGCCCCTGTCCGTCCTATCGGTTCAAAACCCCACAGTCTTTAGCTTTGGCGCTTTGGACATCCTCGTCCGGCAGCAGCAGGTCCATCTGCGCCTCTTGCTTCTGGCTCCCATCGAGCTTTGATCCGTCCACCCGGCGGTCTCCCCAGTACAGGCTTCGATCCCAGACGGCTCAGGCACTGGCCCTCCATCAACTCACGCTCGCCGCTCTCACCCATCGGGCGGCAGCCGCCCGAGCAGCAGAAAAATCCTCTCAGCCCATCGGTTACCTGAATTCGAGATCCAGAGAAATGACCGCGATTGTCAGCCTGAACGAAAGAGGCCCTGGCGTTTTTCAGCTTGGTGTGGTGAGTGAAGGATCCGCGGTTGTTTTTGAGGATTTTCTCTATCGCAATCAGCCAAAGGCAACCGCAGGTCTTTCGACGCCCCTTCGCGTGGCTCCGGGTCGTCACTCAGGATGACAGTACTGGGGAATTTTGCACGAACCCGCCTCCGAATCCATCACACCGACGGCCGCAGTTCCACCTTCTTCGTCGTTACCGCGACCTTCGCCGGCGTCACGCCGCCGGTCTTCGTGCTGGCTTCGATCTCAATCGTCCCTGCCTTCCTGGTTGATTGCACAATTGCCTGCGCGAGTCCGTTAAACAGCGAGCGCCGCGGCTTCTTGTCGCTCTCCTGGCAGTTCGGGTCGCCGTTGCCAACGCCGATCAGCGCGCCCTCGCCCGCCACCTTGAAATCGACCAGCGTATCTGCCGTGGGCACGATGCGGCCCTGGCTGTCAGCCGCCGACACCGTCAGCATCGTAATGTCCTCGCCATCGGCGTCGATCTCCACACGATCCGCAGTGAGCTTTAACGCCGCAACGGGTCCTGTTGTCTCGCGCTCTTCGGTCAGCAGCAGCTTCCCGTCCTTCCAGCCGTGCGCTACAATTTTGCCCGGCTCGTAGCGCACCTTCCACTCCACGTGACCAAGCCGCGGAACCGTCTTCCGTCCCAGGCTCTTGCCGTTCACGAGCAGTTCCACTTCGTCCAGGTTAGAGTGCACCCATACCGGAATCTCGTCGCCTTCCCTACCTTCCCAGGTCCAGTGCGGGAACAGATACAACACCGGCTCCTTTGTCCACCACGCCTTGTAGTAGAAAAAGTTGTCCTTTGGAAACCCGCACATGTCCACAATGCCGAAGTTCGAGTTGATCGAAGGCCAGCCATACGGCGTCGGCTCGCCGCGATAGTCGAAGCCGGTCCACGCAAAGCCGCCGGCCAGCCACTCCCGCGTGCCATAGAACGTCCACCACTCTTCAGCCAACTCGCTCCATGAGGTGTGATTCATGTCATAGGCGCTCACGGTATTGCGCAGCGGATCGGTCTGGTACACGCCGCGTTGCGAGAGCGTGCTCGCCGTCTCCGATCCATAGACCGCCTTCGTGGGATGCTGCTTGTGATAGCCGTCGGGATACTTCAGGTTGTAGTTGAAGCCAATGATGTCCAGCGCCTCTGACACGCCTTTGGAGTTGTCGCCGTTCACGGCCGCCGAAACCACGCGCGCGGGATCAAGCTCGTGGCAGCGCCGCACCATGGTTGCCGCAATCTTCGCGCCCTCCTCGGCCATGTCGTTCTGCAGATGCCACTCCTCGTTGCCAATCGACCACAAAATAATTGACGGCGAGTTCCGGTAGCGCTTGATCATCGTCTCAAGCTGGGCCAGCCCCTCGGGACTCGAACTCATCTGCCGCGTCTCGCACATCATCATCATGCCCATGCGCTCGCACGCCGCAACAAACTCCGGCGTAGGCATATTATGCGAGGTGCGCACCGCGTTACAGCCCATCTCCTGCAACACTCCGACACGAAACGCCTGCAACCGGTCCGGCAACGCCGCACCCACACCCGCATGATCCTGGTGGTTGCAGGTTCCCTGGATCTTCACGTGCTTCCCGTTCAGGAAGAAGCCGCGATCGGCGTCGAACCTCGCCGTGCGCACGCCGAACGTCACGCGCTCCGCATCGCGAACCATGCCCCCGGCGACAACCGAAACCACCGCCGCGTAGAGATTCGGCACTTCCACAGACCACAGCGCCGGCCTTGCAATCCTCGCCGTCGCGGTGAACGTCCCGGCCCCGTCAGCGGCAATCTGCTGCGCGGGCGCCTCCGCCGTCGCAACCGTCTTTCCAGCCGCATCCAGAATCTCCCACTTCACGTTTGCCGACTGCGCGTCCTTACCTTCGTTCGTCACCATCGTGCCCAGCGTGAGCGCCGCTGCATCTCCCTTCAACTCCGCGCGGACAAAGCTCTCCCACTGCTCCAGATGCAACGCATCGCTCTTGGTTAGCCATACGTGCCGGTAAATTCCAGCGCCCTCGTAAAACCATCCGTCGCCGAAGCTCGCATCCACACGCGCCGCCACGCAGTTCTTCGCGCCAACCGCAAGGAAATCCGTGATGTCGAAACGAAACGGCACGTAGCCGCTGTCGCTGCGGCCGATGAAGCAGCCATTCACAAACACGAGCACATCGCGAATGGCCCCATCGAACTCCAGTGCCACTCGCCGCCCCGCATCGCTCGCTGGAATCTCGAACTCCTTGCGATACCAGCCCACGCTGGTCTCCGGGTAGCTCCGGCCGAGCGGCTTGAACCCGTGCGATTGAAGTGAATGGTCGCGCACAAACGGCAGTTCCACTGCCCAGTCGTGCGGCAGATTCAGCGAGCGCCACTTCGCATCGTCGTAACCCGCCTTGGCAAACTTGAAGTCACCCGTTTTGGCAAAATCCTCTTGACTCTTTCCAAAACCCAGATCGCGCGACGGATCGTTTCCGTTCCCGAAGATAAACTTCCAGCCAAAATCGAAAAGGAATTGCTCGCGCGGAGCCGTTGCCCGCTGCGCAGTAATCGCGCCGGCTGCCTGCCCTTCTGAAGGAAACAACACGGCCGTGCGCGCCCATGCGGACCGCGCAATCAGGCTGGAGGTGGAAAGCGCCAAACCGGAACGAAGCAAATTACGGCGGGAGATGCGCGCCATGGTAGACCTCTTTCAAAAAATGTGCGCGCCGCGCCCGGATTCGTCAAAGAATTGGCTCTTGGCCTGCCTGATCTCAATCACAAGCCCATTGCGCGCGAATCTGAATCCGTAAGCTGCGGCAACCTCGCACTATAAATCAGTTCGCACCGTCAAGTAAACGCTTTCGGCATCACTCCAGATTCACACGCGACCGCACATACAGTTATCCCGGCCTCTCGTCGTCCACCTGTTACCTGCTTTTCGCATCGTTGGCAAACCTCAAATGGTTTCGCCTCCCTCGAACCGCCGGCGCATAGGTATACTAGAGAGGAATCGGCAACCATTCTCATACCAGCGGAGAGATGGCCGAGCGGTTTAAGGCGCACGCTTGGAAAGCGTGTGTACTTTAACGAGTACCGTGGGTTCGAATCCCACTCTCTCCGCCATACGTTTCTGTATCTTCCTCATTCAATTTGCAAGCCATAGAAAATAGGATGCTTGGACTATTTCCATCCCGTTCGTATTGTCCACCTTTTCCGGTCAATTCAGCCTCTAAGGTGCTTTTTGCATGACAACGGACGAGCCGCATGACAACGGCTCTCTTGCGACTTCTCTCAGCGAAAGAATCCAGAATCACCGTTCCCCACGTCGATTCGATTGTGTACCCGAAATGAGCGAAAGGCAGATGCGAGATTAGCTGCCCGAAAGTCTCAGAGGCGGTTCAGAATTCCCTCCTGGTCTTATATGCACCGGTACCGCCCGAGAAGACCATCAATCGTCATGTTGTCTTTGGCGGCGTCATGTGGAATCAGCGCGTATTCCCAAGGCTTCCCGCCGGTCGTCCTGGCGTACTCCGTTGCGAGTAGGCACCATTTCACGCCCGTATCTCTCTTTGCCAGGACTTCTGCATCCTCCATTTGATTAGCTCGCTTCGTTTCGAGCATGAGTATCTTGTCCGTTCCCTCTGCAACAAAGTCAGGTTGGTACTCGGGCTGCTCGGCCCCCCATTTGTAGAACAGTTGAAATTGCCCTTTGCGCGGACGGAACCACTTGAATTTCTCGCGTTCAAGGATCACGGCAATCTCTAAGAATGGAGAGCAGCCCGTTCACCCGGACATGATCCTGAAGAGGCATATCCGGCCCGCATTGGTGCGTCTCGGTGTGACGAAGAAGATCGGGTGGCATTCGTTCCGGCATGGCCTGCCAAATCAACTCCGGCAGGACGGAGTAGAGATTAAGACCGTCCAGGAACTCCTGCGGCAGACCAACAGCCGGATCACGCTGGATATTTATCAGCGGTCAGTAACTGAAGAGAGGCGTGCTGCGCAGGCGCTCGCCGTGAAGGGTCTGCTGGAAAAATAGACATCCCCAGCAGCATTTCGACTGGATTTTCTGGACCAGATTAGGAGGAGTTCGATCTCCAGATGTGCGATGACATCGCCCTCTTTCAGTGCATCCAGGACACAAAGCATGAAGAATGACGCCTGTCCGTCTTATCTGCCTCATCTCACGGATAGTTGAGCGTCTGGACCCCGAAAGGAAGATGCGCGATTTTTGACCGGCATCGCCGCGGATCGGGCAATGGGTGCCGGAAAAGGTCCAGTTTCGTTAAGCGAGGATCGCTGACCGAATGGAGCAGAATCGACGCCGTGGCGCGGCGACGAATCTCCGCAAATGCAGCGCGACGGTTCTATGTTGCCGGACGCAATCAGACTCGATCATGATGTGACTGCGAGCTTTCAGGAACTGGAGACTGAAGAGCGAATTTCTCCATCCGGTAGATGAGCGTCTTCCGGCTTATGTTGAGGTATCTTGCTGCCTGGCTCTGATTCCAGGAGTGTCTTTCGAGAGCCTGAAGTAAAATCTCCTTCTCAACCTGTTCGAGGTCGATGCCCTCTTCCGGAAGTTTGAGGCTGATGTTAGCGATCCGGGACGAAGAGTTCCGAATTTCGGGGGGCAGTTCGTCGGCGCCGATTTTATCGCTTCGCGTCAGAACCGAAACTCGTTCGATCACGTTCTGCAGTTCACGGACATTGCCGGGCCAGTTGTATTGCGCCAATTTCTCCAAAGCTTCATCTGTGAGGGTCAAACCCGGAATCGCGTAGCGTTCGGAGAACTGCTTCGCAAAGTGCTGTACAAGCAAGGGTATATCTTCCCGCCGTTCGCGAAGCGGAGGCACTTCGATAGTTACGACACTCAGCCGGTAGTAGAGATCTTCGCGGAACTGTCCGTCCTCGACAAGGTTTTTCAGGTTCCGATTCGTGGCGGCGAGGATACGCACATTCACCTTGATTGAGTGCGCATTGCCAATTTTGTCGATCTCCCGCTCCTGGATCACCCGCAACAGCTTTACCTGGAGGGAAAGCGTGAGCTCGCCAACCTCGTCCAGAAAAATCGTACCCTCATTGGCAGCCTCGAACTTGCCAGTCCGATCCGCGATGGCGCCGGTGAAGGAACCTTTGCGGTGGCCAAATAACTCTGACTCCGCAAGACTCTCTGGGAGGGCTCCGCAATTCACGGTAACAAAAGGCTTGTCCGCTCGAAGGCTGTTTTGGTGGATGGCTTTGGCGAGCAGTTCTTTGCCCGTTCCTGACTCGCCTGTCAATAGCACGGTGGAATCGCGCCTTGCGACCTGCGCTGCGATTTCGAGAATGCCGCGCATACGGCGAGATTGGGCGAGGATGCTCTCGAATCGAAAACTGTCGCCAGCGAAGTCGCGGAGTCGCCGATTTTCATCCACTAGCTCCTTTTGCTGGAGGGCCCGGCCCACGCTGAGTTTAACCTCATCGGGCTTGAGAGGCTTGAGGATGTAGTCGGCTGCGCCAAGTTTCATGGCCTCTACCGCATCGTCCACGGTAGCAAACGCTGTAATCAGAATGAAGGGGATATCCGGGTTATCGCCCTTAATCCGTACCAGTAAATCGAGGCCGCTCATGCCCGGCATGCGCACATCGGTGATGACCAGAGCGGGAAGGTGCTGCTCAAATGCGCGCAATCCTGCTATGCCGTCGTCGGCCGTGACCGTGCGGTAACCGTCTTCCTGAAGCCAGAACTCAATCAAGCGGCGCTGGCTAGGATCGTCGTCGACAATCAGAATCGTCGGTTTCGTCATTCGAGAACCTTCACATTCGGGCTCGCATCTGGCAGAGCGACTCCCAGAGGCAGGATGATGGTGAATGTGGCACCGCGGTCGGGATTATTGCAGACTGACAGTTCCCCTCCATGGGCATGCACAATCTGGTGAGCAATTGAGAGACCAAGTCCCGTGCCCGTGGGCCGGGTCGTAAAGAAGGGATCGAAGATCCGTTCGATATTTTCTGAAGCAATTCCCGGTCCCTGATCCACAACCTCCAGAAGAATGGACTCTCTTTCCTGACGCGATCGCAAGAGAATCCGGCCACCGTCCGGCATGGCCTGAACTGCATTGAGAACGAGGTTGAGCAGCACCTGCCTGATCTGCTCTGAGTCGATTGCAATCGGCTTAGTCTCCAATCCTTCGACACGGATTTCGACCTGGGCCAGCTTGGCCGTCTCGGCTGCCAGGCTGGCAATCGAGTTCAGCAGTATGGCAGGATTAGTGAGGATACGCTGGGGCGGTTGTGGCCGGGCGAAGTCCAGAAATTGCGTGAGAAGCGATTTGAGGCGGCCGACCTCTTTGCCCGCCATCTCCGCGAATTCCTGGCGGGTCTCTGACGGCAGTTGCGGCCGCTGCAGGATCTGTACTGCACCCTCCAGCGCGCCAAGCGGATTTCGAATCTCATGCGCCAAGCCTGCGGACAGTTCTCCGAGTGCCGAGAGGCGGTCGGCGCGGCGGACCTGTTCGATGGAAGCTTGGAGTTGGGCGTAGGTCTCGCTCAATTTGACAGCGGTTTCCTGAATTTTTTGCTTCTGCCCGCGTTCGACGTCGGCAAGTATACCGATCAAAGGGGCTATGACAAAGAACATGCCGATTTCGACGTACTGCGCAAGGCTGTACTCCTCGTTCGATCCCCACGCCATCGCAATGTGGGGAATGTACAGAATTCCGGCAATTGCCGCTGCGAGGAGACCGCCACGCCATCCGAACCACAAGGCCATCAGAAGGATGGGTATGTAGTAAGCACGCTGAAGTAGAGGGTGGAGCAGGACGTGGCTGGTTGGCGTGAGGTAGTGCAGCAGAGATACCACCACGATGGCGCAGATGAGGGCGGCTGCGCGCAAACGTCGCTGACCGCTGGCATTCACGAACGCCTCCTCCTGAACCTATCTTCGCCTATCGTGGCGGCAATTTGGGTTCTGCACTTCAACATCTCACATCGGCCATCTCGGAGACAGTGAGTCATGACCACGATTGCGGCCGTTGCTGAATCCGGCCTTTGAAAGCGCCTTGTCCTGAAAACGTCCTCGTAAGCGCCATAGTGGATTGCCTTGAATGATCCAACGGCTGCCCGAAATGAGGCAACGAGGCTAAAACCGCTCGGAGCAAGTGAGCGTGCAACGCCCGGTAAGAGTTCATTTCTGGAGTCATTTACTGGATTTGAGGGAATGGCAGGCCAGATGCTTCTAGTGTGGCGCATGACGCACACGACCACTCTGTCCGCCTTCCACCTGCCGGTGAGGAACCATCCTATAAGCGGCAGCAGGACCGGGCAGCCAACTAAGCCGGGGCCAAGCCGTCGTGCGCAGCGGATATCGCGGGCTGTGTCGCGGGAGAATTTGGCGCCACGTACCCAACCGATCATGATGCGGTGGCTTGTCCAGCATCCAGAGCATGACCCACACGTCCTCATCATCTTTTCCGACGCCGGATTGGACAAACTGGAGCCGTCCTCGCGGCCTTCGATGCCTGAGCTGGCAGGGCATGAAGGAGCGAGTGATCTATATCACAGACGGCCAGTAACAGCGATCGGAATCATGGGGTCACATAGATGAGGCGATTCGCCAAATTCGTCGCGGCTTTGCTCGTAGCTCTTACGGCGATGCCCGTACTGGCTGTGGCGCCCTGCCGCCAGGCGATACACTCCATGAAGTGCTGCAGTTCGGAGTGTCCGATGATGGCGACGCCGGCAGGTGCGAAACTCGCTACCCGGACGGGGCCGGAAATTACGAGGCCGGCGTGCTGCACAACGTCTCATAGAACAATCCCGTTCGCTGTACAAACGGCGACAGAAAACCGGTCGAATATTGCGGCACTGCACAGCCAGTCCCTCAATGTATTCATCGTGGTTGAAGAGAACCGCGGACTGATGCCGCTGCCCAAGGGGCCACCGTTCTCCCTGTCATCTCGCGCTTCTCTCTGCACGTTTCTGATCTAGCTCCCTTCTTCCTGCCTCTGGGAGTCTCGCACCACCGTTCCGAGACTCTGACTCTGTTCTCTGCAAGTGAACCATAAGTGCTCGCACAAAAAACGTATCTTTTCTGCTCGCAATGAAGAGCGAAGTATCCTGAGCACGGAGATTCTGCTTATGCCTTCTAGAATTTGGACACAATACAAGAGCGTCATCATCTTGTCGGCAATCGCCATAACGCTGAGCGGGATTCCGATGGCCACGCAGGCAGCGCGACAGCCCGCTTCGCCGCCGGATCATCCCGTGGCGGCCTCGCTCCGTTGGGAAAGCCCCGCGCGAATACATCGCGCCGATCTCATGCCGGGCGATCACGGAGATATTCTGATCGACCAGAATGGAGTAGAGTTTCGCTCCAGCAAGGGACGGAGCCGTCGATGGACTTTCGAGGAAATACACACTGTTTTCCTCGCACCTCATCGCCTTACGCTCAAAACCTATCTCAATCGCAGCCTGCATCGGCCTGGCCAGCGCACCTACCGGTTTATCCTGGCGCAGGCCGTACCCCCGGCCGTAGCGGCTGAGCTTGCGGAAGCTGTCGCGCAGCCCTCGCAGAATGCGGATCCCGATCCAGACGCTCCGGCGATCGCCACGATTCCGGTCCGTCACCGTGCGATCGCCTCCGGCACGAACGGCGTGTTGCGCATCCGGCAGGATGGGATCGATTATTTGACCTCTTCGAAAGACGACAGCCGGAGCTGGCGCTGGACCGATCTTCAGACTCTTTCCAATCCAGACCCGTATCACCTGTTTGTTTTCGGATATCGGGATACCTATACCTTCGACCTCAAGGCGCCGCTTTCCAGCAAGCTGCTCGACTGGGCATCCGACGAGATCTTCGCGCACAGCGAATCGGCGAACAGACCAACAGTCACCACGACGCGCGAAACTGAAGCCGGCGTGGCGGGAGGCCACCATGAATAGCCGCTTGGGATCATTTTCGTGGCTCCTGGCTGGAGCAATGCTGCTGGGCGTCGCGTCAGCCGGAGCGCAGGCGCCTCCGAACGCCTCCGGAACCGTAGATGCTCCTGTCGCCAATTCAATTGCAACAAAGCCATCTGTGCCGGCCAGCATCCCGTCCGGGCCAGCGGCTCAAGACAACACACTGACAGGCCAGGAGATCACGCTCCAGCAGTTGGTGGCGATTGCTCTGGCGCGGAATCCTGGCATCAAGAGCGCGGCAGAGCGATTTCAGGCGCAGCGGGCCCGCGCTCCCCAGGCCCGCTCGCTGCCGGATCCGATGGTTTCCGGCGGATGGATGGGGAACATTACTCCGTTCAGTGTCCAGCAGGGCGATCCATCGAGTTACCGGGGGCTGACCGTAAGCCAGGCATTGCCATTTCCCGGCAAGTTAAGCTTGCGTGGCAAGATCGCCGACCGGGAAGCTGAAGCGGGACGGTGGGAGTACGAGCAAACAGAACGCCAGGTCGTAGTCGAAGTGAAAACGGCCTATTACGCGTACTTCTATGACACCAAGGCGATCGAGATCACGCAAAAAAATAAAGATCTGCTCCAGAAACTGGAGAACATAGCAGAAGCGCGATATCGAGTCGGCAAGGGCATTCAGCAGGACGTGCTCCGCGCACAGATCGAGGTAGCACGGATCGATCAGAAGCTGATCGTCCTTGAGCAGGAACAAGACACGTCGCGTGCCCGTCTGAACACCCTGCTTTACCGCGACCCCGAATCTCCGCTGCCATCGCCCGCGCCAGTGAAGGCGGCAGACTTTCATGACACTCTCGATGACCTCTATGCGATGGCGCATGCAAATGATCCTGGCCTCGAACGCGACAAGCGCATGATCGAGAGCAATCAATACGCGGTGGATCTGGCGCAGAAGGCTTACAAGCCGGACTTCGATGTGGCTTACAGCTATGAACAGCGCCCCGATTTGCCGGACATGCACGGCGTCATGGTCGGCGTGAACATCCCAGTTTTCTTCCACAGCAAACAGCGCGAAGGAGTGATCGAGGCCAGTCACGGACTGAATGCCGCCCGCCGCGAACTCGACGATCGCTTGACCGAAGTCAACTTTGAAATCAAGCAGCAATATCTGGCGGCAACCGCGGCGCGGAATCTGATGAATCTTTACTCGAAAGCGATTGTCCCGCAATCGTCGCTGGCGCTGGAATCCTCGATGTCGGCGTATGAAGTGGGCAAAGTGGATTTCCTCTCCATGCTCGAGAACTTCGTATACGTACTGAACTACGAGGTCGGCTACTACCAGGAACTGAGCGACTACGAGACCGCGCTGGCACAGATGGAGCCGCTGGTCAACACCGATTTGACGGAATAGGAAGGAACAGTCATGAAACTTACTTTGACGGCACGCGCGCTGGTTATCGGAATTGGGTTGCTGGTTGCCGGAATCCTGCTTGGAGGCGGGGCCGCGTATTGGTATGCGGTTCGCAAACAGGCATTGGCCGCGTCTCAGAGCGCAGGACCGGCGCCGAGGCAGGCACCCTCGCAGTCCAGCAGCGTGGGCAACATGCCGGGTATGGACATGTCAGGCAAACAGCCTCAGGGAAACACCGCCGAGCCCAATCAGGGCGCGAGCAACATGCCCGGAATGACTATGCCGGGCAGCTCCGGCGGCCAGACGGCGGACATGCAGAACATGACTCCGGGAACGGTCGTGCTTGACGCAGCCACCCAGCAAAAGATCGGCGTGACCTATACGACGGTTCGCCGCGCTCATCTGAAGCGGACGATCCGCACGGTAGGACTACTGCAAATGGACGACGAAAAGATATCCCGCGTCCATGTAAAGGTCGCCGGCTGGATCGAGAACGTCTATCTCAATTATGTCGGCAAGCTGGTGAAGAAAGGCCAGCCACTGTTCACGCTGTATAGTCCGGATCTTGTCTCTACCGAGCAGGAGTATTTGATCGCCCGCAAGGGCCAGCAGTATCTGGCGAAGACTCCCTACACCGATGTCTCTTCCGAGGCGGACTCGCTCCTGAACGCGACCCGCGACAGATTGCGGCTGTGGGACATCAGCGACACGCAAATCCAACAGCTTGAAACCAGCGGAAAAGCTGCGCGGACGATGACACTTTATTCGCCGATCAACGGCTTCGTGATGACGCGGAACGCCTATGAGCAGGCTTATGTGACGCCGGAGACCGATCTTTACGATATCGCCGACCTTTCTACCATCTGGGTCTACGTGGACATCTTCGAGTACGAAGCGCCGTATGTCCATTTGGGGCAGACAGCACAAATGCAACTCAGCTACTTTCCTGGCAGAACATATCGCGGAAAGGTGACTTACATCTATCCGACCCTCGATCCAAAGACCCGGACCATCAAAGTCCGTCTTGAGTTCCCAAATCCCGGGTATGAGTTGAAGCCCGACATGTACGCCGATGTACAACTCAACGTGGACTACGGAACCCAAACCCTTGTGCCGAGCGAAGCCGTGCTCAATTCCGGGACGCGGCAGGTGGTCTTCATCGCCAAGCCGAATGGCTATTTTGAGCCGAGGGACATCAAGATCGGCGATCAGTTCGACGGACAAACCGTGGTGCTGGCCGGCCTCAAACCCGGCGAGAAAATCGTCGCCTCCGGAAATTTCCTGATCGATTCGGAAAGCCG
>JAJYFA010000259.1 GCA_021790995.1 Acidobacteriota bacterium
GGCGCGGGCGCGGAAATTAGGCTAACCCGACTTCGCGGATTCGAGGGATAGGCCAGGGATAACTAGTTGATTTCTCTGGGATCGACCCCCAAAGGTCTGCACTACACGGGGACGGCGGTCGCGGCCTGGGCGGCGGTGATTTTCGGTGGTGGCTGCGGCGGCAGAGTGAGCTTCAGCCGATCGAGCAGCAACCGCAGTTCGGCCTCCGGCTGCGTGTAGCGCATGAGCAGCAGCTCGCGTTTGTCTGCGGTGGGGATGCGCACGTCGATCATCTGCACGGCGGAGAATTTCTCCAGCGCGCTACGGGTGGTCAGCCCCGGAGCCAGATGTTTGAGCCGATGTCCGAGGGTCACATGCAGACAGTACGCGAGGAAGGCGATGAAGATGTGCGCCTCGATGCGTCGTTCGTACTGATGGAAGATCGGTCGGATCGACAGATCCCCTTTGAGCGTTTTGAACGCCTCCTCCACCGCGACCAACTGTATGTAGTATTCCCAAAGCTTGGCCGGATCGGATTCGGTCAGGTTCGTGCGCAGCAGGTAGCGACCTTCCCGCCGGCGCACCTCGCGTAGCTTCCTGCGGTTGAGCCAAAACCCAAACGAGGCGCCATCAACGGCCATCTCGACGGTCACGAGCCGCCAGGCAGCCGGCGCCTTACTCTGTGCGGCGCCCAGCTTCATCAGCAGCGCTTCGCGCGTGAGGTTCATCTGCGAGAGTTGCCTCAAGCGCGCCCACAGCCACTTCAGCTTGCGGCGGCGCATGCTGCGCTCCTTGGCGATGCGGTCGCGGCTCTCGGCGAAGACGTAGAGTTCTTGCTCCTGAGCCAAGAGTTTCACGCGTACTTCGGGCCGGGCTTGCTGCCAAGACTTCGCAAGCAGCGCGCCCTCCAGCTGCGTCAAACGCCCCTTGGGCGTGCCGACCAGGTACTGCACTGGCGGATCGCTCATGCGCATCTGTTCGAGCACCTCCTCGGTCGGGACGCCGCGGTCCATGACCCAAATCCGCCGTGCTTTGCCGTACTGGCGTTCGATCCGTGCGAGAAAGTCCTTCAGCGTCGTTTTGTCGGCAGTATTGCCCGGGAGCACCTCGTAGGCGAGCGGAAATCCTTCTGGCGTGACAACGAGCGCGATCACGACTTGCACGCAATCCGAGCGCTTATCACGCGAGTAACCGAACTGCCGTTTGTCGGACTCCGACAGCGGCGGATCGGATTCAAAGTAAGTTGACGTGAGGTCGTAGAGCAGCACATCGAAGCTGACGTTGAACAGATCGCGCCACCGCGAGACCAGATGATCAAACAGCGCCGCCTTGTGCTCGAGCAGCAGATCGTGGCACTGGTAAAGTGCGTGCGTATCGATGACTTCATCCGTATCCAGCAGATCCGCCAGCGCGCTTCTTCCATACCACTCTCGATGCAGACGCCATTCGCTGCCAGGCGAGAGCAATCGGTACACCACAAGGATCAGCAGTACATCGTCCCAGCACGTGCCTTTACGCGAGGGCGGCAGACGTGCTGCCCAGAACGCATCGAGTCCCAGTTCCCGCCACAACTCAATCGCCAACCAGCACCCACCCCACTGCCGTGGCCGCTCGAGCCGCATCTGCGAAAGACGCAAGCGAACCACGTCTTCCTCCCCGAGTGCTGCCTCGTAGCGATCCTCGGGAAACAGCGCGATCGTCCGCGGTGCTTGCGGCCGCGCTTCATCAAACACCTCAATCGACTTGCGCCACGCACGTTGCTGCGAAGAGTTGATCTCTCCAAGATACAGTACGTGTCGCTGCACCACACGCCCGTCCCCGAGGCGCTTGTTCTCCACCACGCTGTAGTACGTGTGCTCTTTACCGTCCTTCTTGCGGATTGTGGCGCGCAGGAACATGACGGGAATCCATTATGCTCACCGCCGCCACGCTGACCAGCACCAAGGTCTTCACTACAGCTATTCCCGGCCCCGGCACGCGCGCAAGTGCATGATTTGTCGTCACCGACCGCTCGCCCAGGGTAAAACTCGAGGGCGAATCGGCGAAGTCGGGCTAACGGCGATGGGCCGACCGCGCGGGGGGATCAGCCAAAGCTCGGGCTTTCGGCCGGACTGCATCGGCCGCGGAACCTCCGGCACCACGATCATGCGCGCCTTGCCGATGTCCATCGTCGCCGTCCACCCGACTTGGCCATTGGTCTCGGTAATCGTCGCGGCCATGTGGGGAATGGGCGGGGCGGCAGGACGATGCATCACCACGAAAATCAAGGCGGCGCAGGCGGCCGCGAGCAGCGACCCCGCGCCGAGCGTCAGCCAGTACCACAGGCGCAAGTTCTGCCAAAGGCCGCCGGCCGCCCTCTCTCCCTTGAGCTCCAGGGCGGTCGCACGCTCGGTTATCTTGTGCTGCGGTATCCAACGCCAGAGGCACGGAGGATAGGAGCGGTCGTCCCAACCAGCTGACGTTGAAAACTCACCACGCAAAGTCGGTGCCTCAAACCATGAAACCTTCCCAGATCAATCTGGGGTCGCTTCCCCCTCCAGGCATCGATCAACAACATATCGGGTGCCAGAAAGATGCGACGATCTGACGTGCCGGGAGAATCGAAGCGCGCTACGACCGCTTGACCTAAATCTCACGGCCCAGGGCTGCGTTTTTCTGTGATTCGCGCACACTCAATTCGTTCAACACGTCCTTGAAAGTACGCGGTTTTTCCACCCCGTACCCTTGTGCGTACTGTACGCCGAGGTCACGCAATCGTTCTATGATCCGCTTGTTCTCGGCGTACTCTGCGACCGTACCAATACCGAGGTCCCGCGCGAGACTCACGATCGCGCGAACCATGACCAGCGACTGGGGATTGCTGAGAATGTCGGTGACGAAGCTGCCATCGATCTTGATGTGATCGACGGGCAGGTTCGTCAGATTCTTCAGGGAATTGGTCCCCGTGCCGAAGTCATCGAGCGCAAAACGGCAACCCATGGCCCGCAATTCGCGAACGAATTTGATGGCTTTGG